>JBCDAA010000030.1:0-39360 GCA_039186435.1 Myxococcota bacterium | reverse complement strand
GTGCTCTTCGCTGCCTCCCACGAGGGCGAGGTGAGTTCGGAGACGCTCGGCCAAGACCTCCAGGGCGCCGCCTTCCTCGAGGGATTGAAGGTCCTGGAGGACCGCCGGAAGGGCTTTGGCGAGCGCCGGCGACGAGGCATGAAGAAGCGGCCCGAGAGCGAGCGTTCCCTCGAGGGGCTGTGCTTCGCGGAGTGCGCTTGAGGTCAGCCGATACTCCCCATCGGCGTCGTAGAGGCGGATGATCTCCATCTCCGGTCGCGCGGTGGAGGCGAGGTGCTCGGCGAGGAGCGTACCGATACGGGTTTCGAGATAGCGTTTGACCGAGCGCGCACCGGCACGGGAATCGAAGGCTTCGGTCACCATCCGCTCGGATGCGGAGGCGTTCGCGAAGACGAAGACGTTGCGTTCGGTGAGGCCGCGGCGCCCGAGGAGCTGGGTGAGCTCTTTTTCGACGATCGATTTGGCGGTGTCGTTGGAGAGCGGTTCGAACGCGACAATGCGCTCGATGCGGTTGAAAAGCTCGGGGGGAAAGAACTCCTTCACCGCTTTTTGCACGTCGGAGCGAATCGAGCTTTCGCCGCTTTCAAAGCCGACCGCAGCTCGGGGAGACGCGCCGAGGTTCGAGGTCATGATGATGACCGAACGCGTGAAGTCGACGCGGTCTCCTGCGGCGTCTGTGAGACGTCCGTCGTCGAGAAGCTGCAGAAGTAGATAGAGGACGGAGCGGTGCGCCTTTTCGATTTCGTCGAGGAGGAGAACGCAAAAGGGTTCCTGCCGAACGGCTTCGGTGAGCAGTCCGCGAGGGGACCAGCGATCCCCGATCAGGCGCGCCACCGCATCCGGTCCCGAGAGCTCGCCCATGTCGAAGCGAATGAGCCGGTCCGCGTCTTCGCTGTCGTAGAGATATGACGAGAGCGCTTTTGCGAGCTGCGTCTTGCCCGTTCCCGTCGGTCCCGTGAAGAGGTAGGTGCCGTAAGGGCGCCCTGGGTCCGTGAGGCCCGCGCGAATGCGGACGATGAGATCCGCGACCGCTTCGGTCGCGCTCGGCTGCCCCATGACGTCCAGCTGAAGCGTATGAATGACGTCTTCGCGGGCGAGGTCGCTCGCCTTGTCGAGAACATCCATGTAGAGGCCGGTCTTTCGCGATAGCGCCCCGAGGACGTGGTCCATCTCGACACCGGTTCGCGTCGCGCCGCCTTCGTCCCGCGCAAGAAGGCGCAGGAGATCGAGCGCTTTCCCCGGGAGCGCCTGGTCGACGAGCAGCGGCGCACCGACTTCGAGAATCCCGCGAAAGACCTCGACGTCGAAGGTGCAGCGCTGCTCGCTCTCGATCGCGCGCGCTTCGTGGAGGAGCATGCGCAGCGTTTCGTCGCTCGTGGCCGGGTCCACGCGAAGCCTCGTGAACGCCGCCGCAAAGCTTGGGACGTCTTCTTCGAGGCGATGCCACTGGCTTGCGGTCGCGGTGCCGATGATGACGACCTCACCGCGGTCGAGCGGTCCCCGGAAGAAGTCGCCGATGCTGCGTTCACTGTCGCGGCTGCGTCCGACGCGACCCAGCGTGTGAAGGTCTTCGAAGAAGAGCACGACCCGGCGACCCTGGGTCGCTTCGAGGATGTCGACGCAGCGCTGTTCCCACTGCCCGAGAAAGGACATCCCGGCGATGATGCGGCTGCCGGAGAGGGAGTAGACGTGGGTGACGCGGTCGAGGTTGCGATGCGCGTCGTACCCTTCGTAGCTAAGCAGGTCCGCGACGGCTCGGCGCAGCGCGGTTCGTTTGCCCGCTCCGGGAGGCCCGATCAGGACCAGCGGCGAACGTCGCGGAACACACAGCAGCTGCTGGATCTGACTTCGCAGTGGCTCCCTGGGGCGCCCCGCGTCGAGAGCGCCGCTCGCCGCTCGCTCGGTAAGGTCGACCGAGAGGCGCCGAAGAATTGGGGGCGGCCCGCCCTTTTTCTTCCTTCGCGCGCGGTCCTTTTCGCGCTCCCGCTTGGGATCGATTTCGAGATCTGCCCACGGACTCTTTTGCTGCTGGAGCTGGTCGAGGAGCGAGGGAGGGTTGAGCGTCATGGCGATCGCACGGAGGCGATCCCGACCGTCGGAGAGCAGCGCGTTGAGGTCCTCGTCAGGGACCTCACGCCACGCATGGGCGAGAAAAGGGGCGAGCTGATCCTCGAGGGAATCCTCGTTGACGATCAGGACGTCGTTCTGGCGGAGCGGGTGGTAGGCGAGCACCAGACGCTCGCTCTGCGTACGAAAGCGCGGATCCAAGATGATCGGAAAGAGGCCGGTCTTCTTCTTCTTGCCGCGGACCTTAAACGAGAGCTCAAGGCGCACGCGCTTGAGGCGGACGCTCGCCGGCCCAAAGAGCTGGAGGAGCGCGCGCCTTTCGTTGCGCGTCGCTTCTTTGAGGGTGTCGTGCAGCCAGCGCTTGAGCTTCGCCTCGGTCCCGAGGGTGCGCGTCGCACTGAGGTCCCCGAGCCCAACGGTGCTCCACTGAAGTCCCTGTTCGCGTCGCTGCTGGTAGACCGGAACGGTGATCTGCATCAGCTCGGCTCCGGTTTGGCGTCCGGTTTGACGTCCGGTTTGGCATCCAGGGGGGAGGGGTAGAGCATCGCGCGCTCGCGGGAGTGGTCTCGCTCGAGGCGAATCAGGTCGCGGAGCGCGAGCTCGTCGGCGTTTTCGGGCGCCCAGTACGCCTCGAGCGGAACGTCGACGTAGTTCTCCGGAAGGTCCCGACTGGCGCGAACGTCGGTCCAGCGAACGCACCGCTGTTTGAGAACCTGGGCTTGGGGCGCGAGGCGCAGAGTCGGTTCGAGGCAAGGATGATCCCACTCGTCGTCCTGAACCGATGCCCGCATGGCGATGATCTGCACCGCGTGGTGGGACCCTGAGGGAATCGGCTCCACCCCGAGATGCCGATGGAGGCCGGCCTCGACCGCAAGATGAGTTCCCACGTGATTGCCGGACACGCGCAGGAGGATGACGGCGCGGCCTCGGTGGTCATGTTCCAAGAAAGCGATGAGCTCATCGGCGCTCCGGGGCGGTCCCCACTGGGTCCGCATGGGGGGCCACGCGCGCTCCGATGGCGACGGGTCGCGATAGATGTGCCCGGTGGCGCGCCAGCCTCGGCGTTCGAGGTCCTTGAGCAGCGTGATCAGCCAGATGTTGAGCGTTCGTCCCGCGTCGAGCTCCTGGCAAAGGACCGTAATCGCATGCTGCGGATCCGCATCGAGGAGAAGTCCGAGGAGGGCCATGCGAAAGCGATGACGGAGCGCGTCGACGTCTTCCCGTGGGAGGTCGAACGCCTCGTGATCGTAGAACGCCGTCAGCGCGAGCTCTTCGAGATCCCAGAGTTCCTCCTTGGCGTCGTTCAGCGCGCGCCATCGGGTCTCGAGCGCATGAAAGTCCTTTTGCATTCGCGCGATCTCGGCGCCCGCACGGCGCTGCGCCTTTTTGGATCGAGGTGCGCTCAGCTGCGCAAGCATCGTCTGCATTTCGTCGTGATGAATTTCGACGCTCGGGAGGGTGAGCAGATGCCCCACTTCCCGTCGAAGCTTGGTGATGTGCGCGAGGGTGGCGGGGTCCGCGGCGTCCTGATCAGCCTCGATCGGAACCGCGACGAACGCGAGCTTCTCGCGAACCTCGGCGGCGATGGGATCGCTCGGCCGCGGCTCGTCCGCGGCGAGCACACGCAGTCGCGCGGGCCGATCAAAGCGAGTGATGAGCGCCGCGAGAGGTCCCGCGAGCGCGTTTTCGAGGTGACGCCGGAGCGCGCGCGCGCCGTACGCTTCGTCAAAGCCGCCCTCCGCAAGGAGCGCGAGGGCTGCGGGACTGATGTCGAGAATGTGCCCTCGGTCGGTGATGCCGCGTCGTCGCGCGAGGCGAGCGATCGTGAGTTCCGTGATCGCATCGATGGCGGTTCGATCGAGAGGCGTGAACGGGATGATTCGGTCGAGGCGGTTGACGAACTCCGGCCGAAACCAGCGCTGCACTTCGCGGGTGTAGTGCTGCGCGTGCGAGCCGGGCTCGGCATCTCCGAACCCAGCGCGTCCCAGCCGATGGCTTGCGCCGATGTTGCTCGTGAGGATCAGAATGGTGTTGTGAAAGTAGGCGACGCGACCGCGCGCGTCGGTGAGGCGGCCCTCGCCGGTGACCTGAAGGAGCAGGTCGAAGACCACCGGGTGCGCTTTTTCGATTTCGTCGAGGAGAACCACGGCGAAGGGCTGCTCTCGAACCGCGCGGGTGAGGAGCCCTTCACCTTGGCCATCGCCGATAAGACGCCCCGCCGCGAGGCCGTCGGCGTATTCGCTCATGTCGAAGCGCACGAGACGATCCTCGGCGCCGTAGAGCACTTCCGCGAGCGCGCGCGCAAGTTCGGTTTTGCCGACGCCGGTGGGGCCGACAAAAAGGAAGGTCGCGAGAGGCTTGTCGCCGGGCTGAAGGCCTGCCTTGACCACGCAAAGAGTGTCCGCGACTGCACCGACGGCGCTCTCCTGTCCGACGAGGCGGCTCTGAAAGCGGGAGCGAAGGCGGTCGGGATCGAGCGCGCGGTCCTCGCGGAGCAGGAACTCGGGGATGCCGGTTTGAAGGCTGAAGAGGCGATAGACGTCGGACGCGCGGAGCTCTTCGGGGGCGTCGAGGGCGACGCCGGGGCGTTCCGCTGTCGCGAGAAGCTGGTCGAAGAGTTCGGCGGCTTTGCCCGGAAAGGGGAGGTAGGGGAGGTAGCGCTCGCAGAGGGAGAGGATCGCGGCCTGCGCGTCGGCGCGGGGACGGGCCGCGAGACTGCCGTGTTCGCTTCGGGCGGTGAGTACCGCAGCGGCGCCTCGGCGATCGGAAGGCGGCACGCGGACGGTGTGAAAGCTCTGAAAGAAGCCTTCTTCGCGGCTTGCCAAAAGATCCGCCGTGGCGTCGTCGAGCTCGCCGACGATGCGGACGCGCCCTTCCTCGAGAAAGGGCTTCATAGCGCCCGGAATGTCGACGCCGCTCTTGGCGCTGGTGCGGTCGAAGAGATCGCGAAGGTCGTCAAAGTAGAGGATCGCGTCCAAAACCTCCGCGGACTCCATGACGCGCTGAATCCGGGCCTGCCATTGGCCAGCGGAGCTCATTCCTGCGATTAGCTGCGCGCCGCTGGTTTGATAGACGGACATTTCATGGAGGCGTAGCCAGTGGTGCAGGAGCGATGTTTTGCCCACTCGTCGCTCACCAACGAGCAGCACCGCGTGACGCGTCTCGGAGCGCAAGAGCGCGTCGAGGGCAGCGCACTCCTCGTCGCGACCCACGATCGGTGGACCGTCGGTGACGCGCGGGTCGGCGTGGAGCGGCGTTGCGATGCTCCGCAGGATTTTCGAGGCGTGTTTGCGCTGTCGCGCCCGGAGAAGATCGCTGCGGAGCTTTCTCGTGGACCCGGAGCGTGCTTCCGGACGGTCCAAAAAGATGCTCGTTCGCTCGATGCGATGGGACACCGGCGGGAGGAGGGCGGCGCGCTCCCATGCGCCGGGCTGGATCGCGCGAAGGTGGCGCTTCAGTTCGTGTGTCACGAGCTCCGAGAGGTCCTCCCCCTTTGCGACATACACGGTGTGACGTAGCGAAGGGACGAGGACCCAGCGTGCGCTGCCGTGGGGGACGACAATCGCGTCGATGGAGAAGGGCGGCTCCCGGCGAAAGCGAGCGGGCAAGTCGTGCTCCGGGAGCGGGATCTCGACGCGGTAGGGGGAGGCGTCCTCGGGGATGGCGAAGCGTGCGATGCGCACGGGATTGCGATCGGTGCTGAGCGCTTCGGCGAGGAAAAGGCGCACTTCCGTGACCGCGTTTTCTTCGGTGCCAAGAGCCGAAAGTTCGGGGTCGACGACGGGGTACGCGAGGCAGGTACCGTCGGTGAACTCTTCGATGGCGATGAGGGTGTCGATTCGCAGTCGCGCCACGGCGCGCCATGGTACTTGAAGGAGTGCTTCGCCGGGCGCTGATCCTGATGGCCCTCCTTGCGGTCCAATGTGGCGACGATGACGAGGTCGCCGAGCCTCAGCCCGCGATCGAAACGTCGGAGCCGGTGGAAAGGGCGGACCCGGTCGAAGCCGAGGTCGCGCCACCGGACGGGCCGCTCATCGGCCTCGACACCCACGTCGACACCACGCAGCGAATGCTCGACGACGGGGATGACCCCTTTGACACGCTGGAGGGCGGTCATCTCGACGTCGCCCGGATGCGCGAAGGGGGACTCACCGGGGCATTCTTCAGCATCTACGTCAGCCCGCGACGGTTCGATGAGTCCGAAGCCTGGGAGCGGGCCCTCGCGCTCACCCGGCGGGTTCGCGAGGTCGTCGCGGCGCATCCGGACGAGGCTCGGCTCTGCCGGTCGGCCGACGACGTTCGGGACGCGGCGCGCGAGGGCAAGATCGCGGTGCTCATGGGAGTCGAGGGGGCGCACGCGCTCGGGACGGATGATCCGGAGACGGTTCTTGCGCGGGTGGAGCAGCTCTACGAGCTCGGCAACCGCTACCTGACGCTCACGTGGTCGATCGACAGTCCGCTCGGGCATTCGTCGTCCGGTGCGCATCCGGAGCGTGGGCTCACGCCCCTCGGACGACGCGTGGTCTCCCGGATGAACGAGCTGGGAATGATCGTCGACATTTCGCACGTCAGCGACCGCACGTTTTGGGACGTCATGGAGCACACCCGACTTCCGGTGATCGCGAGCCATTCGTCGGCGCGCGCGCTCGCGGATCATCCCCGCAACATGACCGACGCGATGATTCGCCGAGTGGGTCAGAACGGCGGCGCGGTCTGCGTGAACTACTACACGCAGTACATCGACGCGGACTACCGCGGTCGTCGGCGGGCGATCGAGTTTCGCCGAAAGCGCGAGTTTGAGCCTCTCGAGGAGCAGTACAAGTCGTGGGTCGATCGCGGCGCGGCGGCGTTTGCGCTCGCGCAGCGGCTCGATCCGGATTTACGCCCACCGGGGATGGAGACGCTGGTCGCGCACTTCGCGCACATCGTGGAGATTGCCGGTCCAACGGCGGCGTGTTTGGGATCGGATTTCGACGGGGTGCCGGAGCTTCCTCTCGGGATGACGGATGCGGGTGATTTGGGGGTGCTGCGGGAGGCGCTCGCGGAGCGAGGGCTGCCAGTGCGGGCGATCTGGGGCGAGAACGTGCTTCGCGTGCTGGATGCGCATTCGCATCGTTCGTCGCACGTCTCGGCTCCTTGATTTGCTTCGTTGGTTCGTTTCGCGTTTGTCGTCGTCGCGTTGCGGCGCGTCACGGCTGTACGCAGCCGTGACGTTCCGCCAGATGGTTGGTGGTTTGAGGTTTGGGGCTGGGTTGAGGTTGCGGCGCTACTGGATTTCGCGCCGGAAGGCTCGGGTCTGGACACCTTCCGGAATGCGATCGGTCTCTCGCGCCTTGTCGAGCCTTGCGCGGTTGGTCGCGTTCATCCGCCGGAAGAACTGCCACCAGGGGATCTGCCGATCGCCCATGTTCACGAGGGAGCGACTTTGGTTGACGCTCTTGTACAGCGACTGCCGAATCCGGGTGTGCGCGAGGGAACTGGTGGTTGCGACACCGGTCGACGAGGTGATGATGCCCGAGGCGCCTTCGACCACGAGGTCCGCGATGTCCTTCCAGTACTTTCGGAATTCGTGTCGCGCTTGCCCAATGGTGTAGCCACGCGAGAGGAGGCGGTCGGCCATGAAGGCGTTTTGCTCCTCCGCGGCGCGGTAGCGAATCTCTCCGGCGGGCGCGGGAGCCAGGAAGCTGCCCGCGCTTCGATCGATGCTGGTGAGGTCGTTCATCTCCCACGCACCGAAGAACCGGTGCGTCGACGTTTCGGCGACCGAGATGAGCGTGTCGGGACCGCTTTCGTGCACGTAGAGGATGTTCATCTGGGGAAGGCTTCCCTCCATGGTGAGATCCTGGATGTCACGAACGGTGACGCCGCTCGACTCGTGAACGATGCGAAGCCGGAACCCGCGCTCCCGATCTTCGGCGGTGATGGTGCGGTCTTCGAGTTCGTCGATGGCGTCCAGCCGCCGAAGGCCGGCTTCGATCCCTCGGTACCGCGTCGTCTCTTCCGGAGCGAGACCGTCGGGGTCCCGGGCGGAAAAGACGCCCCCGCCGACGTACTCGTAGGGGTTGAGAGCTTCTCCGCCGGCAACGGCGTGGATGTCCGCGGGGTCGGGGGACGACCACTGGTTGAAGGCGGTCATCAGGTAGCGCTCGCCGAAGTACATCAGGCCGACTTCGACGTCTTCCTCCTTGCCGGAGAAGCCGAGAGGCTCGACCGGCAGGGGGGATTCGTGGACCCGGTGGGTCTCCCGGGCACCCGTGGCGTAGTAGGTCGACACGGACGCGACCTCTTGGCTGACGAGGTCGACGACGGCGCCGGTGGTGTCGAGGGCGTCCGCGACTCGGTAGGTCAGACGATGGAACGGATCCGGACCGGAGCCCGCGAGTTCCTGCCCGCCCCACACGAGGCGCGCGCCGGCGGTGACGTAGTGAAGTTCGGTGCTCGACGCGGCGCTACCGACCCATCCATCGACCACGTCCCAGTCGGTGCCCCGGCGTTCGACCACGCCCGGGACGACGACCTGCATGGAGCGCGTTTCGACGCTTCCGCCACTGTAGTGTTCGACGATCTTGAGGCGGCGTGCCTTCGTTTCGTCGTGAACGTCGCGCTGGCGCGATGCGATCGCCCAGTCGCCGCCCTCGCGGTCGTAGCGGGTCGCGCCCATGAGTTCATTGCGCGGGCCGAAGACGTACCGGAAGTGCTGTTCGGAGGCGCAGCTGCAGCCGCTTTCGAGGGCGGTGCGACGAGTGGAGAGGTCGGCACCCCCGGGGTCAGTACAGGTGTTGGCCCCGACGTGCGTGCACTGCGCGTGAACCGTGATGCCGGTCACGTTGCCGCTCTCACCGTAGTCGATGGTCGCAAAACCGCCGAGATCGGCCGGGGTCGTCGGGTCGAGGTTGGACCAGAGGTAGACGGCGCTTGGGCGAAGACCCACGTCGAGGCCGGTGACGGCGGTTCCGACCGAGCGGTCGAAGAACGCGTGATGGTCGTCGTTCCACTCCACGCGGGTCGCGAGCCAGTTGAAGTCGTAGGTCATCGTGGTGTTCCGCGTTTCGGGCGTCGTTCCGATCGCCGGAGCCGGTTGCGGATGCATGGGATCCTGCGCGGCCTGGGCGGCAAAGTCATCGCGCCAGTCGCGGGTGATCTCGTCCCCGTAGCCGAAGGTCCCCGCGGTGGTTTCCGCGTAGGTCGAATCGACGGAGACGACCCGGCCGAGGCTGTCGTGCTCGATGAGCTGCTGCCTCGGCTGGTACCCGTCAGGCCACTCGAGAGGATCGCGCATGTCCCGAACCGCCGTGAGACGTCCCGATGCGTCGAACTCGTAGTCGAGGGCCATGACGGTTCCGACCGCAGCGAGGGGACGTTCCTCGCTCGGCACCGCGGAGGGTGTCCGAGTGGCGACGAGCGAGGTGGGGCGCAACAGATCGTCGTAGTCGTAGGCGACCGTCAAGGTGCCCGGTGCGCCCACCTCAACCGATTCCATGTGTCCGTGAACGTTGTAGTTCGCGCTCCGGAGGATGTCGTACTCCTGCCCGTCGATGGAAACCCACGTGCGCTCGGGAAGGCCCCGGCGCGGGTCGAGGTCGATGTGGCTCGCGATGGAGGGGGCCGCGCCCATGCCCCCGAGAGCTGCCCAGTCGGGGTTCGCGGGAAGATCTCGTTGAACAAGCCGATCCGCGTGGTCGTAGGTCAGCTGCATCGAAAACGTGTGCTGCGTGTCGTAGATGGTTGCGGGAAGAGGTTCGGGGTCGGGAATCGCGTTGAGACTGGCCACGTTCGCGAGCGTTCCGGAGAAGGTGCTTCCCGCGAGCTGAACCTGTCTTCGAGTCACACGCGCGCGCGCGTCGTGATCATAGAGCTCACGATTCGCGATGGTCTCGACGGCCACCAGCAACCCGTCTCGTGCAGCCGGGGCCGCGAAGCCTTCGGCGGCCCACGGCGGTGCCTCGTCGTACCAGCGGCGGGTGTGAACGAAGGCGGGGCCACCGGTGGTAAGACCGATTGCGTAGCCAGGAAGCTCGGCGGCAGGGGCCGGGAGTTCCACCGCCTCGTCGCAGCCGACGAGAAGCTCGCCGAGCTGGCGCCCACTTCGGTCGAAGTAGAAGTCCTCCCCGCAACCGCGCGGGTCTCGCGTCGCAACGAGGTCCCCGTAGGCGTTGTGGAGATAGCGCCACACGCCGAGCGCCTCAGGTTTGCCAGGAGCGTCGAGAGAAGGGTCGTGAACGGCGAGGAGCCGCCCGGCGCTGTCTCGGGAAAACACGCGATCGACGCGCTGTCCAGGGATGGCGCTGGTCGGCGCATCGGCGCCTGTAGGGATCGCGGCGGCGTCGCTCGATGCAAGTCGAGTGAGCGAAAGGACGTCACCGGCTGCCGAGTAGCGCGTGATGAGTCGCACGAAGGTGTCGCCTGGGACGCCGGGGACGCGGCGGACGACGATCCGCTCGATCTCTCGGTCGTGTCCGTCGGTGCGGGCGATCGACGATGTGCCTTCGTGAACGTGACCGGGGGTGAGGTCGTCCACATCCCAACGCTCGGTGCGAAGGGCGCCGTAACGATTCTCGCGGGTGTGACCGAGCGCGTCCGTGGTTCGGGTGACGCGGCCGAGGGCGTCTCGCTCGGTTGCCTCGAAGGGTGCGGAAGGCAGCGCGACGGCTTCGGAAACCGTTGGGTTTCCTCCGATGGCAACGGTTTGATACGTCCGGCGCGACTCCCCGCGGAGGTTGAGCAGGCCGACGCCTGACTTCGCCCACTGGTTGGCTTCATCATCGTACTGAAGCGTCGCCCGCGCACGACCGCGGCCGTCGACGTAGTCGCGGCGTTCGGCGTAGGTTCCCGCGCACGACGAGTAGCTTCGCGTTGTTATCGTCGTAATCGGGAGTCCGTCGGGGGCGACGTCGTAGTGAAAGGTCCGGCTTGGCGTTGTGCAGCCCGGGACGGGAGAACGGGTGGCAACGAGTCGACCCGCTCCGTCGTAGGTTGCGCGCTGCTCGACGTCGTTGGCTTCCCGCGTCCGGGTCGCGAGCCCGAGACCGCCATCGTAGGACGCCGTCGAGACGAGACTGGTCGCTCCGGTTTCGGTTTCGAAGCGCACCGGAAAGCGCGCGAAGTTCGGTTCGTAGGTCAGAGACGAAGGACGGTCGCAGCTCGCGCCGGCTTCACCACCGAGGCAGACCTCGGTTTGGGAACCCCAACTGTCGCGCGCGTATCCGGTTACCAGCTCCGTCTCGTTGGGGGTTGTGCCGAGGGCGCCAAAGTCGAAGGGCGTACCGTTCCACGCCGCGTCCTGTTGCCTTGCGATCGCAAAGCCTAGGTCGTCATAGCGGGTCGTCGATCGCCTCACGACTGCGTCGGACGCATCGCGGATCTCGGTCGCGGCCTCGACGAGGACGAACTGCCCGGCGGCGTTTTGAATCTGAAGACTTGTGTGCGTGGCGATGAGCTCCCCGTAGTCCGTGGGGCCGGCATCGCTTTCGTCGCGAAGGCGACCGTCACGGACTTGCGTCGCGACGCCGCCAAGATTGCTCTGCCGCTGAACGCGGGTTCGCGTGTGCGCGAAGGTTGCGCCGCGAAGAACCACGCTATGGGTCTGGTCGTCCCCGTAGTACGGCTCCGCCGGCGCGCCGGTGCCGACGCCTCCCTTCGCGGCCGTGGGACCCTCCGCAACAACGGCCGGGAGGTCGATCTCCTCGGTTCCCGGCGCGTAGCCAACGGCGGGGTACGTGAAGCGGTCGGTTTGCACCGGCAGCGCCTGCTGCACGGGATGACCGTCCTCGCCGAACCAGGTGCGAAGCGCGTAGGTCGTATGTTCGGTGCTCGTGTAGGGGCCGCTCTCGGCCCAGGTTTCGGTAAGGTAGGGCTGTCCCTGAAGGGCCTGGTAGGGGTTGGGGGTTCGCGGCGAGCCGGCGAGGGCCTCGGGGCGCCGCGCTTGGTGAAAGTACGTGCGCGTGCACCGGGTCGGCTCCGTAACGTCACCCACGGTGCAGCTGTCGCCGACGCGAAAGCCCCAGAAGCTGCGGTCTTCGCCGCCGTAGGCACCATCGTGATACGCGAACTCGATGCGGGACACTTGGGAGTCGGGCGCGCCGTGTTCGTCGGTGCGCAGCTCCCCGAAGCGGTCACTCGTTTCGATCGACTTCACCACCACGGTGTTGAGCGCGGAGCTGGCAAGGGCTGCGCAGCTGGCGCATCCCAGCGGAGACGCTTCCCAGTCCCATTCGCCACTCGCGCGATCGGCAAGGTACTCGTCGACCGTGGTTCCGTAGGTGATCGTTGTGACCGCGCCTCGACCGTTGTCGATCGTCGTGAGAAGGCCCGACTGCAGGTCCCCTCCGGGTGTCACGAAAGGCCAGTCGTCCTCACCCCGCACAATGTCCACGGCAAGATTGCCGTCGATGTCGGCAATGCGGATCGCGTCGCTGTTCCCGGCGCCAAAGGCGGGGTCGGTGATCATGGGGTCGAAGGACTCTTCGACGCGGCCCAGACGAATGCGAACGTCCGCGCCGGCACGAACCAGATCGGCGAACCCATCGCCGTTGATGTCGGCGACGCGCGTTTCGGAAAGAGCGATCGCGTTGCCACCGATTCCCGCCAGGGCGTTGGGTCGATAGCTGTCGTAGTTCGCGCCGCCGCATCCGACGGGGTCGCCGAAGTCGCCGTTTCCGCGGCCGTAGTAGAGCGCGAGGCCAGGGTCCGCGAAATAGGCGAGGTCGACGAGACCGTCGCCGTTGAAGTCGCCCACGCGAGTGTTGGCGTCGCTCAACAGGACTGGCCCAAGAAAGCGCGGTGCGCAGTGCACATCCGGTTGCTCCTGCAGCGTCCAGGGATCGATCGCGCCGGGGAGCGCACGGCCAAAGCGTCCTTCGCCGCCCTCAAAGCGACCGAGGTTCCACCAGATGTTCGTTTCTGCTGCTGTGATGTGAACGATGTCGACGAGTCCGTCGCCGTCCACATCGCTGTATCGATAGGAGGAGGGGTCGGTGCCCACGTCGAGAGCGGCGGGGGTGTTCATCGCCGATGCGGTGAACTCCCACTCGAGCCCCTGGGACGCGATATCGAGATGCTCGCCGGGGACGGTGCGATGCGGACGCGCGCGGCCAAGCGTTTCGCCAACTCCAGGGATGAACACCAGCTCGCTGCGTGCATCGGCGTCCGTGTCGCCGGGAAACCAGTGGTCGTCGGCGAGGGTGAGCGCCGTGGGCGCGCCGACGACGGGCATCGAGATGGCCGCGCTGAAGCGGCTCGAGACTCCGGCCGGGGTTCCGAGCGGTCCCTCGAAACCGGCGAAGAACGTTTCGACCGATCCGCCCTGGGTGCGGATCACGTCGACCAAGCCGTCCGCGTTGACGTCGAAAAGATCGGTGTCCGCGCTGGCGACGGATACGTCGAGGGGCGGCGGTGTTTCGAGGTAGCGCGGGTTGAGGTCGAGACCGCCCATGTACGCGTCCGGATCGACCGCCGCCGGTGGCTGGGAGTACGCAAAGGTCATCGGCGGAAGGAGCACGCCCACGACGGCGTCCGTAAGCGACGCCTCCTTGACGCCCTTGCCGACCTGATAGCCGAAGTCGGAGTTGGTCGACTCGGGGCGGCCCTCGAGCTGAATCGACGCGAGGAACGACCGGTGCCCGGCATGGTAGGCGAGTCGATAGCGACGCACGAGCGCTCGGCCGCTTGTGCTACCGCTCGCGGCCGTCAGGTCGATGCGGACGAGGCGCTGGAGCAGCTCTTCCTCCACGCCACCTTCCCAGCGATGCTGGACGTCGGGACGGTCCTCGTAGACGAACGCGACGCGAGCCCCGTACTCCGAGAGCAATGCGCGGCATCGTCGCGAGTCCGCCGCGCCTTCGGGACTCGAGTCCCCCGCGCAGGATTCCGGGGACACGTAGTGGATCGTCGAGATCTGCGGGCGCCCGCCGACGGAGTTGTAGCGGTAGTGAATCGCAGATCCGAACCGGTCGCTGGCCTTCGAAAGATAGGCCGCGAAGACGCTGCCACCCGCGGTTCGCTGAAGGGCCGCTCGCGTTCGCGCGGCGACGAGGCGGCTGTCGTAGAGCATCCCGAACTCTTGTTGGGATCCGTCCGGCGCCTGAACCAACCACCGAGTGGCGTTCCCGGAGCGAAAGACGCGCACGGGTTCGCCGACGGCTGGCCGATACTGCTGCCAGCCCGCGACCATGGCCGGAACGGGCGCGCAGTTTCCTCGAATGCCGGCGCAGTCGACGTCCGCGGCTTCGGACGGGTCCACCGGAACGAGGCGTACGCCGTTGAAGAGCCAGACGTCTTCTCGACCGGTCCAGTGATCCTCGTCGACGTAGCGCGGCGGGCGCGAGACGTCTCTGGCGATCACCGAGATTCCACCGAGCTGCCAGCCGCTTCCGACCGCACCATTGCCGTTGCGCGTCGAGTAGGTCAGCTGAAGGGAGGGCTGGTGCCCCGCGCGTCCCGGCGGGAGCGCCAAGGGGACGGTGTAGGTCCCCGCGCCGGTCGACGGGGTTGAGTTGAAGGACCCTTCGAGCCCTGCGGTCCCCGCGCTGGACGGGATGGTGGTGAGGCCTTGGGAGACCGCACTCTTTCCTTGGGCTGCACCGCGCGGAGCCATTCCTCCGTACGCGAGACACACCGCTACTAGCGAAATCCACTGTCGGTTACGCATCTGACGCTCCTGCTTTGTTGTTCGAGGGGAAAGGGGCTACGGCGTCGAGCGCGTCCAGTAGCTGTAGTCAACGACGAGCTGCACATCGCGGATGGCGTCGAGGTTCAGATGCTCGTCGTCGTAGATTCGAACTTCGACCTGGCCCTCAAAGGGACGCCCTTGGAAGTCGACCATCAGCTCTTCCACCACGCTGCGGACGGTTCCGTCCGTCGCCGCGAAGGGATCGCTCAAGGGACCACTCGAGATGCCGCCACGCGCCTGGCGAATCACGCCGGGGAACACCCGCGACTCCGCGCGATCGTTTAGGTGGTTTCGGGTCGCGAAGGGCCCCGTGTGAAAGAGCGACCAGTTCACGTGCGCGTCCGCGAGACACCCGCCGCTAAGGCCGGGGTCGCCTTCGGGGCAGAACGTCGCGTCGGGCCCGGCGTCGACCCAGAGACCGATGCGCTGGTGCCGGTAGTTGAAGTTGCCGATCGCAAAGCCGGTGCGGCTCATGATGGCACCCGCCTCGATCATGTTGAGGTCGAGAGGAAAGGTCGCTGAGAGGTATCGGCGCTGCGGAAGCGCTTCCGGATCGATCGCACCGCGGGTTGCGCAGTCGACGCCTGTCCCGTCCGGGCAGTAGTATTCGATACCTTCGCTCATCGCGGCGACGAGGTTGCCGCCGAGGCCATCCGTGGAGCAGAGGTAGGGCGCTGTCAGGTCGTCGTCGGTCGCAAAGAACTCGACCGATGCGCCGAACCCTTCTTCGAGCTGCGGCGCCAGCACCTGGGCAGGACCGGAAGGCTGAAAGCCCACGATGACGTCCGCCGCTGACGCAAGCTCGAAGACCAGCTGACAGCGACCCCACACGCCCGAGAACTCCGGCGGGCAGGTCTCGGCGATCGTGAGGGGGACCGGCGCGCCGGTGGCCGCGTCGAGGACGATGGCGCTGAGCGGGTTGGCGTCCGGCCCGTACCAGCTGAAGGTGTACGTTCCCGCGTCGAGGGAGACCTGCTGCTCCACCGCGGGGATGGACGAACCGGTCGCCCCAACGCTCGTTGCAAGTCCCAGTGTTGCGACCGAGACCGTCGTTGCCGCCGAGGACCCCGGAAAGGAAAACGCGGGAGGAAGCGTACCGACGACCTCGGCGCAGAGCAGCTCATCGCATCCGCTCGTCCAGCCGACGTCGAGCTGTCCCGTCCCCAGGAGGAGGTTGGGCTGCGCGCCTTCACACCAGTCGACAAGTCCGAGAACGTCCTCGCGAAGGGAGACCACCATCGTGTCTTCGTGATCCTGGAAGGGGAAGTCGTGGCGATAGGCCTGAATGAAGTCCTCCAGGAGCGAGACCATTTCGCCGATGTGGCCGTCCGCCGGGTCGTATCCCTCCGGAACAGCGTCGCTGCTATCGCGGAGCTGGTCGTAGTCGAGACCACTCGTGGAGCAGATGCGGTGCACCCAGGTCTGAGGCGCTGGCACACCGAGAGCCATGTCCTGGTTCATGAGATCGAGACGCATCCCGATGCGCTGCTCGATGGTGCGAAGCGCGAGAAGCGTGTCTCGTTTCGCGCGGCGGAGCGCCTCGTCGTACTGATACTGAAGACGCTGAATCCGGTAGGAGTACGCGCGATTGATGACGGCGTCCGGCTGCCGGCGCTGCTGCTCGAGAAGCCCGAGCTGGTTGATCAGCTGACGTGCGCTCGTTCGAACTCCGTCGACCTCGGCCATGTGCTGGTTCAGGCGAGCGAAGGCTTGTTGCAGTGAGATGACCGCAGCCTCGAGGCTGTCCATTCGCGCTAGAATCTCGTGAATGGTCTCTTGAATCGCGTGCGCCTGTACGTTCGTCGAAAGGGCTTCCTCGAGAGAACGTCGGGTTGCCGCGAAGCCAGCTTTGATGGAGCCGATGATGCAAACGCTTGCCGCTTCCGCCGCGGCCGCAAACGCCTCGCGCCCTTGGATCGCGGTCGCTGCTGCAACAGCAAAGCTCGCTACGCACTCTGCCGCGTTGACGGCAAGCAGTTCGTTGTACGAGAGCTCCGCGAGCTCGTCCTGCAGCTCGTAGCCATCGAGTTTGATCTCGAGAATCTGAATCGAGGACGCTGCTTGCGTTAGGTGTGCGGCTACTCCTTCAGAGAGCTGCCTAACATTGAGTAAATCACCTCCCATCGCCGCGATGGCAGCTCCGTAGTTGCCGCGATGCGTCGGATAAACGTCGCTAGCAAGGCCACTCCGGAGGTCATCCGCGACATCGAGGGGCACGTCCGCGATGTAAAGGTGATCCACCTGCTCTGAGTAGCCGGCGGCCAGGCAGTGGAGTCCTGCGACGGCATGGTCGACGCTGGTGAAGGAGCTATCGACGACTTCTTCGCAGGTTGCGCTCGCGAGGGCGTCGCTGACTGCGCCGCCGAGGTTCAGCCGCGTCTTGATGGGATAGGGCGCGTAGAGATCGCCAAGGGTGGTGACGCCGGACTCGCACTCGGTCTCAACGCCCGTGCCGCCAGAGCAGGAGCCCCAGTGTTCGACCACCTCGTCCAGGCCGAGCGCAGCGGTGCAGCTGCTCGCGGTTGCGGTTCCTTCGATCGCCACCGGACAGGGCGGGCACTCGTCCTGAAGGCAGGTGCAGACCGGGAAGCCCTCGGGCTTGAAGGCACAGAGATCGCGGCGTCCGACCGCGACCCAGTCGACCGCGGTCGCGCCGAGTCCGAGGCACGCGCGAAGACCCCAGAGATCCGATGCCGTCTCCTCGCGGAGGTCGAGCGCGTCGAAGGCGTCGGGATTGGAGAGCGCCGTCGCGATGAATCCGGCGAGGTCGCACTCGGCGTCGGGATCCTCGCAGGCGGCTTCGATCAGCCGAATCGGGTCGATGTACCCGCCGCAGAGCGCCGTAAGTTGTCCCGCGACGTCGTTCATTCGCTCGTCGAGCGCCAGCTCTCGGAGCTCCAGGTTGGACTGATACTCGTCGAAGTTCAGCTGGGCGTTGAAGAGGTCGTCCCCGAGGCGCTCGGCTTCGTCGGCGGACGCGCGCGCAGTGGTGAGACTGGTCGCCGTCGAGGATTCGATATTGTCGCGACCGGTGAACATCTCGGTGAGCTCGTCTTCGAGCTTGATGCGGATGTCGGCGGGGACACCGGCGCAGCTGATCTGGGACTCCGAAGGATCGGAGGGGTCGGCGTTCAGGACCGCGAGGGTGTTTTCCAGCGCCGGACCGATCGGAACGAAATGGCAGCTTAGGTTGCTCGGGGGCGTGCCCTCGTAGCCGCCGCCGCGGGTGCGACCCTCGTCGTCCGGGCCGGTGGTGTAGCTGCCGCCGCGACCCTCGTCGCGGCCATCGTCAAAGGCGTACCCAAAGTTCGGATCGCGCGGGTTTGCCTCGTCGTCCGTAAGAACCCAGTCGTCGATCGGGCGCACCTCGGAGGGCGGCGCCTGCACCTCGATCCCGAGGAGGAGCGTTCTCGATTGACCGAGCGGATCGCGATCCCACGTGAAATAGACTCGCTCTCCGACGAGGTCCTTCGCGTTTGTCAGCTCGACGAGCGCGCGTCGCTGGCCGTGATCGTTGTACGCGCCTCCCGCGAGGAGCGTGGTGCTTCGGGGAACCTCCCAGTCGCTCGGGTTGCAGGGGGCGCGTCCGATGTGTCCCGTCATCGCGCATTCCAGACCTGCCTCGGTGCGGAAGGCGCGATAGCGATCGGCCCCCTCGTCGGCGTCTGCCACGGTGGGGGCGTCGTGAAACGTCACATGAAAGCGCCAGTTGTCGGTGCGTTCGCCGACGTGGCAAACCCGCGCCCGGTCGTGTACCTGCGCGTCGAGCCACGCCCAGGTGGTGTCGACGACCTCGTTCGCGGGACCGAGATCGCGGTCGCGGATGCGGTGGACAACGTAGTGGGCGAAGTCGAGCGCGTGCGCGAGTCCGCGACGCGCGTACTCGGTCGTGAGCCCGTCGCCGGTGGGATGGCCAAGTTCCATCGAACCCTCGAGGCGCGCGTAGTGGTACGCCCAGGGAATGTGACGCTCGGAGCGCTGAAGGTTGAGGTAGCGCGCCGGACCTTCGGTGATGCGTGGATCGGGAAGGGACGCGAGGCCAAGGACCTGAAGCTCCTGGGTGTGGCGGATGACGGCCCGGTTGAGGTCCTGCGGCGAGATGGAAAATGCAAGGAGCACGTCGTCGTTGGTTTCGAAGGCGTCCCCGTTCGGGCTTGGGTAGTCGGCGTTCAGCGCAGCTCGGAGCGCGTCCAGGAGCTCGTCGCCGCGAAGGGAGGGGTTGACCTCGGCACGCCGAAGGAGATCGTACGCGCGCTGCTGCGCCACGCTTTCGGGCGCGGCCGTCACAACCGGGAACACCCCTTCGGCGTGGTTGCGCTCAAAGAAGCGATCCGGAATCAGCATGGCGACCCGCGCGGCATCGAGGCGGGAATCGGTCGTCGCGCGCCACCGCAGAATGTTGGCGCGGCTGAAGTCGTGCTCTTCCGAGCGGCGGGCTTCCGCGGTCGTCATCAGTCGGTCGTTGACGACATTCGAGGCCTCTTCGAGGTTGACCACCGACTCGGCGAGGGTGGCGACCAGTCGGCGACGCAGGTTGGCCGGCACCGAGAGATCCGTGTCCGTGCACACGGAGGGGTTGAGGACAAGACCCGTCCACGCGACAGCGGATTGGAGCTTCTGAAACGCGAGAAGCGCCGCGGTTCCCTGATGCTTCGGGAGCTGCGGCGGTACCGTGACGGGGTTTTTGAGTCCGACGAGAAAATCCGGAAGCTCGCTTGAGTCCGGGGAGATCGGGGAAACGTAGGTGTCCTCGTCGTGGTCGAGCGTGCCGCTCCCGTTGTCGTCGTCGTAGTAGATGTAGAGCGGCGCCACGGCCGTGGCGATCGACATCAGATGGCCGGCTTCGCAACTCGCGCGGATGGCGTTCTTCCGCCAGTTGCTGGCGGTTAGGTTGACCGTCGGGTCGTCGAGCCACACCGGGTTGGTGCAGCTGTTGACGAAGGAGGTGTCGAAGCCGTCCTGACGGATCTCCGTTTCGCAGGCCCACGCGATCGCCGTGCGCAGGTCGTCGGTCTCCGGATCGTCGAGGTCGAAGACGATGCTTTCGAGCGACTTGCTTTCGCCATCGTCATCGTTGCGAACGACGATGATGCTTCGGTTCCCGTCGATCGACGGGTCCGGGTCGTGAAGACGAATCGTCTCCTCCGGCGAGCCGCAGCTCGCGAGGAGGAGCAAACAAAGAAGCCAGCGTCCTGCAGTCATCTCATCTCCTTGGGAGGGTTCCCAGGGAGAGGTTGGCGACGCCGGCCGAGGACCTTACGAAATGCGAATCGGGCGGCGCCGCCGCAGCAACAAGAGCCCGAACACCACCGCGAGCGAGGACGAATGCGTCGACGCGGCCGAGCAAAAACCGTCGTTCGATGCCGCCGGTGTCGGGGTTGTGGTCGGTGTCACCGCCGGTGTCGGTGTAGGGGTCGGAGTGGGCTCTGCCGCCGGCGTCGGCTCCGCGACCTCTTCCATCGGAACCGGCTCCGGCGTCGCGGGCTCGGTGCCCGGAAGGACACCAACGGCAAGGTTTGCAGCGGGCGTCGCGCGAATGGAGAGGAACGGATGGTCGCTCGCGATCACGGAGCGCCGCAGCGGAACAGGGGTCGCGGCGACGACGGGATCAAACGCGCTGGGCGAGGGCCGCGTGATCGGGGTCGCGCTCCCGGGGCGACCCCCCCAACGGCCGCGCTGCGGGTTGGCGCAGGCGACCGCGCCCTCCCACCGGTGGAGCATGATGTAGCGGCCTTGAAAGTTGTTCGCGCCGGGGGCGGGGCTCGCGTGCTTTTCCTGAAGCAGTCCGCTCGCGTCGGGGGTGCCGCGACCGCCAATGATCGCAGGGGCGGCACGGAAGACGAGGTCGCGGTCGAGGTCGTCGGGGCCGTAGCGATAGTGCATGCGGGTGAGCGTGTACTCCGACGAAGGGGCCCATCGCGACCGGCGCCGCGGCCGGCGCGACCGGCGTGGCCGTCGGGGGATCGGTTCCCCGGTGTAGGGGTTTTCGGTGAGCCTTAGGGGGTCGTCGGCTTCGTCATCGTCAACTGCAACCGTCGTGCGGGCGTCGATCACATCCGCGCCGAGCGTGGCGAGTTCGTTCGGTTGAAGCGGCGTCGTGGGGCACGGGTCGCAGTTCGTTGCACGCCAGGAGTACTCGGTGACGACGGCGCCCGGGTTTTCGGTGACGACCTGGTCGTAGAGCGTGCGATAGAAACTACCGAAGCGTTCGGCGACGTCCGGCTCGACCGTGAGGTTCGTCGGAATCGTAACGTTCGGGTAGTTGGCGACCTCGTAGCGCGTTGCCTTGGCGAGGACGTGAACGATGAGGTCCTGCTGGCCGCGGCTGTTGAGTAGGCCGAGGCGAACGGGGAGGGAAAACTCGTCGCTGTTGTAATGGACCCGCAGCGGTGAAAGAACGGCGCGGCCGTTCGCAAAGGTGACGCGGCGCGGGTTGACCTTCGCCACAAAGAACTTCGTGCCGAGCTGAACGTAGGGGTTGAGCACGGAGGATGCGCCGTCCGGAATGTTGTAGCGCTCCTGCTGAAGCCAGGTCTCGAGACCGGAGGAATCCTCCGCGCCGAGGATCACGATGTCGTACTCGCCGACCGCGAACTCCGCTTCGATGGTGACGCCGAGGTCGCGGGCGCTCTCGTGGCGCGCCCCCCGGGAGGCCGAGCGCCTTCGTCGCACGCTGCGCATCGTCGCATTGCCGTACCACCCGGGGCCGCAGGGATCTTGCTCCCAGTACTCGACGAGACGCGGCGCGGCGAGGCGATCGACGCGCTCAAAGATGCTCCGCGGAAGCGTGCGCACGTTTTCCTCCTGCAGCACCTCCGGAACCGGGACCACGAGCGCGAACGCTTCGGGCGGCCCCTCGTAGTTGTTCTGCATGGAGAGAACCGTTTTGGTTCCATCCCGCATCAGCACGACCATGGTCGCGTCGTTGTAGAGAGACGCATCCGCGCCCCCGACGTAGAAGCCACAAAAGGCTCGCGTTGAACTGGGGAGCAGCGCCACCACCGCTGCTCCAAGAAGCCATGCCACCCTCATCGGTTCCTCCCGGTCCTCCACGGACGGATCTGAGACGTGCACTGGACACGTGTTTGCGCGCCATCCTTGGGTCAGCGCGTTCCGCGACGACGGATCAACCCAACGAGCAGCAAACCGAGCAGTGCACCGGCGCTCGTTCCTTCGCCTGCGCTGCAGCTTGCGCACCCTCCCGACCCGGGTTCCGTGGTCGGAACCGGCGCTTCGTCCACGACTTCAGGTTCCGGCTCTGGTTCCGGTTCCGGCTCGGGGAGCACGCCGAGCGAGGAGTCCGCCGCGGGCGTTGCCGAAACCGCGAGGTAGGGCTGGTCGCTCTCCAACACGACCGCATGGAGGGCCACAGGAGCGGGGGTGTCGGTGGCGCCGGCGCGAAGAGCACTCGGCGCCGAGGTCGGGCGAACCTGAATTCCTTGGCCGGGCGGCCCCCCCCAGCGACCGCGCATCGGGTTCGCGCAGGCGACCGCGCCTTCCCAGCGATGCAAGATCACGTAGCGTCCTTGAAAGTTGTTTACGCCGCCGTCTTGGACGAGCGCGTGTTTCTCCTGGAGCTCCCCCTCTGCGTTTGGCATGCCGCGTCCGCCAACGATCGCGGGGGCGGCGCGAAAGACGAGATCGCGATCGAGGTCGTTGGGGCCGTAGCGGTAGTGCATTCGGGTGAGCGTGTAGTTGAACGAGGGCGATCGACGACGACCGAAAGGGTTGGGCCGGAGGTCGCCCATCCCGCTGACGTTCGCGGGCGCACCGTCGACGACATCGGAACCGAGGAGCGCGAGTTCGCGCGGCTGAAGTGGCGTTGTGGGGCAAGGGTCGCAACTCGTTGCACGCCAGGAGTACTCCGTGACGACGGCCCCCGGGTTTTCTTCCACGACGCGGTCGTACAGCGACCGATAGAAGGAACCGAAGTTCTCTCGCACTGCGTTGTCGACGGTGAGGTTCGTCGGGACCATGACGTTCGGGTAGTTCGCCATCTCGTAGCGCTGCGCCTTGGCGAGGATATGAATGATGAGGTCCTGCTGGCCGCGACTGTTGAGAAGGCCGAGGCGAACCGGTAGCGAAAACTGTTCGCTGTCGTATTGCACTCGAAGCGGAGAGAGCACCGCGCCGCCGTCGGCAAAGGTCACGCGCTCGGGGTCGACCTTGGCGACGAAGAACTTCGTGCCGAGCTGCACGTAGGGACTGAGCACGCGCGCGGCGCCCTCCGGAATGTTGTACTGCTCGCGCCGAAGCCAGGTCTCGAGGCCGGTGGAGTCTTCCGCGCCGAGAATCACGATGTCGTACTCGCCGACGGCGAACTCGGCTTCGACCGTCACGCCAAGATCCGGAGTGCGGGCTGTCGCCATCGTGGGCGTGCTCATGCTTCGACGGCGAACGCCTCGCGTGCGCGGCACGGGGCGCGGTCGCAAGCATGGGTCCTGCTCCCAGTACTCCACCAAACGCGGCGCAGCGAGCTGGTCGACGCGGCTGAAGATCGCGCGCGGAAGCGTGCGAACGTTGTCTTCCTGGAGAACTTCCGGGACGGGAACGACAAGGGCGAACGCTTCTGGCGGCCCCTGGTAGTTGTTCTGCATCGAGAGCACCGTCTTGGTGCCTTCACGCATGAGCACAACCATCGTTGCGTCGTTGTAGAGCGACGCGTCCGCGCCCCCGACATAGAACCCGCAAAACGCCAGGGCCGGCGCTGGGAGTGCCAACGCCCCGAGGACCACGATCCACCGCTTCATCTCACCCCTCCCGCCGGCATCCTACCGGCTTCGCGATCCCTACGACAGCGACATTCGATCGAGCTCGAGGACCGCGCCGTGATCGATCAAACACAATCGGTCGGCGATACCGAAGTCCTCGGGTGCCGCTTCGAGCACAAGGAGAAACGCGGTCCCATAGGCTTCGCGCGCCAGGCTGACCGTCTCTTCCATGCGATGAAAGGCATCGGCGTCGGCCCCGATAAAGAAGTCGTCGATGAAGCAGACGTCCGGCTCGTAGACGAGCGCTCGCGCAAGCGACGCCAATCGCTGCCGATCGCGCGTCATCGTCCACGGAAACCGCTCCGCCTCATCATCCATGCCTACGACCGAGAGGATCTCCCGCACCTTGGCTTCGATTTCGCTCTCGCTGCTGCGCGTGTGAAAACGCAGCGGGAGCGCGATGTTGTCGTAGAGGGTCATGTTTTCGAAGAGACCGCCGTCGTCCTCGAACACGAACCCGATCGTCGGCTCATCGGGGCGGTCGCGGATCCGCCGTCCTCGGTAAACCACTTCCCCGGCGCTCGGCTCGATCAATCCCGCGCCAAGCTGAAGAAGCACCGACTTGCCGATGCCGTGCTGAAAGACGACCCCGACGATTTCCTGGGCGTGCACGGTGAGCGAAACCTCCGTGAGGACGTCGCCGAAGGTCACGCGGTGAAATTCGAGGAGAGGGTCGCCCACCACGAGGGTTCATAGCATTCGCTACGCGGATAGGGAGACGGCGGTGTTCAGAAGGAAGCAGAGCAGGAGCGATCGCACGACCGCCCGCGAGGTGACGATCGGAATCTCACGCCGAGAGCGCTCCACCTGCATTCCGTGCTGGATGGCGGTCAAGGAGATCACCGTGCCGAAGAGGATTGCCTTGATGCAGGAGACCAAAAAGTCCGCGGGATCGATGCCCTGGAGGAGGTCCGCAACCGGGTAGGAGGGCAGGTGCAGGTCGACTGCGGCCGCGATGTAGTACCCGCCGAGCAGCCCGAAGACGTTCGCATAGACCTGCAAGAGCAGAAACGCGAGGACCATTCCGAGCAGGCGCGGGAGCATGATGAACTGCTCGATGGGAATCGACATCACCTGGAGGGCGCGAAGCTCGTCGTTGAGCTGCATGTTGCCGATCTCGATCGTGATGGCGGTCCCTGAGCGTCCAATGATCAGGAACGCCGTGACGAGGGGAACGACCTCGCGCGTGATCACGATCGACGCAACCCCTTGCACGTAGTCGACCGGCAGGTACTCGAGGGAGATCGAGAGCACGAGCGTTCCGAGCGCAACCGCCGCGAGCGTCAGGGGAAGCACCGCCTGAAAGCCCGTGAAGAAGAGCTGCATCATCGTGACGCGAGCGATCACGCTCAGGCTGCGCGCGTGAATGGACGCGGCACTTCGGAGCGTTCGCACCAACAGTGCGAGGAACTCCGCGAGGTATTGCCAGACCGAAAGCACGGTCCGACCGAGCCCGACCATCGCGTCCACGCGGGGACCGTACCGCGGATCGTCTTGAAAGCGATTCGCTGGCCGAAATCGTTCGCTATTTTCGAAGGCCTTCTCCCGATTCCGTGGGAAAGCGGCGCTGCGGTGTCCGGGGGTGCGCTCTCGGGGTTATGCTGCGATTGAGCGCACGTGTCTCCGCCAGAGAACATCGTCGTTGGCCGTTCCCGCGACTGCGACCTGATCCTCAAGGATCCCACCGTTTCGGGTCGTCACGCCCGCCTCGCCTGGGAAGGGGAGCGAATCCTGGTGGAAGACCTCGGGAGCGCGAACGGCACGTTCGTCGGAGGCAAGCGCATCACGAGCGCGTCGATTCGGCCGGGCGACGACGTGCGCTTCGGCCGCGCCCATCTTCGCTGGAGCGAGTCGGCGCTTCGTCCCTTTCTGCGAAAAGGGGGCAAGGACACGATCCTTGGAGAGTCGATTCCTGGACGCCGCTTTATCTGCGGGTCCTGCAACACCCGCGGGGTGATGCCGCCTTCGTTCAAGGGGGGAGTGCTCCGCTGTGGGGCCTGCGGTCAACGCTTGATCGTTCAGAAGCCCGGAGTGCGCTGGGGCCGTTACGTGACCAGTGGTCTCCTCGTTGCGGCGATCGTCCTCTTCTCGATCCTGCTCTGGCGCCAGGGCGGCTCCGATCCCATTCGTTCCGCTGCGGAGCGTCTTGGTCTTCCCGATCGGGCGACGGCCAACGCCGCAAGCCCGCAGGAGGCGTCGATTCGGATCCACACGCTCAGCAAGGTGCTCGGCGCGATCGACGCGACTCATCCGACGACGCGAAACGCGGCAGCTCAGGTCGCCGCGCAGCAGGAGGGACCCTTCAGCGTCGAGCAGGTCGCGCACGTGTGGAGCCACGTTCGCGGGGAGTGGCGCTACGTCAACGACCCGCGCGGCGACGAGTACTTCGCTGCTGCGAGCGAGAGCATCGAAAACGACTACATCGGCGACTGCGATGACTTTGCGATCGTCCTCGTGTCGATGCTCGCGTCCATCGGTGGCGACGCCCGCCTGGTGATGATGGACGGGCCGCAGGGCGGGCACGCGTACGCGGAGGTCTGCGTTCCGGAAAGCGGGAGTGAGATTCGCGACCGTCTGGCGGAGCACTACCGGCGCCATCGCGATCCGAACCTTGGAAGGCAGCGCGTTCGCGCTGTGCACTACCGGCCCGGCCACAACTGTCCCGTTTGGTTGAATCTCGATTGGAACGCGGGGGTGCCTGGCGGTACCTACGAGAGCGAGCGCTGGGCGGTCGCGATCTATCCGGACGGTCGCACGGAGACGCTTGCGCCGGCAGGTTCGCCGCCGCCGCCGGTTCGCGGGCACAGCACGACGGTCGCGTCCCCGCCGGATTAGGTCTGAAATGTCCTAACAGGTCGGGGTCCCCAGGAAACGACTCACCGGGCCTGGAAGTCCAATGGCCGGTCGGCCTCGGTGCTGCGTGGACAGAGCTCCGCGGATGCGGCAAGACCATCTCCGCATGGCCACCACTGCATTCCTTCGCTCGCGTCCGGCGTCTGACGCGCCGCCTCGCCTCAGGGGCGGACTGCCCTTCGTCGGTCACATGGCGGAATGGGCGCGCAATCCCTTTGCGCTTCTCATGCGTGCGCGTCGCGAGGGCGGGTCGGTCGTTCAGTTCCAGCTTCTCAAGCAGGACATGGTGCTCCTCACCGGGCCGGAGGCGAACGAGGCGTTCTTTCGCGCGCCCGACAATCAGCTTTGCCGCCGTGAAGCGTACAAGCTGATGACGCCGATCTTCGGAGAGGGCGTGGTCTTCGATGCGCCCGGAGACAAACTCGAGCAGCAGCTAAAAATGGTGATGCGCTTTCTCCGCGACAAGCGCATGCGGTCGTACCCGCCGACGATCGAAGACGAGACGCTTTCGATGGTCCACGAGTGGGGAGGGCGCGGTGAACTCGACCTCCTCGAGGTGATGAAAGAGATCACGCTCTTCGCGTCGAGTCGCTGCCTGATCGGCCCCGAGTTTCGCG
This sequence comes from Myxococcota bacterium, assembly GCA_039186435.1. Taxonomy (GTDB): domain Bacteria; phylum Myxococcota_A; class Polyangia; order Polyangiales; family Houyiibacteriaceae; genus JALVDI01. Next base: position 12,385 of record JBCDAA010000030.1, on the reverse strand, counting down.
GCGGTATGGACGAGGAGTTTCGAACGCTCTACGAGGCGCTCGAAAAGGCGATTCACCCCCTCGCGTATTTTCAGCCCAACCTGCCGCTACCGTCCTTTCGTCGGCGGGATCAGGCGCGCGTTCGTCTGGTCGAGCGCGTCGATGCGATCCTTGAGCGTCGCCGCCGCACGGGCGACCGTCCGGAAGACGGGCTTCAAGCGCTTCTCGAAGCCGCCTACCGCGACGGACAGAACCTCAGCGCCCACGAGATCACCGGCATCCTCATCGCGATCATGATGGCGGGTCACCACACCAGCGCCGGGACCGGAACCTGGGTGCTTTTGGAACTCGCCCGGAACCGGGAGTTTCTGCCGCGGGTGCGTGCGGAGCTCGATGCGGTGTGGCCGCACGGTGAAACGCTCACCTACGGCAAGCTCCGCGAGATGCGCTTCCTGCACGATGTGATCAAGGAAGTGCTCCGCCTTCACCCGCCGCTGATCTTCCTGCTGCGAAAGGTGCTGCGGGAGTTTCGCTACGGCGGCTATCGAATCCCGGCTGGCGCGATGGTGTGCGCGACCCCCGCCGTCTCACACCGCATCGCGGAGGTCTTCCCGGACCCGGAACGCTTCGACCCGGATCGCTACGCCCGTGGCGAGGACGCCCACCGTTTTGCTTGGATCGCCTTTGGCGGTGGCAAGCACAAATGCACCGGAAATGCCTTCGGCCTTCTTCAGCTCAAGGCGATCGTCGCGGTGCTTTTGCGGCACTACGATTTCGAGCTCACGCAGCCCGCGGATTCCTACGTCGACAACTACCACTCGGCGACGGTGATGCCGCGCGGCCCGGTGCGTGTTCGCTATCGACGGCGAAGCGAAGCGGAAAAGTCGGGGACGACCACGGTGGCGGTTCGCCAGCGCCGCGCAGATTTTCAACTCGACGCGGCGAAGCCGGTCACCATCACGATCGACCAGGGTCTTTGCCAAGGTCACTCCGTATGCGTAAGCGAGGCGCCCGACGTGTTTCGCATTGGCGCCGACGGTGACGCGGAGCTGCTCACCACAAATCCCGACGCGGAGCGCTACGACGCGCTCGTCCGCGCCTACGAACACTGCCCCAACCGGGCGATCGCACTCTCCCAGAACTGACCACGAAAAGGACCGCCATGCCTGCGACGACCGAGCAGCCCACTTCCCCTACGTATCCCCGCGCCGAGCTTGAAGAGATGGTCGAGCGCTGGCTCGAGGCCAACCGCCGTGCCGAAGAGACTGGTGATTGGGTGACGCACCTCGCGCCCTGCTACGCGGAAGACGCCGAGTACCGCTGGACGGTGGGACCGGGCGAGGAGTTCGTTGCGCTCGGCAAGAAGCAGATCGAGGAGTGGGCCATCGGCGTTCAGATGGACGGCTTTCAGGGGTGGACGTACCCCTACGAGAGCGTCCTGATCGACGAAAAGCAGGGCGCTGTGGTGGGCTTTTGGCGGCAGGTGTCCCCCTTTCGGCGCGCCGACGGCAGCACCATCGAGGTGTCCGGCATCGGCGGCTCCTGGTTTCGCTACGGCGGAAACCAAACCTGGAGCTGGCAGCGCGACTTTTTCGATCTCATGAGCGTCTTTTCCGCGCTCTCCGAGATCAACGCGCAGGGTGATCTGCATCCGGTCATCAAGAAGAAGATTCAGACGATGGCCCAGGGCAAGGCGCTCGCGGGCCACGAGCGGGTGCGTCCGCCGCTCACGATCGCCGATCGCCTGAAGCAGGGTGCGGCCCTCGCGCGCGTGGCCTTGCTTGGTCGCTGAGCGAGGCGCATAAGTGGGCCGATGGCGCGCGACCTTCTCAGCGAGCTCTACGACGAGATTGAGGACGACCTCGACGGATTGACGGTCACTCCGGACGGCCTCTGTGCGGTGGTGGACGGACGCTTTGGCGAAGTGACTGTCACCGTGGCGCTCGATGTCGAAGAGGAGATGCTCCGGGTCAGTTCAGCGGTGGCGCCGCCCGCGGGATCAGGGCGCTCGTTCCTCGTGTGGTGCCTGTCGATCAACGCCAAGTACTGGGACGTAAAAACAGGCCTCGACGACGAAGGTCGTTTGCTCGTCCACTCGGATCTCGACGCCACCGACGACGCGGACATCGACGAGCTCTCGTCGGCGGTGGTCGAGCGCGCAGACGCCGTGGTCGATCTACTCGACGACGACCTCGTCGACTGGCTCTTGGATCACGGACTCGGAACCCCTTCGCAGCGAGAGCGCTGGGAGGGGTATCGCGGGGACGAGGAAGAGGAAGAAGAGTAGCTCCGGCTAGCTCTCCTCGAGAGAGGATCCCCTAGGGGAACTCGAAGCCGGCGAACTCCGCGACGCACTCCATGAACGCACGAATTCGCGCGGAGTGGCGGAGGTCGTTGTGAGTGAGGCACCAAACGTCGACGCCGAGCCCCTCGATCGCTGGACCGAGCTGTACCAGCCGAGGATCACCACCAACTGTGAGGGGAAGCAGGGCGCCCGCGTAGCCCGAACGCACCAAGGCGAGAAGAGGCGCGCCGCTGCTCACGCGAACAAAGGGCTCCCGGTCTCCGGCGACCTCCCGGTACCAGCGCTCCGTGAGCGTCGCGCCCGACTCTTCCGTGTAGAGCACCCAGGGAAGCTGGCTGACGTCGGCGCCTCGCTCGTCCACGAGTTTCTTCGCCGCAAAGGGCGCGAACTCGAAGCGCTCGACCCGGCGCCCAAAGAGCATGTCGTTCGGTTCGTTGGTCGCACGGATCGCAACGTCCGCTTCCCGTCGTGAAAGATCGAGGTAGCGCGTCGAGAGCACGAGCTCGAGCTGGACGCCTGGATTTTGATGACGAAAGGCGGCGAGGGCGGGGGCGAGCCACTCGGCGAGCGCGTCGATGGTCGTGACGGTGACCTTGCCGGAGAGCGCACTGGAGCGTCCGCTGAGCTCCCGCCGAAACTGCAGGACGGCTTCTTCGATCGCCTCCGCTTTGGGCGCCGCTTCGCGTGCGGCGTCGGTCGCGAGGAGCCCCTGATGCGAGGTGACGAAGAGCGCGCTTCCGAGGGCGGCTTCGAGCTGTTCGAGACGCCGGCGAACCGTGGAGTGACTGCAGCCGAGCTCCCGCGCAGCCCCTGCGAGGGAGCCTGCTCGAAGCACCGCGAGAAAGATCTTGGCGTCGTCCCAGTTCACAGGCCCCAGTATGACGCGAGGTGACCGTTTTTCGACAATAGATGCATGAATACGGGTATTACTGCCCGTATTTCAGCATCACAGAGTGGTCTCGAACGTGAGCGGAAGGAGAAACTCATGACGATTCGAGTCGCGCGCATTGTTCGCCTGGAGGGCCCCGAGGGGCTCGAGATCCAGTCCGAAGAACCGAACGAACCTGCCGCTGGGGAGGTGCGCGTCGCCATGGAGGCCCTTGGTCTCAATCGCGCGGAAGCCCTCATGGCACGAGGCGAGTACCTCCTCACGCCAGAGCTGCCCGCGCGCATCGGGATCGAAGGCGCAGGCACGATCTCCGCGACGGGGGAGGGGGTCGACGCCGCGGTTGGCGATCGCGTCGCAGTGTTCTGCGCGGCCGCCCTCGATCGCTATGGCACGGCCGCGGACGAGATCGTCGTTCCCGCGTCACTGCTCTTTCCAAACGTGCCCTACCTATCGTCGGAGGAGCTTGCGGCATATTGGATGGCGTACCTCACCGCGTACGGCGGGATGGTGCAAAGCGGCGGCCTCAAAGAAGCTGAACACGTGCTCGTCACCGCCGCCAGCTCGAGCGTGGGACTCGCGGCCATCGACGTCGCCAAGCGCGTCGGGGCGACCGTGACGGCGAGCACGCGACGAAGCGAAAAGGCGGCCCGACTGCGTGAGGCCGGCGCGGATCATATTGCGCTTCTCGGCGCGGACGGAATCCCGGAAGACGCCGGACCCTTCAACCTCGTCTTCGATGCGATCGGGGGCGCCTTTCCAGGCACGCTCGGATCGCAGCTAGCGCCGGGAGCGCGCATCGTCGTGTACGGCATTCTCGCCGGCGAAATGCACGCCGCGTTTCCGATCTTTGCTGCGGCCGAAAAGGACATTCGCATGACCGGCTTTCACTTGGGCTACCACCTCCTCGCGAGCGAAGAGCGCCGGAGTGACGCCTTTGGATGGCTGGCGGCAGCGGGTGCAGAGCGACCCTTTGCCCCGGCGATCGATTCGACCTTCGAGCTCGCTGATCTCGCGGACGCGTACCGTGCGCTCGAGGCGTCCCAGCAGGTTGGCAAGGTCGTCGTCCGAGTCGACCGGAGGAGGCAGTCATGAGCGAGCAGGACTGGACCTTCGGTGGGACCTGGCCCTACGCGCCGCGCTGGTTTGAAAGCGCTGACGGGCGCATGCACTACATCGACGAGGGACCGCGAGACGGGCGTCCGATCGTGATGGTCCACGGCAATCCCACCTGGGGCTATCTCTACCGGCGCTTTGTCGAAGCGGTAACGGCGGCGGGCCATCGCGCGATCGTGATGGATCATTTGGGTTTTGGTCGTTCGGAGAAACCGGACGACGCGTCCCTCTACGAGATTCCCAAGCACGCCGACCGCTGCGAAGCGCTCCTGCAGAGTCTGGATCTTCAGGATGCGACGGTGGTCGTGCAGGACTGGGGCGGTCCCATTGGGCTCGCGTGGGCCTCGCGTCATCCGGCGAGGGTGCGAAGCCTCGTGGTGTTCAACACCTTCGCGCATCCGCCGCCCGAAAAGGTGCCGCTGCCGCTTCCCCTCAAGCTCTTTCGAACCCCGGGCATCGGTGAGCTGATGATCAAGGGCATGCACGCCTTCGTGAAGATGTTTCTCTTCAAGGAGGGGGTGGTCTACCCCGAACGCCTCGGCGAGATCGAGCGCGCCGCCTACCTGGCGCCCCATCCAAGCTGGTCCTCGCGCACGTCCATCTTGGTGATGCCGCGGGAGATTCCCGCCGGACCGGAAGGGCGGGTGAGCGACTTCGTCACCGCGCTTCACGACGACCTTGTGAGGGGCTTCAACGACAAGCCCATCTTCATCGCCTGGCCCATGAAGGACATCGCGTTCACCCCGGACATGCTCGAGACGTTTTGGCTCGCGGACTTTCCGGATGCGACGGTGATGCGAATCGAGGATGCGGGTCACTACATTCAGGAAGACGCGCACGAGAAGGTGATCCCGCCCATGCTCGATTTCCTTCACGCATGACCTTGCGCCCGCGCGCTGCTGATGACATTGACTATCAATATCATTAGTGGTGTACGCGAGTTTCCTGTGTTTTCAGTGTCTTGCGTCCCGCGCGAGGAGACCCGGCATGCAACCGGAAGCAAAAGCCCGCCTGATTCGCACCATCCCCGTTCACATTGTTCGAACCCTCCTGGGGGCGCTCTTCGTGTTCGCGGGAGTCGCCTACTTCGTGGGCCTCGGCGAGGGTGGTGAAGAGGGCGAAGGCCAGATCGAGCTCATCGCGGCGTTTGCCTCGAGCGGCTATCTCATGGCGCTCATCAAGGTCACCGAGCTGATCGGTGGCCTTCTGCTCGTTGTGAACCGCTTTGTGCCTCTCGGCCTTCTTCTGCTTGCGCCGATCACCCTCAACATCGCGCTTTTTCACTTTGTGCTCACGCCCGGCCACGACATCGGAATCTCCATCTTCGTTGTCGCCGCGAACGTCTTTCTCGCATGGGCGTACCGATCCGCGTGGCGTGGCGTTCTCTCCGCACGCACGCCGATCGGAAACGCAAGCGCCGAGTAACGCTTACATCCGGATCAGCGTCGCGCCCCAGTTCAGCCCGGAACCGAGCGCGAAAAAACACGCGAGCTGACCTTCCTGCACACGTCCGTCGCGGCGGAGCTCGTCGAGAAGGATTCCGATCGTTGCGGCCGAGGTGTTGCCGTAGGTGGCGATGTTCGACGGTACTTTTTCTTCCGGCACCCCGAGCGCACCGCGGACTGCGGCGTTGATGCGGTCGTTGGCCTGGTGGGCGATGAACCAGTCCACATCGTCCAAGGTGACGCCGACCGTGGAGGTCAGCGATTTGACGCAGCGCGCGAGTTCCGTGACCGCGACCTTGAAAAGATCGCGTCCCTGCATCTTCGGAATGTGCTCCTCGCGCTCAAACATCTCGGGCGTGAAATAAGGCCGGCTGCGAAACCCGCCGGACGGGATGTAGATGCGATCGAAAAGACGACCGTCGGTGTGCAACTCGGCGCCGAGAAATCCGCGCGGGGGATCGACATGCCGCACGACCATCGCCGCGGCACCGTCGCCGAAGAGCACCGCGAGGCCGCGATGGCGATTGCCGCGCGCGAAGGCTTCCTCGCTGACCTTGCGGTCGGACTCGCCGCGTAGGACGTCCCAGTCTTCCCAGGGCATGAACCCCGCGTGCGCGTCGGCGCCGATCAGCAAGATCGTCTTCGCTGCGCCGGTTTCGATCAGACCGTTCGCGACCTGAAGCCCGTAGGGCATGGCGGCGCACTGCTGGCGAATGTCCAGGGCCGGGACACGCGGGATCCCCAACTTGGCGCCGAGGAGTCCACCGCTTCCTGGAAAGATGAACTCCGGCGTCATCGTCGCAAAGATGATGAAATCAACCTCGTCGGCCTCGATGCCCGCGTCTTCGATCGCTTTGCGCGCAGCGATGACCGCAAGGTCAGAGACGCCTTCCCCTTCCGAGACGAAATGCCGCTGCCGAATTCCGGTGCGCGGATGAATCCACTCGTCCGAGGTTTCCATCACCTTGCCGAGGGCGTCGTTGGAAACCGGTTCCCCGGGAACGTGATGCCCCGTACCAATAATCGTAATCCCCATGCGCCGCCGGATAGCAGACTCGCGGCGTTTGGGAAACGAGCGTCGTCACGCCCTTGCGAAACGGCGCGTCCCTGTTCGATGCTCGGTTCATGGAGCGCGTACGCATCGCCCTGATCAGCACCGGCGGAACCATCGAAAAGACCTACGACGAACTCCAGGGCATGCTGGTTAACGAAGCGAGCAACCTCGACGTCATGCTCGCTCGGCTATCCCTCGAGGGCGTTGCGCTGACGCGCATTCCGCTGATGAACAAAGACAGCGGTACGATGACCGAGGGCGATCACGGGCTCATCGCAGACACGGCCGCAGTCATGATCCGGCGCTACGACGGCGTCGTGATCGTGCACGGTACGGACACCCTGGAAGTGACCGGTGAGCGCATCTACAGCGCGGTGAAGAACCCCCGCGGGCCGATCGTGTTGACCGGTGCGATGCGCCCGTACCAGCTGCGCAATTCGGATGCGATGCAGAACTTAACCGAAGCGCTGACCGCGGTTCAGCTCGCGAGCCCGGGTGTTTACGTCTCGATGCACAACCGGCTCACGGCGTTTCCGGGCGCCGTCAAAGACCGCCGACGCGGAACCTTTGCGAGAAAAGAAGACATCGAACGAATGCGAACGAGCCCTGGCGCGTTGAAGGCTGCAGAGGGCGCAGTCGTTGCAACGTCCCCTGAGCAGCCTTACGATCCTAATGATCATGAGTGATTCCGCGGATCTGAGCTTCAACGCCTACGTCGAAAGGCGTGACGACGCCGTCTTTGGGGGAACGGAGGAAGGCTCACGCTACGCGTTCGGTGGCGACCTGCAGATGCTCCGGGCGTTTCGAAAGGCGAAACCACTCGAGCTTGCGGTGAGTTCTCTGGTGCGCGGGAGCAAGACGCTTCTACGCAATCAGTATCTCGGGACGACGGTGCGCGTGGGTCCGAAGCAGCTACCGCGGATTTACAACCTGGCGAAGGAGTGCGCGCACGAGCTCGGCGTACCGATGCCGACCGTCTACGTCGCGAACAACCCCTTCATGAACGCCTACACCTACGGCACCGATGAAGACAGCTTCATCGTCATTCACTCCAAGCTGATCGACGACTTCGACGACGACGAGCTGAAGTTCGTGATCGGCCATGAGATGGGCCACATTCAAAACAAGCACGTCGTCTACATGACGGCGCTGCGGCTGCTTACGTTTCAGCGAAACATGCTGATGTCGCTGCTCTCGCCCTTCATCAAAGCCGGGCTCATGGCGTGGTCGCGCCGCGCGGAGATCACCTGCGATCGCGCGGGAGCGTTGTGTGCCAGGGACGTCGACGTTGCGCAACGCGCGTTTTTGAAGATGGCCTGTGGAAGCAGCAAGCTCTACGACGAGCTCAACATCGACGCCTACCTCGAGCAGTTCGACGAAGGGCAAAAAGGTGTCGGTCGCCTGACAGAAATTACGGCCTCTCATCCGTATCTACCCAAGAGGATGAAAGCCCTCCAGCTCTTCGAAGAAAGCGATGTCTACCGTGCGTCCCAGGGACTCGCGGGGGGACGCCCGCTCGCGGAAGTCGACGCGGACATCGCGAAGTTCATCCAGGTGATGGGGAAGAAGGACGCCAAGGAGGCGCCGGCCCCGTCGAATTCCCAATCCTGAGTTTCTCACCGAGAACAGCGGTTCCGTACCAGAGGGCGAGCGAGTAGGCTCGCTCTAGCTGCACTTGCGGCAAAGGAGTGATCGTGGGCGAATTTGGAGACCTCAAGTCCAAGGCGCTGATGGAGCTGCGAGAAATCGCGACGCTCGCGGAGCAGGCTGGCGCGCAGACGTTGGTGAGCAAGCTTCGGGACGATCGCATTCCGCGCCTGGAGGATGAGCGCTTTCATCTCGTGGTGCTGGGGGAGTTCAACCACGGCAAGACGACCTTCGTGAACGCCCTCCTCGGCGCGAAGGTCCTCCCGATGGGGGTGACGCCAACGACCGCCGTGATTCACCGAATCCAGTACGGCGAGATCAAAAAGGCCGCGGCGCACAACGAAGATGGCACCGACAAGCCGGTGCCGATCGAGAGCATCTCCGACTATGAGGTCGACGGTCGCGCGATCGCCGAAAAGGTGCAGCACCTCGACATTCACTACCCCGCACCTTTTCTCAAAGACGGCGTGGTGCTCGTGGACACCCCGGGCGTGAACGATCTGAACGAAGCGCGTGCCGAGATCACCTACGGGTACATTCCGCGCTCGGACGCGATTCTATTCCTTCTCGACGCCGGCCAGATTCTCAAAGAGAGCGAGCGCCAGTTTGTGGCGAATAAGCTGCTCGCCCAGTCGCGCGACAAGGTGATCTTCGTCGTGAACAAGATGGACCTCCTCGACGAGGAGGAGAAACAAGAGGCTCTCGCCTACGCGCGCCTCAACCTCGGCAAGCTTCTCGACGAGCCGAAGGTCTTCGGCATCAGCGCCGAGCAGGCCCTCGAAGGCGACCGCGACGGATCGGGCATCGAGGCGCTCCTCTCCGATCTTCGGGCGTTTCTTCAGGACGAGCGCGGCCGGGTGCTTCTCGACAACGCCCTCGACGCTGGGCTTCGCACCGCAGCCACCCTCCGCACGGGCATCGAAATCCAAAAGCGCGCCCTGGCCATGGAGCAGGACGAGCTCGAGCGTCGGCTTCAGAACCTCGAGGCGGATCTCGAAGGGTCCCAGGAGCGGATGGCCGAGCGCATGGCGCGCATTCGCGAGTCCCTCTCGGCGGTGAAGGCCGTCGTGCGGGCGGACGTGAACAACTTTTCGAAGCAGTTTCAGCAGCAGCTCCCGGAGGAAATCGATCAAGCGGACGCGAAGGATCTTCGAAAGTACCTCGCGAGCTTTATCGAGGAGCGCTTTCGTAAGTTCGCCGACCGGCAAGCGCAGGACCTTGCCGCGCGCCTTGAAAAGGTCGCCGAGGAAGCGATTGCCTTTGTGAGCGACGATGCGAGTGCCCGCGCGGAAAAGCTTCGCGAAGCGCTCGGCGAAGACGGCCCCGGGCTGGACCTCGACGTGAACACCTTTGCCTACGACGTGGGTGTGTTTGCGGTCGGTGCGTTCGGTGTGACGCTGATGGTGCTCTCGAACGTGCTCGTCGGTGGGGCGCTCACCCTCGCTGCGCCGGTGCTCGCGTACATGTTCCGCGGCCGCGCGGACAAGCAGGTCAAGGAGCGCGCGAAGGAAGAAGCGCCGAAAGCCGTGGCCGAAGCGAGCGACAAGATGGCCGACGCCTTCGACACGCGGATCGACGAGTTTGGGGAAAAGCTCATCGAGTTCGTGACCGCGGCGAACGAAGAGACGAGCCGCAGCATCGCGGAGCTTGTTCGGACGGCGCGAGAAGCGCGGCAGGACGGAGCCGGCGCGAGTGAAGAGCTCGCCTCGGCGACGGGGATGAACCTGGCGCGCCTGGTGGACGTCGAGCAGCGGATGCAGGGTCTCCGCAAGTCGCTGTGGGCGAACGGCAAAGACCACTCGGCGGACGAAATCGTCGCTGATGCGTAGCCGCTAGGGCAGCCGCTCTGGATACGGGGTATTTGCTCAGGCGTCGGACTTCGCGAACGTGTGGGTCGCATCCGAGGGGGCTCCGGCGTTGAAATCGGAGAGCGCGACCTTTGCCGCGAACGCGCCGAGGGCTGCGAGAATCAGTGCGAGGAGGGCGACGATCGCGATGAACGCGGGAGCGGGAAGCGAGCGTTTTCGTGCCGGCGGCGCGGACGCACGCGGCGGTGCGGATGCGCGAGGCGGTGCGGGCGGCATCGACGCGGGAGCCGGACCGGAGGGGCGCGCGGAAACGCGGGAGGGCGGAATCGAGGTCGGCTTTGGCGGCACGTTGGGCCGATGACTCGGGCGGGTCGACGCGAGCGAGAGCGCGGCGTCCACTGGCGCCGTCGACGGCGCAATGGAATCCACGACCGTGTCCGCGCTTGGAGCCAGACGAACGCCGCTTGCAGCGAGATCCATGTCTGCCCCGAGTGCTCCGGTTGCTGCGACGAGCACCGTGGTCTTTCGAATCGACTGCGCGCTCGTGCACGCGCCGAGCGCGGTGCGAAACGCGTTGGCAGACGCAAAGCGTCGCTGCGGGTCGTGCGCGATCGCGGTCATCACCACTTCGCACAACGTGTCCGGAAGCTGCTGCGCGATCTCGCGGATGTCTCGCGGAGAACCGTCGACGATCGCCTTGAGTGCTTCCTTTGCAGTTCCTGGGTACGCGCGGCGTCCCGTCAGCAGTTCGTAGAGAAGGATTCCTGCGCTCCACACGTCGGCGCGCGGACCGACTTCGCCGCGAATCACTTCTGGGGCGGTGTAGCCCGGCGTTCCGAGCACCATTCCCTGCGCCGTGAGGCGGCTGTCCTGGACCTTCGCGATCCCGAAGTCGAGTAGCTTAACCGTCACGAGCGGTCCCTGCTGCGCGAGGAATACGTTCGGGTGTTTGAGATCGCGGTGGATGACACCCTGCGCGTGCGCCGCACTGAGCGCACTTAGAATGCCGTCCAGGATCCACACCGCTTCCCCGATCGGTTGGGCGCCGGTGTTTCGCATCCGCTGGGAAAGCGTCTCGCCGGAGAGCAGCTCGAGGGCGAGAAACGCTCGGCCGTCGCTCGTCACACCGGAGTCGTGGACGCGCACGATGTTCGGATGATCAAGGCGGCTTAGGACGGCCGCCTCCTGAAGAAAACGATCTTGGTGCGCGGAGGCTTTGAGCACTTTGAGCGCAACCTCGCGGCCCATGACGGAGTGCGTCGCTCGGTAGACCCAACCGAAACTGCCCGACCCGAGCTCCTCGTGGAGCGCATACCGGTCAATCATTCTTGGCGGATTTTTCGAGTGCTGGTCCATCGGACGGGTCCTGTCGAAGAACGACGGCCCAACCTACGGAATGTCGCGCGCTTTTCTTTCGCGCCCAAAGCACCTTCCGACGAAGTCACGACCGCTTCGTGTGAGGCGTTCCACAGGACGGCCCTACTCGTCAACAGGTGCGCGACTTCTGCACAGCGAGGGAAAGACCGCGCTTCCACTCCCGGCGCACAAGCACGCGCGCTCCGTGTCGCTCACGCAGACGCTTCCGGCGCAGTGGGGGAAGGTCCGGGTGGAGCAGCGAAGCATCCCGGAGCAGGTCACGCCAAGTTGACGAATGCAGACGCCCGTTCGGGTGGCTTCGAAGGCGCACCGAAGTCCCGTGTCGCAATCGCGATCGGAAAGGCAGGCATCGCCGGTGCCGTCGCAGATGTCGCCGGTTCCACCGTCGCTGCCTGCGTCGGGTCGTGCGGCGTCCGCGAGGTCCACGGTTCCGGTATCACGGCCGGCGTCGAATCCTGCGTCGGAGGTGTCCAGTCCGGCGTCCGGTCGTGCGGCGTCGCTCCCTGCATCGGGGAACGCGCCATCGGGGGCGGCGTCGCGGAGTGCGGCGTCGAGACGGGTTCCGGTGTCCGGCGGGAAGGCTGCGTCCCGTCCGGGTCCGGCGTCGAGCGGTGCGCTGTTTCCGCCCACCGCGCATCCGATCATGGCGACGCCCATCCATCCGAAGACCCACCATCCGAAGACCCACCGAGTGTTTGCGCGTACCGCGCCCTGAACTTGCACCACCACGTCTCCTTGTCGACTCGCTTACGGGCGCTTCGAAAGGAG
>JBCDAA010000029.1:0-40427 GCA_039186435.1 Myxococcota bacterium | reverse complement strand
TTCACCCGGCTGGCGACCGTGAACGCATCGCCCGCGACCGGTGGGTCTGGGTCGACGACGACGCCGGGTTCGAGGGATCGAATCCAGCTCTCGAGGCAGTCGACATCGCGTTCACTCACCACGGCGCGAGCGCCGAGAGGCATGCGCGCGGGCTCGCATTCGTCGCTCCCAAACTCCGCGTAACGTTCTGGGTGGACGCTACGCAGGAGGAGCGACGCTTCCGGCTGCTCAAGGTTTACGATCACGTCGCCTGTGCAGCTGAGGTTGGTGGAGCGGCGGTTTGCGATGCGTTCGGCAAGGCCCGGCGACACGAGGTCCAGTCCGGCGCCCGCGACGCCGGGGGACTCGTTGTGGCAGTTCGTACAGGTATTCGCCGTGAGCACCTGCTGTACGTCTTCGAGCGTGCAGGCGCTTGGGTCCACCACACGGGGATCTCCCCCGCTGTCACCACGACCGGCGGCGTCTCGGTCGATGCCGGTGCCGCCGATGTAGCCGTCGCACGCGACTGCGCACAGGACGAGCAGGCCCCAGAACATGCGGCGGAACGCCTTCACCGCAGTATAGGGTATTCGCGTGCTCGCTTGCTCGATACGGATCGTGGCGCGCACGGGGTGCGCGAATCGGATCCAAATCAGGCTGCGGACGATTGCGGACGATTGAGGGGCGGCGGGCCGCTACTCGATGTCCGAGAGTAGCTCTTTGACCTTCGCGATCACCTGCGGCGCCTGAATCGGCTTGGTGATGTACGCGGTCGCGCCGAGGGCCATCGCGCGCTGACGGTCTTCTTGAGAGCCTTCCGTCGTGATGATGATGATCGGCACGTCGCGGTGAACGTCGTCGCTACGAATGCGTTTGACGAGCTTCAGCCCATCCATGATGGGCATGTTGATGTCGGTGATGATGAGGTCGAACTTGCCCTGGGCGAGCTTGCGAAGCCCGTCCACGCCGTCCTCGGCTTCCGTCACGTGAAGCTGCTTGATCCGCGCCAAGGCGAACACCAGCAGCTGCCGCATCATCGGCGAGTCTTCTACCACCAAGCAGGACAAGTCAGCCATGAGGGCTCTCTCCGCTCCCGGTCACAGTTTCCCGGCCAGGCCACGGAGCGCCAGCGTGGGCCCGTCCTGGTCCGCATAGAGGTTTGCTGCAATCAAGGCTGCACCTGCTTGCGCCGCGAGCAGTTCAAAGAGCTCGTGGTCCACGCTGGCCCAACCTTGTTTTTGTTCGAGGAGTCGCAGAATTGCGACGACCCCAATCGCTTTCCCGTCCGCAAGCAGCGGAACGATCGCCGCGGGATCGTCAAAGGATCCCTGCTGCAAATCGGTGTCGCGAATTCGCCGGATTCCGGTCAGGCAGGCCTCACCGATCGGTCCGGCGCCGATGTCGAGGGCCTCCGGCGTTTCATCCGGAAGGAGCGCTTCCGAGGCGACCGGCACGACCTTCTTCGCGTCTTCGTCCACGACGTACACCACAAAGGACTCGCCGCCGATGAGCTGCCCCGCCATGTCGCAGAGGTGGCGCACCACGCGACGGATCGAGAGGCTCGCGTGAAGCTGAAAGTTGGCGATGTAGAGATTCGCGAGATCGTTGATCTCCTGTTCGATCTCCGCCTGTCGTCCTGCGTGTTCGCGCTCGGTGCGTTCCAGCCGCGACGAACGCTCGAGAAGGTTTCCGCGTTCGCCCTCGAGCTTTTCGATCGTCTTGAGGAGATCCCGAATCGCATCGTCGCTCGCAACATGTGATCGCAGGCGCGCGTTCTCGTCGCGAAGCCGCTGGATCTCACCGCGCAGCTCGGTGTTTTCCTCGAGGAGGGACTCCGTGTACTCCACGCCCTTCTTGAGGAACGACCGGACGAACTGCTCCCGCTCCTTGATCAGGTCCTGCGGGAGGTCGCTCGCAGGTTTTTGCTTATCCTCCGCCACTCCGGGAGAACCCTATCAGAGCCGAGACCGCTCTTCGGCAAAAATGATGCGCTCCTACTTGATCAGGGCGCCCAGGCGCTCCGCTAGCGCAGTGATCGGCCACGATTCGTCGACCGCCCCCGCGCGTGTCGCCGCCTGCGGCATTCCGTAGATGACCGCCGTCTCCGCGGCTTCGGCCATCACGAGACCACCATATTGCTTCACTTTCGCCGCACCTTCCGCACCGTCGTCGCCCATTCCCGTCAACACCGCCGCCACGCAGCGATCCCCGAGGCGTTTGGCCGCGGTTTCAAAGAGCCGATCGGCGGAAGGGACGTAGCGGTCCTCCGAGCGTGGCGAGACCACCACGAGTTGGCCGTCCGCGCCGACCTCCATGCACTTTCCGCCGGGACAGATCCACGCTTCGCCACGCTTGAGGGGGTGGTGGTCCTCCGCCTGCCGGACGCGCGGCCCACCAAGACGGTCAAGGCGCTCGGCGAACGTTTGCGTAAAGCGCGGCGGCATGTGCTGCGCGACGAGAATCGTTGCGTCACAGGTCGCTGGGATCTGGCGAAAGACCTCGACCAACGCCGTGGGTCCGCCGGTCGACGCGGCGAGGAGAACAATCTTCGAGGGACGATTGGGAATCGCCGCAGGTCGCTTCGCGGTGAAGCGGAGCGTGGGCTCTCGCGAGGGAGGCTTGAGCCGCGACAGATGGCGCACGAGGCGGACCTTCTCGAGGAGCTCGTTGCCAATGGCGGCGAGGTCCGTCGTGACACTTCGCGTGGGTTTGGCGACGAAGTCGAGCGCCCCGAGCTCGAGCGCACGAAACACGTTCTCTTTGTTTGCGTACCCGGAGACGACGATCACCGGCGTGGGCCGCCGCGCCATGAGGAGCCGAAGAAACGTGAAGCCGTCCATGCGCGGCATTTCGAGGTCGAGGGTGATGACGTCCGGCTGAAGGTCCACCGCGAGCTTCAGCGCTTCATCCCCGTCGCTGGCCTTGCCAACCACTGTGATCCCAGCCGATGACTCGAGAATCTGCCCGATCGTGCGCCGGTTGAAGGCCGAGTCGTCGACGATCAGTGCGCGGAGAGAACCTTCGTCGCCCCTCATAGGTCGAGCTCCGGGCGGCGGTACACCATGTCGGTAGAGAGGTGAATCAACTCAAAGTCGTTCGACGTGCGCAGGAGAGACTCACTGTGGCCGAGTAGGAGAAACCCGCCGGGAACCAGCCGCTCGAAGAAGGTTCGAACAACCTTTCGTCGACTCTCTGGGTCCAGATAGATGAGGACATTCCGGCAAAAGATCGTGTCGACCGTTCCTACGATGGCGCTTCTTTCGTGGTCGAGCAAGTTGAGATGTCCAAAGTGACATAGCGCGCGAATCTCTGGACGCACCTGGCGTCCTTTCGGCGTGTCGATGAAATAGCGCTGATAGCGTTCGGGCATCGCGCGAAAGCTCGCGTCTCGGTAGACGGCTTGTCGGGCTTTTCGGAGTACGCGGCGACTGATGTCGCTCCCAAAGACGCGAACCTCCCATCCGTCGAAGAGACCGGTCTCGGAGATCAGCATCGCGATCGTGTAGACCTCTTCACCGGTGGAGCAGCCGGCGCTCCAAATCGTCAGGCGCTTTCGGTGGGCGTAGCGTTCGGCGAGCGTGGGAAGCACTTCGGACGAAAACGCTTGGAGCTGATAGCTCTCGCGAAAGAAGTACGTTTCGTTGGTCGTCAGAAGGTCGACCGCGTTTTCGAGTTCGGCGGCTCCGTCCGGGTGAAACACCAGGTGGTGGTAGTACTTCGTGTAGCTGTCGTAGTGAAGGGCGCGCAGCCGCTCGCGGAGTCGTCGTTCGATCACGAATTTCGCATCGATATTGAAATCGATTCCGCAGGTTTGGTTGACCAAGTCTCGCAGGAGTCGGAACTCCTCGATGCCCATCGTCGGCCCTTCGTCGAAGAGCAGCGCCATCAGCGCGCCTTCGCCAGGTCGTCGAGAACGCGCGCAATTGCTTCGCGCACGGTTGGATCTTCTTCGACCTCGAGGCGTCCGCGCAGCGTTGCGTCGGCGTCCACGCCTACATCCGCAAGGGAACGCGCGGCCTGAGCGCGGACGCGCCAGGAGGGATGCAAGAACATCGCGTCGAGGAGCGACTGGGCTTCGCTCGCGTCCAGGTTTTGAATTAGCCCGAGCGCGTGAACGATCACCTCTGGATCGTGGTGGCGAAGCGCCCGCCGCACATGCGGGGAAAGGTCCGTTTGAGGAAATGCTTCGAGGGCGATCAACGCCGCGACCACCACCGGCGGTTCCGAATCGCTCAGACGGCCGGCGACGCTTTCGGCGCTCTGAGGATCACCGCTGTGTGCGAGCGCTTCGATGATCGCGATTCGCACCTCGGGCGCGCTTTCGGCGGGAAGGGCGTGGCTGAGGGCCTCGGTTCCGGTGCCCATGAGACCGAGCGCTTGCGCAGCGGCAGCGCGAACGGTCGGGGCCTCGTCGGTAAGCGCGAGGGTGACAAGGTCGGCGGCGCGGGACCCTCCGAGATCGCTGAGGGCGTGCAGACACGCGCGCCGGACTTCTGGGTCGACGGCCGCCAGACCTGCGCGAAGAGATTCGAGGGCGGCGTCACCGTGGAGTTTGGCGAGAAGACGAGGGAGGGCGGGCCCAACCTCGTCAATCGAGGCTTCCTTCGTGCGCGTGCGAACAACGTCCGGGGCCCGCTCGGCAAGGCTGGTCAGCGCACGAAACGCGGAGTCACGGGTGCTTTCATCGACCAGCCGCGCGAGCAACGCGTCGGTATCCTCGCCCTTTGCATGCCAGCGAAGGCCTTCGAGCGCGGATCGAACGACGGCGGTCGATGTCGACTGGAGACCGGCGAGAAGCGCGGCGCGAAAGCGTTCTCCGTTGTCGGCATCGCGTCCGAGCTCCGCGGCAAGTTCCAAGGCGAGGGCTTGGGATGCACCAAGAGTTTGGCCTGCGACCCTTAGCAAGGGGTCGGCCGCCGCGATTCCCCAGCGGCGAAGCGCTCGAACCGCGAGCGGAGAGAGCCCGTCGCTTGCCGAGGCGGCGATCACGGCGCTCGTGGCGGTCTCATCCTGCGCGACGAGCGCGAGGCCGCACGCCGCAACCCGCGTCTGGCGATCGCCATCGTGAATCTGCGTTCGAATCGCTTCCTGGCGGGCGGGCGAAAGCGCCGCGGCAAGGTCCTCCTCGTCGATCGAATCTGCGAGGTCGGCCAACGCAACCACCGCTTGCGCCGTGAGGTGGGACGACCCGCGATCAAGAATTTCCGCGAGGGGCTGAACCGCCTTTGGCGATCCGCTCCATCCAAGCAGTGGAATCGAAGCCCGAAGGGCAAAGCGATCGACCAGGACGGGCGCAAGCTCCTCCCAGGTCAGGCGCGCGCCCATACGAACGAGTCCGTCGAGGGTCGCCATGCGCTGAAAGGGATCGTCGATGCTGAGGCGCTCGCGCAGCGCGTGGTCGGCGTCGGGCCCTCCGATCCGCGCCAAGGCGTCGATGGCCGCGGCCGAAACGTTGGCGTCTTCATCGTCACAAAGAGGAACGATCGCCGCCACCGCATCCTGCGCCTGCGAGTTTCCGAGCGCCTCGAGAACGAACTTGCGCTCGCCGCCGACGAGACTTCGCAGGCGATCCTTTAGCGTTGTGGTGGCGAGCGGGCCGAGCTGTCCCAGCGCTTCGAGCGCCGCGTTTCGGAGTCCGATGTTTTCACCCTGGAGGATCGCATCGACGAGGTCGTGCACCATCGAGGGATCGCCCTGCACGCTCGTGACCACGGCATCGATGGCTTCGCGGCGCACTCGCCAATCCGCATCTCCAAGCCCGACCACGAGCGCCTGACGTCGCGGCTGCGGAGGAAGTGATTCACTCGTGCGGACGGCCCGCCGGCGGGTCTCCGCGTTTTCGGCTTCTAGGTCTTCGAAGACATCGTCCTCGGAGCTCACGGCGCAGCAACCCGTGAGATGTCGATCTCCTCCGCGGCGGCGGCTACAAGATCAACGTCGAGGACGAACGTGAGGCCGTCGTGGCGCGCGTACACCGTGGTGATGCCTCGGGCATCCTCCGCGCCGATCTTCGGGATGTCCCGTTGACTGTCGGAGCCGGCGCCAAAAACGTCGGTGACCGCGTCGACGACCAACCCGGCAGCGCTCGGGCCTCCCGGTGCCTCGAGGGAAACGATGATCCATTTGGTGCGCCGCGTTTCGGTGGCTCGCGGCAGTGCAAAACGCTGGCGAAGATCGATGATGGGAACCACTTCCCCGCGGTGGTCGGCCACGCCCAGCACCGCGGGAGGCGCGTGAGGCAGGTCGACGATCGTCAGCGGGTTGATGATCTCTCGCACCTTCAGGATATCGACCGCATAGCGGACTTCCCCTACCAGGAATCCGACGAGATTCTTCATTCGGTTGCGTCGTCCGCTCAGGTCCACCATCTGTTTCACCGTCGAAGAAGGGCCGCTGCGTCGAGAAGAATAAGGATTTCGTCGGTGTCGCCCTGCTTTTCTCGGGGACCTCGGCGTTTCGGTCGTCCGATGCCCATCACGTGTTCCGAGAGGTCGCTCGCAACGTGTCCGGCGAGCTCGATTTCGTCGGTGCTCAAGCGATAGACCTGAAGGACTCGATCGACGAGCAGACCGATCACCTCGTCGCCGCTGTCGACGAGGAGGACGCGGGTGTGTTTGTCGGCTTCCTGGGTGTCCATCTTCAGGAGCAAACGAAGGTCGACGACCGTGATGATGCGACCGCGCACGCTGATGATGCCCAGGACATCGCTCGGCGCACGGGGAACTTCCGTGACCGGGGGGACTTTGAGGATCTCGCGGATCGCGTGGAGCGGAACGGCATAGGTTTCGTGGTTGATGACGAAACCGAGGAACTCGCTGACCTGCGAAGGCTCGCGACGAACGCGCGCCGGTGCCGCCGAAGGCGCGGCCGGTGCGACGGTTTGTCGTTTGATGACGTCGTCGCTCATCGATGGGCCTCGAGAAGGAGTTCGGGGGCGCGCAGGACTTCTTCGAGGAGCGCCGGTGCGTCGAGAACGAGCGCGACGCGCTGATCCCCAAGATCGGTGGCGCCTGCAAAGCCACGTACGGCCGCTAGGCTTGGACCGAGGGCCTTGATCACGATGTCCTGCTGGCCGTCGAGGGCGTCGACGACGAACCCCACGCGGCGGTTGCCAACGGCAGAGACGACCACGAATTCTTTGTGTTCGGCGGAGCTCTCCGTCGAGAAGAGTTTCGCGAGCCGGCACAAGGGAAGGGTGGAGCCGCGCAGCGTCAGCACCTCTTTGCCTTCGACGGTGCGGATTTCGCTCGGGTCGAGAACGATCGCTTCCTGCACGGACGTGATTGGGATCGCGTAGTCACGCTCTCCCACCCGAACGAGGAGCGCGTTGATGATCGCGAGGGTGACGGGAAGCGTGATGGTGAACTTCGTCCCCATCCCGACTTCGGATTGAACGTCGATAACGCCGCCGAGGCGCGCGATGTTCGTCTTTACGACGTCCATTCCGAACCCACGTCCGGAGATGTCGGTGATCGCCGAGCGGGTGCTGAACCCGGGCATGAAGATGAGGTTGAGCGCTTCGTCGCGGTTCAGTTCGCGAGCCGCCTCGGGCGTGATCAGCTGCTTGCGGACTGCGGTTTCCACCAGCAGCCGGTCGTTCATACCGGCGCCGTCGTCCTCGATTTCGATGACGACGTGTTTGCCCTTTTGGTACGCGTTGAGCGCGAGGGTCCCGGTGGCGGGTTTCGCCGCGAGCTCACGAACCTTCGAGGACTCCAGGCCGTGATCGATGCCGTTGCGAATGAGGTGCATCAACGGATCGCTAAGCTCTTCCACGATCAGCTTGTCAACTTCGGTCTCCGCGCCCGTCACGATCAGTCGAACTTCTTTGTCGTGCTCACGGGCGACCTGGCGAACGACCCGCGCGAGCTTGTCGAAGACCTGTCCGAGGGGGACCATGCGGACGTCGAGAATGCCGTCTTGAAGCTCCTCAAGACGCCGCTCGAAACCGCGGTTGATGCGATGAAGTTCGATCGCGAGCTGCCGTAGTTCGGCGCGTCCGCGAATCCGGTCCGCGATGCGCGTGACGGCGCTGCGGACGATCGCCAGCTCACCGACGACATTCATGAGGTGGTCGAGCTTGCGAATGTCGACGCGAACCGTGTTAGCGACGGACCGAAGGGAAAGCTGGTCGGCGGTCATCTCCTTCCGCGGTGCGGGTTCGGACGGCGCGGAAGAGGGAGCCGCTTCGGAGTCGTCTGGCTTTTCGGGAGGGCTCGTAAGCAGTGCCGTCGCGGGCGGAAGCGGCGGAACGATGATCTGCGGGATCGCCGGCGCCGCCTTTCGCGGGATTCGAACGAGGTCCGCTTCTCCCTCGCCAAGCGCCTCCGCGAGGTCATCGTAGGGTGCGCTGCTCGCGAGCAAGACGTCGAGGTCGATGAGGTCGCCGTCCCCATCGCCCGTGCTCGGCAGGTAGGTGATGATCTCTGCGACCGGCTTCGCGCGGTTCTTCAGGTCCTCGAGGTGCGTGTCGATCGTGCTGAGAGAAAAACGCACCCGCAGACGATAGAGCGGGACCTCCTGCGTGAGATTGCTTCGCAGGCGGTGCTCCTCGTATTCGGTGAGCACGGCGAGAACGCTCGGGTCGAGGTCGAAGTCCTCAAGGATGTCGTGCTCGGCCGACGGGGGAGCGGCAACGCTCTCGAGGGATCGGACAAAGGTATCGACGTCGAACTGGCCGATGTCCGGCGAGTCGGAGAGAAGGCGCTGAAATCCCTCGACACCTTCGAAGAGGATGTCGAGAAGGTTTTGCGTGAGGCGAACGCGGCCGAGCCGCAGCGCGTCGAGGAGATCTTCGAGGGAGTGCGCCAGGGTTCCCAGCTTTGGGTACCCAAACATTCCGGCGATCCCCTTGAGGGTGTGGACCGCGCGAAAAATCTCGTTGATGAGATCCGGTTCGACCCGGCCTTCTTTTTGGGCTTGGTCGAGGATCAGGAGGTCGCGGGAGAGCGCCTCGATGATCTCCTGGGCCTCCGCCAGGAACTCTTCGTGAATATCACCCATGTCGTCGCTACCCGGGCGATTCCGGGAGAACACTCCGAACTAGCGTTGTTAGTTCCGCGGCCCCGAAGGGTTTGCTCAGGAACGCGTTCGCGCCGAGCTCAAGGCCGCGTTCGCGATCGCGCTCGCTCGCTTCGGTGCTGATGA
This sequence comes from Myxococcota bacterium, assembly GCA_039186435.1. Lineage (GTDB taxonomy): Bacteria > Myxococcota_A > Polyangia > Polyangiales > Houyiibacteriaceae > JALVDI01. The sequence goes on along the minus strand of JBCDAA010000029.1, from coordinate 31,301 downwards.
GAACGATGGGCGTGCTCTTGTGATGATCGCTCTTTCGAATGAAGGCGACGAGCTCAAGGCCGTTGATGTCCGGCATGTTGATGTCGACCACGACGAGATCGAAGCGATTGCGGGGAAGCTCCCGAAGCGCCTCGAAGCCACTCGAGGATTCGGTCACCGTCATGCCGAGGTCGTCTTCGAGAGCGGTTCGAACAAACGCTCGCATCGCGCTGCTGTCGTCCACGATGAGAACCTCGGCCATCGGCCTGATCGTACTCGATCGCTGGTGAATCCATCCAGCGAGCGACATCCGCATTATTGGAGGAGCGCGCTCCGCCAAGCATCCGAGAGCTCTTTGTGGGTCTGCGCGGCGATGAATCGGTAGATCGCCTCGCCGACCTCGCGGCAGATTTCGGCGTCCCACGGGGCTTCCGGCACCCAATCCGCGACAAAGCTGCGCTTCCAGGCGGCGCGGGCGACGCCGGAGAGGAGCACAGGGCCACCTCCGCCGTCTCGGGACACGATGGTGCCGCGCCCAGGATCGAAGTACGCCGCCTGAGCCGCGGGGCAGCGCCGACCCGTGACGCCGCAATGGTCCAAGTCCGGCGTCCAGCCGACCAGCGAAACCACGTGGCCGCAGAAGGCGAGGGCGAGCGTAGCCGCCCCGTTGGACTCCGCGTCGCTCATCGCCGTCAGAAAGACGCCCACCGCTGCGAATAGCTCGGGGTCTGGTTGTCGTTCCGGTGCGACGAGGCGGACGAGCTCGAGGCCCGCTCCCGCGGCGCGAATTCTCCGCAGATCCGCGAGGATCCCTGGGTGAGGTTCGACGACCGTTGCGTCGGTGAGGGTAGCGAGGTCGCTGCGCCGAAACTTGAGGCCGACATCGAGTTTCATGAAGCCCTCGAGGGAGCCTCCAAATCGCTTTCGGCTTCGACGGGCGCTCCGCGCAACTGCGCTGATGCATCCGTGATCGTGGGTGAGGAGCGTGACGATGCGATCCGCGTCGCGATAGTCCACCGCGCGCAGGAGGTACGCGCGCGTTCGTGCTTCCTTCACGCGCGGAAGACGTCGGTGGGGGTCGCCTGGTGCGAGAGCTCCACCGGAACGTCCCGATGCCGGGGACGCAGTACGATCGACAGGGCGAGGGTGAAGAGAATCAGCAGCACCACGACGGCGATCGCCACGCCGAAACGTCGGCCTCGCTCGGGGGTTGCGCCCTTGGCAACGAAGGCCGGCGCGTTGTTGGTGGGCCGCTTGAAGTCAAAACGTGCGATCAGCGGGCTCGGGTCGAGGCCGAGCGCGCGCGCGTAGGCCTGCAGAAAGCCGCGTGTGAACACGGCGCCGGGAAGTTCATCGAACTGATCGTCTTCGATATGGCGCAGCGCGCGCAGCGGGATTCGGGTCGTCAGCGCGATTTCCTCGAGAGACACCGCGCGAAGTTCCCGCTCTCGACGGAGAAACCCACCGAGCGTTTCGAAGCTCGCAGGTTCCTGGGCAAAGCCGTCGAGAGGTGCGTTCACAGCGGGTTGTCCTCAGGAGCTGGTTCCGGCGGCGTATTGTCGAGGAGCCGCTGGCACGCGGTCCCATCCTCCGACTGGGCGCCGAGAGCGACACAGCGCTCGAGATCCGAGAGCGCTTCGTCACGGCGACCGAGCCGTGCCCGAACCTCTCCGCGAAGGCGCCACGCGTTTTGGAGCGAGGGGTTGTCGCTACAGGACTCGTCCGCTTCAAGCGCCTGAACGAGAGCGGCTTCGGCCATCTCCATGTTGTCCATCGCGAAATGCGCGCGGCCCAGGCGGTGAAAGCCAACGCAAAAACGCGGCTGCATGCGCACGGCTTCCTGCAAGGGCTCGAGGGCGAGCTGTGGGTTGCCCGCTTCGATGTGCGCGAGCCCGAGGTTGCCCCACGCCAGATGCGGTGACGTGTTCATCTCGTCCATGGCGGACTGATCGAGCTGGTTAATGGCGTCGTCGTAGTTGCCGCGTGCGATGAGGATCGTTCCGAGGATGTTCCGCGCTTCCGCGAGGGTGGAGCCGTGCCGCTCCTGCTCGAGGAGGATCTCGACGCCTCGGCGCGCATGCTCCTCCGCGACGGCGGAGTTGTTTCGGTTCACATGCTGCACGATGGCCATCAGGAGATGGGCTTCGGCGTTCTCGTCATCGAGCTCGATGGCGGTTCGCAGGTGGCCGATGGCCCCGGGAATGTTGTTCTCCTGTTGCAACGCCGCCGCTAGCTCCAGCTCTCGCCGAGACCGCTGAGTGTCCTGGCTTGATGAACCTCGTGGTGGACAGGCCGCCAACAAAAGCAGGGCTACGCCCGCCCACCTCTGCAAGAGCCGGGATCTACCGGGCCTCGAAACATCGATCAAGGCAACCTCAGGGTTTTTCCGACGTCGCCAGGGGTCGACGGAATACCGACGGTCTGGCCTACGCCTGTTTTTATTGAAGTTTTGGCACTACGAAGCGCTTCCACGGACTTCTTCTTTCATGCCGAGCAGGTCGTAGAGACGGCGGAGCGCTTCGAGATCCGGAAGGATGATTTGCTCGTCTGCAATCCGTAGGTAGCCACCGTCGCGAAGCTGTTGCACCGCGCGTTTGACGGCATCCACGTCCAAACCGACTCGGCTCGATAACTCGAGAGGCGAGATGTGGAGCGAGACCGGATCGAGCTCCCCACCGCTGGTCGCCAAGCGAAGAAGCGTGTTGATCACCCGGGAGGGGTGGTCGTGAAGCATGGCGTTCTCAAGCTGCTCTTCGGCGTCCCGAAGGCGCTGGACCAGCTGTCCCACGAGACGTGCGGCGATCTGCGCGTTCCCGGAGAGGAGCACCGCAAAGGTCTGCCGATCGAGGGCGAGCACGGAGAGGTCGGTGAGCGCGACCGCAGAGGCGCCTCGCCGGGAGCCGTCGAGGAGCGCGTCTTCGCCAAAAAGCTCGCCTGGTCGCAGGACTGTGAGGCTTCGCTCAGAGGTTCGAATGCGCTTCACCAGGCGAACGCGGCCCTCCTCGATGAGAAAGCACTCCGTGGCTGCGTCACCTTCCGCGTAGATCGACGCCCCAGCGTCAAACGTGCGGCCAAAGCGCTCAAAGAGCTTCGTCCGTTCTCCGTCAGCGAGCTCATCCATCGCGGCTCATGGCTTACTGTACCTAGTACTTCGCCACAAGGGAGACGGCTCGGCTTCCTCCGCGGCTAGATGTGCTCTCGGTAGGCAGTCCAGCCGCTGCGAGCCAGCTGAGACCACAGGAGCGCCGAACCGACCGCGTAGTGCGCCAATGGGCCCGAACGTCGCAGGAGGGTCTCAGGGAGCGCTGGGGAGATCTTTCGAATGACGCGAATCATTGCTTCCTCTCACGCCTTAAGATGGCGTGCCTGTGTTTCCGATGGATGTCAGCGGAGTGAAATGCCTGCGCCGGCCACGCTGGCGCCGGACGGACCGGCCACGTAGGCTCGCGCCGGTGCAAACGCCCCGTTCACGCCAACGCCTAACGGATGGACCCGCAGCGTTCTTGAGGACGGTGCTGCCGATCGCGTTGCTGGTCGCGGCCAGCGGTTGTCCACGCCCCGCAGCGCCGACAACGCCGCACGAGGATCCCCGTCGCGCGCTTCGAATGCATCGTTCGCTTCAACGGACCGTACTCGCGCTCCGTGCGGAGGCGCGCGTTGATCAACGCGGCGCGCAAGGTCGCATTCGCGGAACCGTGCTGCTGCTCCTTCAGCGGCCCGACCGGGTTCGCTTCGATGCGCTAACGCAGTTTGGTCCGGCCGCCATTCTGACAAGCGACGGGACGATCTTTCAGCTCCTCGACCAGCGTGAAGATCGCTTCCTCCAAGGGCCAACCTGTCCAGCGAATATCGCGCGTCTGCTCGGGATTGCGATGAGCGGTGACGAAGTCGCACGGTTCTTGGTGGGCGATACGCCGCGGCTCGAAGCCGAGCGCGCATCGATGACCTACGACGAGGGGTATCGCATCGAGCTGCACCACGAAGACGGTCGCCGACAGCTGATCGTATTCGGCGTCCGCGAGGGCGACGAGGAAGAGCCCCCTGCGCGGCAGCATCTACGTCTTCGAAAGTCGGTGATGTACCACCCGGATGGGCGCGTCGATTGGCGTGCGACGTACGATGAGTATCGCGTGGTGCGCGATCCCAACGATGAAGAGGGGCGCGGGGTCGCCTTTCCCTTTTCGGTTCGTTTTGAGGATCCCGATCTCGAAGCCGACACGCTCCTTCGGATGAAGGAGGTCGAGGTGCTGGCGGAGCCGCCGGATTCGGGCGTGTTTCGGCAGTCGCCCCCGCCGGGAATGCGCGCCGAAGAGATTCTCTGCAACTGAACGAGGCGGACGCTGAGCCCAGCGGATGGCCGAAAGTGTCCGGTCTTGGTCCTGTCGGCCACCGCAGACGGCGGCTAGCGTGAAGGCATGCGTCGCGTTGTGGTCGTTGCCTTTGACGGTGTGCAGTCCCTCGATCTGGTGGGTCCGGTCGAGGTCTTTCGCACCGCGACGCAGAACGTTCGGGGCGGCTATGCGATCGAACTTCGCGCGCCCGGCCTCGACTTTGTCACGTCGAGCGGTCTTTCGATGCGCGCGCAGCGAGAGCTCCGTGCACGCGCGCCGCGGGATCTCGACACGCTGGTTGTGTGCGGCGGAGACGGAACTCGCGACGTTCTTGAAGACGCGACCTTCCTCCGCCATGTGCGTCGCCTCGCGGGACGAGCCCGGCGTGTCGCTTCGGTGTGCAGTGGTGCGTTCTTGCTTGCCGAGGCCGGACTGCTCGCAGGCAAACGCGCGACGACGCACTGGGCCTGGTGCGAGGCGCTCGCGGAGCGTCACGAAGACGTCGAGGTCGACCCGGATGCGATCTTCGTGCGAGACGGTCGCGTGTGGACGAGTGCAGGCGTCACGGCCGGAATGGATCTCGCGCTCGCGCTGGTGGAGGAGGATCACGGTCGCGAGGTCGCCCTCAAGGTCGCGCAGCAGCTCGTGCTCTACGTTCAGCGACCGGGCGGACAGTCGCAGTTCAGTCGCGCGCTCCGGGTTCAGGCGGAGACCTCGCCACCGATCGAGCGTCTTCGAAGCTGGATCGCCGAGCACATCGATGCCGACCTCCGGGTGGAAGTGCTCGCTGCCGAGGTGGGTATGTCGGAGCGTCATTTTCGGCGGCTTTTTCGTCAGCAGCTCGGCGTTGCACCCGCGCGCTATGTCGAAGACGTGCGCCTCGAGGTTGCGCGACGTTTGCTTGAGACCACCGCCCTCGACCTGACGGGGATCGCCGTGGCGAGTGGACTCGGCACCGAGCGAAGTTTGGGGCGTGTGTTTCGTCGCCGTCTCGGCGTCGCGCCCAGCGTCTACCGCGCGCGCTTTCGGCGGAGCGCAGCATAGTGAGGTGAAGGATGGAGATTGCGGTTCTTCTTTTTGAGCGGGTGACGGCTCTCGATGCGATCGGTCCCTACGAGGTGCTGAGTCGACTTCCAGGCGCCAAGGTTCGCTTCGTCGGCGCGCGCCCGGGCCCTGTTCGAACCGACAACGGGTTTCTCGGACTGCAGGTTGATGCCGCGCTGAGCGAGGTGTCGTCGGCCGACATCCTGGTGGTTCCCGGCGGCCATGGCACGCGTGCACTGATGGACGACGAGGACGCCCTCGCCTGGGTGCGACGGATTCACGAAACGACGCGCTTTACCACCTCGGTGTGCACCGGGTCGCTCGTGCTGGCGGCGGCGGGTCTCCTCAAAGGGCTGAAGGCGACAACGCACTGGAACTACCGCGCGCTTCTCGCGGAGTACGGTGCGGTGCCCACGGTGGCTCGAAGCGTGACCGAAGGAAAGATCGTCACGGCTGCAGGCGTCTCAGCGGGCATCGACATGGCGCTCTCCCTCGCGGCGACGATCGCGAGCCCGCCCGTTGCGCAGGCGATCCAGCTCGGCATCGAGTACGATCCAGCGCCGCCTTTTTCGGGCGGCTCCCTCGAGACGAGCGACCCGGCGATCGTCGCGATCGTGCGAAGCGCGCTCGAGTCGGGCTAAGGCGCGACGAGCGCAAGATGCGCTGCGGTGACGCCGCAGCATCCGCCGATGATCGCAACGCCTGCATCGCGAAGGCTTGCTGCCGTCGCCGCGAACGCTTCCGGCGACGCGGTCGTGCCGACTCCGGCGTTGGGCTGCGCAATGACCGGGCGGCCGGCGCCCACCATCGCGATCGCGTTGGCGGCGGTTTCCCGTAGGCCATCCCCGCAGTTGGCACCGAAGGCTTCGACCTGTGTGGTCACGAGGCGCGCGGCCGTCTCGCCGGGGGTGTATCCGTCGGCGCTCTTTCCCTTGTGAAAGGAGACGGTGGCCCACACCCGAGGGTGAGCGACGGCGTGAAGCACCGTTTCGAGGTCCGCGACGCGAGTAAAGGTTTCGAAGAGGAGGATGTCCGCCTGTCGAAGCGAGGACGCGGCTTCGGCAGCGTGTGCTCCAGGCGCGAGACTCGCGATGACCGGACGGTCCCCGGCGACCTCTCGGGCAAGCTGAATCGCCGCATCCGCGACATCACGGTTGGGCGCCCAGCTCAGTCCGAATGTGGCCGCCGTGAGCGCGTCGGACATCGAGAATGAGCGATGGACCTCGAGAATTGCCTCCGGCGCGCGAAGGGGAAGCTCGACAAGGGACGCGGGGTCAAAGCCGCGGGCGATGAGGGCAGTGCCCATCGCCCCATCGAGGATCACGGCATTGCGCCGGCGTTGATCCACTCACGAATCGGCGCGAGGATGTCGGCGCTGAGGCCGTCGTTGTCGCCGAGGGGCATCGGATCCCCGCAGGTCGGGCCGGCCGTGAGCTTGTCGAAGAACACCGAGTTCGCCGCGTCTCCGGCGACGATCAAATCGCCTTCTCCGTCGCATGAGGGAGCGAACGCTGGCATTCCCGTGAGGGATGTGAGGACCGCGTCACGATCGCAGGGGCCGGACGCTGGCGTGTCGCTGAGACAGAGGTCCAGTTCCTGGTCGTCGGGGCCGAAGAACGGGTTGCCGTCGTCGCGATGACACTCAAGGCAGAGCGGCACGACGATCATCTCGTAGATGGACGCCCAGTTGGCCTCCGGCGGCTCGATGGTGCCTGCACGAACCCGGCAGTCGCCCACCATATCGGAGGCGTCGTCCGAGCAGAGAAATCCAGGGCGCTCCCCGTCGCTTGGCTCACGTGCCTGCGAGACGACCGGTGCGCCGCACTTCAGCCAGTTGCGGAGGATGCGCCGGCCCTCGCGATCGTCGAGGGAGGGGAGTTCGTTGCTGAACGCACCGTTGCTGTCGACCTCGCGAAAGTACTGATCGCCTGCGCGGACGGCTTCGCCGGCGCGGCCAGGAGGCATCGACCCGTTTTCGATGGTGCGCCAGATGTTGACGCGATGGTCGAAGACCTCCCGCTGGCTTTCGGAAAGGCGCTCGATGCTCATTTCGATGCCGGAGCTGCATGCGTCGGCGGTGGTACAGGCGAGGTTGACGTCAAAGTCGAGGCCACGAGGAGCGCCCGCACGACCGCTACCGCGGGCTGCTTGGGAGTGGCAGAAACCCGAGTTTCCACAGTGGATCTGCATTAGCGCCTGGCCGGCGTAGAGGGGGGTGCCATCGTCGGGACTGCCGTTGACGAGGTACACCACCTCGCGATCCTGGCCCGGTCCCTCTCCCTCGTTGCACTCGCCGAGGTCTGGCTTGCATCCGAGTAGAGTTAAAAGCGTGAGCAAGAGAGGGGTGCCCCGAGCCTTCATCCCTTGAGCTTGTGGTGGGTCGGCCCGATGGGTCAAGCTCGCAGCAATTTTTGAAGCCTGTCCTTGCGTTACGGCGATGGCGCGCGATGAGAAAAGTGTCGATTTCGGCGGCTTCGATTGATCCGAATTGTGTCGATGGCGCGACTGTGCTCATCAGGTTGTTGTTGTTTCTTCGCCCAGGTGGGTAGCCTTCGATCGTGGAAGTCCAGTGGGGGTCAGAAGCGAACGGCGTGCGTTTTGGTCTTCGCCCTCCACCGAGCGAGGTCGAAGCGGGCAACACGATCGTCGTTGAGCTCCTTTGCCAGAACCGTTCGAAGGAGCCGATATGGGTGTTCGGATTTCAGCCGAACTACCCGCGCTCCCTGCGGGTCTCGCCACCCAAAGTGAATCGCCCGTGGATTCGTGTGTCCTTCGGCGACGTCAACGTCCTTCATCCCCCCGAAGCGTTCGTCCGGCTCTTGCCCGGAGCGACCGTAAGCACGGGGCTCGACCTTTCCTTTGCGTTTGACCGCCGAGGCGCCGGTCTTTGGAAGATGGCGTTCGCCTACGATCCGGTTCGTGGTGGGGGTCGCATGACCGCCTGGGACGGATCGGCAACGACGCCCATCGTCGATCTCGTGGTGACGAGCGCACGTTCTCTTCGCGACGCAGGCATCGACGAGATCGTCGAGGCGCAGCTGGATGCCGCGCTGCTTCAGGCCGGCGATGATCTACTCGAGTCCCTTCGCGCGTTCGGGGAGGGCGGCGCGGTGTTTGCGGCACGGCGGGTCGCGCGCATTCTCTCGCTCGGGGCGGAGTCGACGCTCGGGTGGCGTGCCCTCGATGCGCTCAGTTTGCTTGGTGAAGCGGGTCGGGGTGCGATTCGAGAAACACGCGCGCAGATTCCTCACGCGGATGTCGCGCTCGCCTTCGCCGAGGACTACCTCGCCCATGTCGCCGGGGAACCACCCCCGCAGCTGGACCTGCCTTTTGCGACGCTCTTGGATCGGGTGATCGACCAGCCCGATCAGCGCGGCAACTTTCTCCTCACCTGGACGTCGGTGGACTCGGAGGTGCACGGACTACGGCGCGTTCAGGTCTTCGGCAACGGCGAGCGGGTGGTGACGCTACGTCCGCCCGGCGCGACGGTTCCGTCCACGCGGCGCAGTGCCCTCAACCCGATGCAGCTTCAAGCGCTCACGGAAGCGCTGCGCTACGCCGCGGTGTGGTTGCTTCGTCCGCTTCGCGAACACGGACTGCCGGACGAACCGCGGCCGACTCTGGAAGTTCAGCTCGCCCTTGGGGAACCGTTTACGCGTCAGGTGGCGATGTGGAACGGCGAGTGGCGTTTGGGCCCGGCGAACCAGCTCGCTTCGCTGCTCGATCGGCTCGTGCGTGATGCGGCGCCTCAGACGCGCCCGCCGCCGCGGCCGTCGTCGTACTAGGTCTCGTCCATGTGCCTTCGGAGAATCAAACGACCCGACGCGCTCCCTCGGCTCAACTCCAGCACGACTCGGGCGTCGTCTACATGGCCCTCCCAGCCGTGGTTGCCTCGGTAGGGACGGAGGTCGTAGGACGAGAAGCCTGACGTGCGTGCCCATTCTTCGAGCGCGGCGAGTGTTGTCTCGGGGACGTGTAGGGCGGTCATCTCAAGGTCTGCGTTTCGCGAGGAGGAGAGGCTCTGCGTGATTTGAGTGACGTGTCTCGCCATGAGGTTGAAGGGAGGCGTGACGTCTGGTGGATGCGGCATCGCGACAACAATGGACGCAAGGCGGTCGCGGAAGGGATGGAGGACCTCAAGCCGCACACCGACCTCTTCTTCTTCGAAGAGGAGAAGCTCGGCTGCCGCTTCGTCCGTGCGCATCGTCGTTGAGTCCGCGCCGCCGAATACCGCTCGGTTGATCGACGCGAGGGGCAATGTGCCCGCCGCGAGGTCGGGAAGGTCGGTGCTGAGGCGAAATCTCGTGTCCGCGAAGCGTTCAACGAGACGTGTTCGTACCGTCGAAACCTCTCCTGGTTCGGACCAGGAGTAGTGCGTCTGGACGGACGAGGAGGTCCAGTACACGATCATTTCGGTGACCGCATCTGGAGGGACGGAGTCCGGCAACCCGACGGCGGCGCGGTGCTCGGGGGGAACGCGGATGGGCCATGCACGAGAGTGCAGGATGGCGTCGGCGAATCGTGAAGCTGCCGGCGCATCGACCGCATTCATCTCGGGAGTGCTCCTGGGGTCAGAAGTGCGTTCGCCTTCGGTTTCCGCCGGGCGCTCGGTGCTGGGGGTCGGCGCGCGATCCACCGGGGACGCTCCGCTACAGCCGAGAAGTCCGCACACAACAAAGGCCAACTGCCCCCAGTCCCGCTCGTTCATAGCGGCCAAATAGCACGAGCGGGGTTTTGAAGAAGGCGCAGTGGCGAACCTCGGCGGTCGGTCGGACCCGAACGGAAACCGAAGCTCAACGAAACGCTACGCGGCCGGTCGGAACTCGGCGAGCCGGATGCGAAGCTTGTCGCGGGCACGCACCTCGAGCTGACGCACGCGCTCCTTGCTCACGCCCATCTCCCGGCCGAGTTGTTCCAGCGTGAGCGGGTCCTCCGCCATCAGTCGCGCTTTCACGATTCGGCGCTCTCGATCCGTAAGTTCCTTCAGCGCGGTTCCGAGTGCTTTGCGCACGCAGTGAATCGTGTCTTTCCGCAGCGTGTTTGCCTCCGGCGTCGTCGTACCGTGCGCGGGCAACCGTTCGACCCCGGGCCCTCGCTGGTCGAACGTGCTGTCGAGAGAGACATCCGACTGCTGAAGAAGCGGCCAGAGCTTTTCCGCGCGGGCTCGCGGCATGCCGGACACTTCCGCCAGCTCTGCCGCGTTCTCGACGCCTTTCCGGCGAAACGCACGCATCGCCCGCCGCTCCGTCCGTGTCGAGCCCAGGCGAACGATGCGATAGGCACGCACGACGTAGTCTCGAATCTCCGCGCGAATCCAGTACGCCGCGTAGGTCACCAGCCGACACTCCTTCTCGGGGTCGAACTTCGCGGCGGCCTTGAGCATGCCGAGGTTGCCCTGCTGAACCAGGTCTTCCAGCGGGACACCCCAGCGGCGGTACTCGCGAGCGATCTTGATGACGAAGGGGAGGCTGGACTCGACCAAAAGTCGGCCTGCTTCCGCGTCGCCCTCACGCCAGCGTCGTGCCAGCGCAAGTTCCTCGGCGGGGGATTGTGACTGTACACGGGCCAACGAAGCCCGGTAGCGATCCATCGTTGAAGGGGGGAATACCTGCGTTTTCATCAGGACCTCCGACCCGACTCATCTGCACTCCGCGTGCCGGGGAAGAACTTCGGAAGAAGTGCGTTTCGACACGGCGCAGCGGCAATCCTGCCGCGGCAAGTTGCCGCAGTGTGCTCAGCGCCCCGGGATGCGGTATGTCCTACGCGTGGCTGCCGAAGTCGAAGTAACGCCGTCTTCGCCGCGGAGGTGGCTCGTGGCCGCGGTCGCTGTCGGTGGGCTGCTTTCAGGACTGGGGCTGGTTCGGCTGACGATCAAGGACCCGCCTGCGCTTGCGATGGAAACGGGCGAGCCTCCCGGTGAGCAGGAAGCCGCTAGCAACGACGCCCCCGCTGAGGAAACGCCCGCTCCGAGCACCGAGGAACTCACAGCGGACGTGCCCGGTGCCGAGACACCCAGTGCGGATACCCCGAGTGTAGAGATAGCGAGCGCAGAGACACCGAGCGCTGAGACACCGAGCGCTGAAACACCGAGCGTAGAAACACCGAGCGCAGAGACACCGAGCGCTCCTGGCACTCCGAGCGCCGGAACACCCTCTGGGGAGACGCAAGCGGCGGACCCCGCGAATGACGCGGTTCGACGCGGTGCGTCAGAGCTTGGGATCACACGTGGGCGATTGGCCTACATCCAATGTGGCGGTGCGGACGAGGGCGGACGCTGTCCGCGCGATCGGGACCTCGAAGCGCAGGTTTGGCAAATCCTCGAAGCGCTTCCCGCGTGCCCAACGCGGCCACGATCGACTGGAACCGGCGACATCCGTGTCCATTTTCGCGCGGATGAGACCACTTTGCGCTTTCGCGACTGGGGGGACTCGCCGCTTCCGTTGAACCCACTCCGATCGTGCCTCGCCACGCCGATCGAGGCGCTTCGGACGAACATCCGCACGCTCCCCGTCGTCGTCTCGTTCCGCTTTCGACTCGTTGAATCGGCGGAATAGCGCGCGTTCCAACCGCACGACGAGGGCGGCCTCTTCGACTCCCTTCCGGTCGGACGTTCGCGGAAAAAACTTGTGCTTCGATCTGCTTCGTTATGCTTTGACCCAGTCTTGCGCTGTGCTAGTTTTTCATTTGTGGAGGTCGTTCTTCGCAAGGTTGGACGGAAGCCAGGCCGAGCAGTCGTTGGCCGGCTTCTACGACCCCCTCGAAAGGGCTCGGTGGTTGTCATCGAGTTTCCCGACGGCCTGCACGAGTACGTGACCACGCCAGTGAAGCGCGTCCTCAAGCTCTGCGATCGCGACATCTACTACATCCAGACCGCCAACAGTCGGTACCGCCTGGAAGTTCGTGGAAGCGACGCGATGGTCGTCGAAGGCGCCGTCGGCGAGTAGCCGCGCAGCGAAGGCACGACGACTAAGCTGTTGTACGGAGTACGTGCGCGCGGCGTCGCACGTTACTCGCCAAAAACGAAATCAACGCAGGTCGAGATCCGCGACGCGTGCGACGAGCTGCTTCAACACCACCTGCAGCTTTTCGAAGTCGCCGGTCTTCGGCTCGGAGGTCGCTTCGTTCACGTAGAGCCCGCGGTTGAGTTCGATCTGAACGACGTGCCAGTTCTCCGCAGGACGACCGTAATGCGCCGTCGTGTACCCGCCGCGGTAAGGATCGTCGTGGCGCACGCTGAGACCCGCGCTTCGAAAGTGTTCGTCGACGAGCTCGATCAGTCGCTTGTCCGCCGAGGTCTTTCCCCGCGTCCCAGGCACAACGTCCGGCCGGCGCGTGCTTCGCTCCGATCCGAGGGCCCGTCCGACGCTCGGCATCGAGTGCGCGGCGAGGCAAATCGCAAACCCAAACTCGGCGCGAAGACGGTTGAGCTCGGTCCGAAGCGCGTCGTGATAGGGCCGATGAAAGGTCTCGAGACGCTGCTGAAGAGCCTCAAAAGAAAGGGGTCGACGCAGCAGGGGGCGACCGTCGGTGGTCATCCGCCAGACCACGCCACGAGGTTGGACCCCACGCGGCGCGGGGTGGTCCGGGACCGTCTGCAGATCGACATCGTGGGGCGCGCGGTTCAGGTCGACCACGTAGCGCGACGTCAGCGCCTCCAGCTTGCTCGCACCGTGGTCGGTGACGTTCGCGTAGAGCTTGTCGACGTAGATGTCAGCGTCGCGAAAGATGCCATCCCTCGGCGCGTTGAGGTCGTCACGAACCCGTTCGGGGATTGCGAGGCCTGCGTGTGGGATCTCGACCAAGACCGGCCTTTGCTTCGTCGGTCGAAGCAGCCGGAAATAGGTCGGTCTCGCTTTTTCGAGTTGTCCAAGCACGGCAACATTTGCGCAAGGCGCGCACCTAGCCCGTGTGTAGCAGCGGCGGCAGAAGGAGTCGACCTTGAAGCGCGCGCACTAGTCGACGGTTTCGACGAATCCGCAGCCGAGCGCAAAGAATAGCGCGCGGTAGGTGTCCTCGAGATCGTGGCTCGGTGCGCGTGTGAGAAGCGCGCCTGCAGTACTGCCTTCTTCGACCGCGTCGATCAGCCGAATCCACGAGGGCGGCAGCGCAAAACTCTCGCGCGAAATGATGGGGCGCTCAACCGGCCGCAGACATCGCTCCCAGAGCGGCGCCAGCGCGGCCTCCAGCTCTTCCGGGTGCGCACCCATCACGGCTTCGCGCAAGAGCTCCCAGCTCGAGAGGCCGAGCGGAAAGGTCTCCTCGTGGCTGCGCACATCGGGAACGAACGCCCAGCGACCACGCCGCCAGGTAAACGCTTCCAGAAGTCGCGCGCGAACCTGCGCGCTGATCGCCTGAAAGAGATCGATCGGGCGAAGGACGCCGAGCCCCACGAGTGCATCCCCGAGGCGTCCGCCGTACCGCGGAAGAAGAGCGAGCGCCATCTCGACTTCCATCCGGAGGCAGTAGCCATGCTCGACGAGAAACTCGCCGAGGAGTTCGCGCCGCGCCGTCGACGCCACAAACTCCGGGCGTCCTTCCTCGAAGTAGATCTTCTTGCGCCGCGTTCCGTCCCAGAGATGAAGCACGCCGGTGGTGCGGTCGCGCATGAACCCAAACACGATGGGAACGAGACTTGCGCCCTGAAGCGTGCCCATCTTTTCCGCGCCCTGCAGTTCGTCGAGCTTCCACTGCAGCGCCGGCGAGGTCACAAAGCGCGTGAGCTCGGGGAGGGCGGTCGCGGGCGCATACTGCCCGCTTTCCTTGCGAATCAGCGTCTCCGAGTGAACGCGTCCGCTGGTGATCAGCTGCACCAGGCGCGGAAAGCTCACGGGCCCGATCTCGCGGCCGTCAACGAGACGAACGGTGTAGATGTCCGGTGCCGTCGCGCCCACCTCGCGAACGAGCTGCTCGGCCTGCGGGCTCAAGAGCGACGTGTCGATCAACGAGGTGCCCGGGTCGGGCGTGTCCAGGCCAAAGCCGGGCTCGATGAGGTCGAAGCGCGCAAGAATTCGCGAGAGCCGCTCGGGACCGTGGCTCATGCCGCGACGACGGCGCACTTCGTCGCACGCCTCCGCAAGCTCCTTCGCGGAAGGCCGCTCGTTGGGATCGCGCGCGAGCGCACCTTCCACAAGTCTGCGAACATCCCGCGGCACAGGGATCGGACAGCGATCAAGAAGCGAGAGGTCGACGTCGCGTATGCGCACGAGGACGTCGAGCTCCTTGCCGGTGCCAAAAAGCGGCTGCCCGATCAGCAGCTCCGCCATAACGGTCGCCAAGGTGAACACGTCGCTGCGTCCATCCATCGGACGTCCCATCACCTGCTCCGGCGACATGTAGCCGAGCTTTCCGCGAACGTGGCCGTCCTCGGTGCGCTGACTTCGATCCGCGACCTTGGCGATGCCGAAGTCCGTGAGCTTCACGTAGCCGCTCGAGGTGAGGAGAATATTCGCGGGGCTCACATCCCGATGAACAAAGCCCAAGGGATCGCCGGTGTCGTCGCAGAGGCGATGCGCGTACGAGAGCGCGTGCGCGGTCTGGCCGATGATGTAGAGCGCGACGTCGAGGGGAATCCGCTCGTCCTGCCGATTGATGACCCGAAGGAGCTTGTTGCAGTTGGTGCCCTCCACGAGCTCCATCGCCAAAAAAAGCTCGCCGCCGTGTTCACCAAAATCGAATACCTGCACCACGTTGGGGTGATGCAGCTGCGCCGCGAGTTTCGCCTCGTCGATGAACATCGAGACGAAGTCGGGGTCGCCGGCGTACTGCGGCAGAATCCGCTTCAGGGCGACCTTTTTCGAGAAACCGTGGGGCCCTTTCCGCTGCGCAACGAACACCTCGGCCATCCCGCCTGTCGCAAGGCGGCGTTCGATGACGTAGGGTCCGATCGGGGCATGCCCCACGGGCGAACCTCCTCGGGTGAGCGGCGCAACCCACCCCCAGTCCTTTCATCATAAGGGACGACGAAGCCGCTGAAAACCTCCGTCCATTGTGTATGATGCGCCCCGAGGCGGCCTTCGGGCTGCGAGGGAACCATGGCACGAACACAGGCAGCACGAAGTCGTGACCCCTATTTGGGCAAGGTCGTGGCAGGGCGCTATCGGCTGGAAGCCCGGCTTGGTGAAGGGGGAATGGGCGTTGTCTACCGCGCCCGGCATGTGCTGATCGACCGCGTGGTCGCGCTCAAGCTGATCCGGCCTGACCTCCGCGGCGAGACCCACCTTCGGGCGTGGATGCTTCGGGAAGCTCGAGCCGCGAACCGCGTCGACCACGCTCATATCGTCGATATCCACGACGTGGGGGAGACGGACCAAGGAGAGCTCTATCTGGTGATGGAGTATCTGACGGGAACCGCCCTCAGCTCGGAGATCGGCAAGGGCCCCATGCCGATCGCGCGGGCGGTCGACATCCTCGAGCAGATGTGTGCGGCGCTTGCGCGTGCCCACGACCTCGGCGTCGTGCACCGCGACCTGAAGAGCGACAACATCATGCTGACGGACCGCCGCGGTCGTCAGGACTTCGTGAAGATTCTCGACTTTGGTCTCGCGGCGCTCGCTCGGGATCCGCGACTCGCACCGAAAGGCGCCGTGTTCGGAACCCCGGAGTACATGTCGCCGGAGCAGGCGCGGGGCGAAGATGCCGTTCCTTCGAGCGACCTCTACGCGCTCGGCGTTCTCTTCTACGAGATGACGACGGGGCAGCTGCCCTTTCGATCGCACGACCGCGACACGCTCCTCGAGATGCAGCGAACCGGGCCAGCGCCGAAGCCGCGCTCCCTTCGCAAGGATCTTCCGGAGGCCGCCGAAGCGATTTGTTTGCGCCTTCTCGAAAAGCGCATCGACGACCGCTTTCGCGACGGTCACCACCTTCAAGAGGAGCTTAAAAAGCTCCAGCGTTCACTGCCTTCCACTGTCTGGGAGATGCAGCAGAACAAGCCGGGGGCCGATGCTCCCGCGCAGCCGCCCCCTCCTCCTCCGGCGCCGAGTCCGGGGGTTGTCGAGTGGTCCAAGCGCGCCGCGAACTTTCTCCGGGCGACGGCCCGCGCCTACCCGAACGGAAAGGCGCCGGAAGAGATTCGAAAAGCCGCCGACCGCATCTGGGATCTCGCCGCCCGCGCGTCTCGCCTCGAGGGCGAGCTCGCGAGTCATTCCCGCAAGCTCGAAGCGATCGAAAAGCGAGGCCGCGCGCTTCGCGCCGAGATCGGTCGTAAGGTGGAAGAGCTCGCGGGCGAAGAGAGCCGCGCGCTTCGTGAGGCCGCGGCGGAGCGTGAGCGCGCCATGCGTCTCGGCGCGCTTCGGCAGCGTGCCCAAGAGGAGATGGCGCAGGCGCAGCAGAAGGTTCGCGCCGGCGGCGGAACCGAGGTGCACCAAGAACTCGGTGCAGCGCGCGCCCGTGCGGAGACCTTCGCGGTCGTCATGAGCGACTACGAGCAGCGCGCCCGGGAGCGCGAAAAGTACGCGGGCGGTCTTCGCAAACAGATCGAGGACC
The DNA here is from genome assembly GCA_039186435.1 of Myxococcota bacterium. Classification (GTDB taxonomy): domain Bacteria; phylum Myxococcota_A; class Polyangia; order Polyangiales; family Houyiibacteriaceae; genus JALVDI01. Next base: position 14,463 of record JBCDAA010000029.1, on the reverse strand, counting down.
TCAAGTCGCAGCTTCTCCGCTACAGCGAGGCGCTCGAAAACGACCTCCATTCGGGTCGCGAGCGAATCGCCGGTCGCGTGCGGGAAGCGCTCGGCTACGAGAAGTCGTTCATGGAGGCGTCGTCGCTTCTCCTTGAGCACCTGAGTCAGCGTCCCGAGTGCCGGGAGCTTCTCGAAAGCGTCGCGAAGGAAATGGCCGAAGAGCAGGCCGCGCAACCACGCGCGTAGTGGGTTTGTCGCAATGAGGCTTCCGTCGCTGCCGAGCCCAGCCGAGCAGAAAGCGTCCAAGCTCCGCTGGTACTTCGGGGTGGTCGCCGTCATCGGTTCGCTAGCGCTGGCCATGGAGGTCTCGACGCCGGGGCAGCCGCTCCTTCCGCTGAGCCTCGCCATCGTCGGCTTGGCGGTGATGGCGTCTTACTTCGTGTGCTGTTTCGGATTTCAACGGCTTCGGTCTACGCCGTGGATCAGCCGCGTTCCCGGCTTTGCTGCGCTCTGGGGGATCGGCAAGGGCGTTCAAATGTATGTCGCGGATTCTCCACTCGTGATTCCCTTCGGCCTCTTCGTGATTCTTCCGTGCATTGGAGCCTGGCTTCTCGCCGGCGAAGTTCGGGCTGACTCGGCGGCCTAACGCGACTTGCCTTAGACGAACGATGGCGCGGTCGCGAGGGCGTCGACGCTCGCGGCGAACTCCGCGACCTTCGGATGCTGCTGCGCGTTCGACTGCAGCGACCAGCACGCCGCGCCCTTGATCATCAGCGGACGCAGAAACGCGTGGTCCACCGTGAAGGGAAGCTGGCTTACCTGAAAGCCGCCGCTCATCAGTTTCCAGAGACGAAGATCGAGGTCGCCCGGTTCGTCGAGGAGTCCCGTCGTTCGGAGATGGGACGAAAGCGCTTCGTGTCGCTTGCGCGCCCACGGAAGGAAGGGCGTCTTCTGAGACCACGCCTCGAGCGCTTCGCGCGTGCGGTCCGGCCAGGAGAGCGTGTCCGCGATCCGTCGAACAGGGCCTAGCGCGCCGGTCAGCAGAAACTCGCCCCAGAGGTAGTCGAGGTCTTCCGGCGCGTTGATCTCGAGATTCTCGTGGGTCGGAAGAGTGCCGCTGCGAGCGAGATCGAGCACCTGCCCGATCCATTCCGCATGTTCGGGATGCTCGCTCGCTGCCTGCGCGAAGGCGGCGTCCACTGTGCTCTCGTGTTGTGCGGCGCGAGCGAAGAGCGCGACGAGCTGCTCGTTGGGATCGGTCACCTGAAGCAGAGCCTGCGCGGCAAGCTCCGGTGTTCCGTCCCGGTAGTACCCTCCCAAGAAGGCCTCGAGCTCGCTCCCCATCGTTTACTCCGCGGCGCGTTCTTCGTTCGAGTTCACCTTGATGCGCACGTCGCGGCCGAACACGTCGCGAAAGAGGTCCGCTTTGCGCTCCACGGTCCAAATTTCGAGAGAGATGTCGGTCGCAGCCGATACCTCGATGACGACGGTGCCTCGCTTAATCTTGACGTTGTCCACCGTGACTTTTCCGAGATGCCCGCGGTCGAGGGCGATGGCCACGCGGAGGATCGCGGCGAGGTTTTTCACCCGGTCGCGGTCCGAGGAGTTGAGGCTTCGGTATGCCGTGTGGCGAGGCGAGGGCGTGGCTCGTCGATGGTAGCGCGCGATCAGCGCGATCATCCGCCGCGTCTCGGGGGAAGGCCCCATCAGGTCGCTGTTTTCGATGATGTACTGCGAGTGTTTGTGATGCGACTGCTGGTTGATGAACACGCCGATGTTGTGCAGGAGCGCGGCGACCTTGAGCATCGCGCGCGATTTTTCCCCGAGGCGATGCAGCTTTTGGGTGCCTTCAAAGATGCGGTCTGCGATCGCGGCGGTGTGCAGCGCGTAGCGCTCGTCGAAGTGGTACCGGCGCCCGAGCTGGATGGCGGCGGCGACCACTTTGTCGTCTTCACGGCCGTAGTCCCAGACGCGGTAGTGCTTTTGCACGAGCTCTTTGACGATGCCGTCTTTGAGGCCAACGCCCGGAACCTCGATGGCGTTGACCTTCGCCAGGTCCGCCATGGCCACGATGACGTAGAGCGCGGGAACGATGACGTCTGCACGGTCGGCCTTGAGGTTGTACTGCGCGACGCGTTCGGCTTTCGTCAGACCGGCGAGAACTCCGCGGAGCTCGCGCGCCTTTTCGACGTCGATGGTTGGCACCTGCGCGCCCTCCACCGGACACAGCTGCGACGCAGCGACCAGGTTTCCGCCGGTGCCGATCACGTGGTCCCAATTCGCCTGGCGCAGTTTTCGGCGATGCGGCGCGAGAAGACGGTCGACGTACTCGCGGACCAGGTGATCCTGCTGCTGATCGATCGGGGCGCCCGGCTCCAGAAACGCCTCCAGAATGCGGACGGTGCCAATCGCGAGAGAGACCGTGAACCCGCCGTCGCTCAGGTCGCTGATCTCGAGGCTGCCGCCGCCCAGATCCATCAGCAGCGTGCGTCCTTCGATCGGCCAGACGTCGCGGACCGCCATACCGACCAGTCGAGCCTCTTCGGTCCCGCTGATCGCGTTGAGCGCGATGCCCGTTTCTTCCCGAATGCGATCGAAAAGCACGTCTGCGTTGCTGGCGGAGCGCGCCGAAGCCGTCACCACCGCGCGGTAGTCGTCGACCTTCGCGTCTTCCATCGCGTCGGCGAACGCGCGCATCGCTTCCACGCACTCATCGATCGCGTGCGGGTTCAGCCGGCCCGTCTGAAACACCCCGTGCCCCAAGCGAACCGGAAAGCGCATCGAGCGAAAGGGCCGAATCCGCGTCGGTTCCTTCGCCTGCACGATTAGCAGGCGCATCGCATTGGAGCCCACATCGATGGCGGCAAAGCGCGGCACGAGGTGAGTGTACTGGATGGGAGATTGCTCTCGCCAGCCGGCAAAGCGGTGCTATGGTGCGCCTCCCTGGCCGAGTGGCGGAACTGGCAGACGCGCCGGATTCAAAATCCGGTTTCTTCGGAAGTGCGGGTTCGAGTCCCGCCTCGGCTACCAAAGAGGGTTTTCGCTGGGCCGTGAGCCTCGAACGGCTCGGCCACTTCGGAAGTCCCAAGTAGGTCGGTTCCCGCGTGTCCATCGAAAGTGCGGTTTGCAGCGACCTTCTGCTTGGCCATCTGCGTCGGGTGTCCCTCGTTCGAAGAACCGAGAGCAGCGACTACGGTCGCGCGTTGTTTGAAGAACCCCACGTGGGACCTCGACCAGGTGGCGCTGGAGATCCGCGGTCGAGCGCGCCGTTTCTCGATAACGCCGTCGGGATGGAAGGGAGAACGGGAATCAGAGTTTGGTAGACGTTCGTTTTCGGGCCCACCAACGCCGGAACTCCGACGGCTCCACCGTGAACTCGCGCTTCCTGAGTGCGCAGAAAAGCTCGCTCCGTGGGAACCGCCGTACCCCATCACTGTTCGTTTGTCCGTTCATGGTGTGATCAAAGAGGCAAGGTGCGCCGGACTTGTGGCTCGGTTTCGCGCATTCGATGCGTTGAGTCAGTCGGCGGCCGCTGCCCTTTCGCGCGAGCCGTTTCCGAGAGCGGGTGGATGTGGCGCCGCGGCGGATTTCTTCTACGAGGAAGTTGGCGAGTTTCGAGTCGAAGCCGATGGATCGGTTTCAGGACGAGATAGTCACGTTTCCAGATCCGAGGTGGACATGCTCGCCTGTTCTTTCGCCGCCTTTGACGAATCGACGACGTCCCCGATCGCTGGAAGCAGTCGACGGTCGTACTGCGAGGATGCTCTTCCGTGCGTCGACCCCACCGACCTACTCCGGGCGGTTCCTCGTCGCTTCGTGGACATCAACTACGTCGTGCGCGGTGGCATGCGTGAACTTCGTGTCTACCGTTGTCCGCGCCGACCTCTTCGACGACTGGTCGTTCAATTCCGCGCTCTCGTGGATCTCCCGAAGAACCGAGACTGACCGGCTTCTCGTTCGCGCCTCAGTCCTCGATGGAACGAAAGACCGCGAGCTTTCCTTCGAGCTCAGCGCGTATCTCGTCGTCGTCGATGGAGGCGCGTCGGCTGACCTTGAGGACCTCCAGTTCCGCGAGGCCCCGGAGGGTTTGCGCGTCGAGCGTCTGCTCCCCGTGAATCGTAAACGTACGCAGGCCGGTGCAGGCACGAAGAGGGCGGATGTCGTCGGTCTTGCACGTTCCCAAGACCAAGAGGCGCAGACCGGGCGCGTTGGCGAGGGGACTGAGATCCGCAGGCTGTCGACCTCCCAGCCGTAAGTGCCGAAGCGAGGGGAAGCGGTCGAGACCGTCCAGGTTGAACTCGGCTTGGGTGTCGACGCGCAGCGACTCCCCATTCGCCGCGTGAGGAAGAGCGTTGATGCCTGGAAGTGCGGAGCTGACGATCTCGACGTGGGTAACGCCGGAGAGGTCGATGTCGGCGTGCGCTGCACCCTCGCCGACCAGGCGAACGGATCGCACACGCCAGGATGGGTCCGGCTTGAATGGTTGTTCGATGGGATGTTCGACGTGAACGCCGGGAGGCGGGGAAGGAAATCGATCGGGCTCTCCGTCGCGCCCGAGGACGACGCGGTCTGGGATCGCTTCCGGGGAAACCGCGCGTCCCGTCCGCCGTAGCGCGCGGAGCTGGTCGATGCCCTTGAGGTTCTTCACCTTCGTGTCCTCGAAGTAGAGAACCTCGAGCGCTTTGAGAGAAAACGCCGGAGTGAGGTCCTTCACCTTGGTCATTCCAAGGTCGAGGTGCCGCAGCCTACAGAGTCGCTTGATGCCCTCGATGGACCGAACGCCCGTCATCATGAGTTCGAGGTGCTGTAGGGAAGTGAGGTCGAGCAGCGGCGAAAGGTCTGCGACCTTCTTTGACCTCGCGAGGGTAAGGCCTTCAAGCCTGGTAAGTGAGGTGAGGGGCGCGAGGTCGGCCACCTTGCTGTCGGTCAGCGCCAGCCAGCGGAGACGCGGCGTCGCTAGGTCGAGCTCGGCGAGGTCCGTGTTGTAGTTCAGCGAGGCGACCTCGAGAGACGGGGCTTCAATGACCAACCCCCTCTTGAGTCCGAGATCGTAGAGTCGGAGGTACCGGAGGCTTTCGCTTCGCAAAGCCACCGAGGGCTGCCGCCGTCCCTTGATCCCCCACAGCTCAAGGGTGCGCAGCGCTGGCAACGACGTGATCGCGTCAAGGTCGGAGAACCCTTTTCCCACAAGGTGCAGATGTTCGAGGCTGGTGAGCCCGCGGAGCGGTGCGAGCGAGAGTGGCTTGTCCGTTCGGACGAAGAGGTGCCGGAGGCCCTTGAAGCGTTCGATCCCATCGAGGCTATCTGGGACAAGGTCGGTTGCGTCTCCGTCGTAGAGGGGAGACGCGAGGTGGAGTACTTCCACCTCAGCGGGGTTACGGTTTTCGTCGAAGGCCCCGAGCAGGCGTGCGGCGGTCGAGATGCCTCGTTTCTTCTTCTTGGACATGCGCACGGGATACGTCCGCGCGTTCGTTCTCGTTCCTCGCGCCGCGTTCGGGTTTGCGACGTACGAATAGCTCGTAGTTTCGATGGTTTGGGTGCCGTCGTTCTCGTCCGTTCGCGCTCGCAGAGAGCACATGGTGTGAGCTCTTCGTTAGTAGTCGCCAGACGCTGGCTCCCAGCTCGGATTGCAGAAACGTGACGTGCTTAGCGCGTTCAATTTGAGTTGCCGACCGCTATCGTCTCGGGCGCGCATCTTCGACGTCGACGCGCGGTTTCGGAATCGAGGCATGTTTGGATTTCGCGGGCTCATTCGCAGGTTGGTTGCAGTCGTCCAAGGCGATGTGCATCGATGGAAGTCTTGTTTGCTCGGTATCGTCCGGTCCAAGCAAGTTTGAGTTTCACCTTGTCGAGATTCAGCGGAAGGGGCCCACGAACCACGTACTCCTCGCGGTTCAGGTACGGCGCTGCGATGAAGACAAGATCGTCGACATTGCCGAAGTTCGGCAGCCCTGCACGTTCGAGCGCGCCGGCACCACCGCTGTAGACGAGGCGATGGCAGAAGCCGCGGTGGCTGCGAGGCTTCCGGTGGTGCGCTCGTATCTTCAGGAGCTCGCTGCAACTGCATCACTTGTGGATCTCGCGTACGCAGCGGCGGACGCGTTCGCCTTTACCGTTCGCGTTGCCTCGTATTGGGCAGTTCATGGACCTCCGGCCGAACGTGCGCGCGGCGTCCCAAAAGGGCGTCATTTCGACTCGCTTCGTCGCGGGACCTTGAAGGGGACGGTCCTGCTCTTTACCTGTGGGGAGTGGGTGCTCGAAGTGAGGCCGCCGGCTCTCGAGATGGGATTCGGGACGATCTCGATCGCCAAACAAGAGTCACCGAATGACATGGTCGTGGTTGCTCGGTCCGCTCAGTCTTTGGGCGGACACCTCAGTCCGATCGACGGCGACGCGGACCAGCTCAGAGACCTTGTGCAGCTCATCAAAGTCTGGCTGCAGGAAGTCGATGCGGATGTCGCCTTTCGTGATTGGCTTGAGTTCCGCGAGATCAAGGCGATTCCAACGTGTGATGTGGTCGACTGGAGACTGGAGCAGCCCAACGACGGAATCGTCGACTGGTCGTTTCTAGATGAGTCTCTACCGGCGCGACGAGCGCAGCTCGCGGAAGGCATTCGCACCCACTACCACCCGTTTTTGCGAGACTCCGACCTCGCCCTGTAGGAGTTCGCAACAGACCGCGCTTCCGTTGAACGGACCGTAAGCTCGCTTGTTTAGGGCGCCTCGCGGCGTTGCGCGTCTCGAAACACCGCCAGTATTCCACCGGCCTGAGTTTAAAAGTGCGCGGTCAGTAGACGAAGTCGTCGGGCAAAGCTGCCAGAGCGCTTTCTCCACGCGCGTTCGTGATCGTTGGATCGGCGCCGCCTCTTTTGAGGAGGCGTACTGCGTCGAAGGCGCCCTCAAACGCAGCGGCTGCGATCGGCGTTGTGCCACGTGCGTCGGTCGCGTTGGGATCGGCGCCGGCGTCCAATAAAACGCGAAGCACCCTGAGCATGTTGGACTCGGCAGCCTTGTGTAGCGCGACGCCGCTCGCAGGGATGTGGAGGGACAAGAGAAGTCGCACCCGTCGTACACACTCGTCCTCGGACGGCTCGGATCCATCCGGGTCGAGCGCGAGGGCTTGTTCGAGAAGAGCGTTTCGCGTCGCTTGCGTAGCCGCCGGAACCAGCCGTCGGCAGATATCCTCGTCAAAGCGTCGATCCAAGAAGAGCCCGACGTCTGGCGTGGCCCCGCGAGAGATTAACCACTCCGTGAGGGCCGGATCGCTACCTCGCATCGCAATCCCGAGTGCCAGCGTTCCGTCAGCACCGTCCCATCGGACCTTGCCTTCAAAGCAACGCGCGACAGCGAGCGATCGAGCGAAGACGAATACCGGCGCCTCTACGATGTTTCTTGTGTAGGGGTCGGCACCAGCGCCAAGCAGTTCCTCCACGACATCGGCGCGGTCGAATGAGACCGCGAGTTCTAATGCCGTTCGGTCGTCGATGCGACATGCTGTGAGGAGCGGGTCGTGCGCGATGCAGTTGCGCACTTCCTCTAGCGTGATTCGATCCAGCTGTTCGAAAAACGTGCGCGCGTCCATCGGAGAGAGTCGGGCGAAGTGTGCGATTTACCTCGCGCGAAGTACGCCGAGGTTGGCCTTAATGAAAGTATCCAGAAGTGACCGAACGACGGGGAGCCCTCCCGCCGCGTCGGTGTTGAGTACATCCAGCGAGCGCGTCGAGGGGCGCCGTGCTTGGGCAAGCCACTCGTCGGGAGCTTCGTGAAGCGCGTCGTCGCCGAGGAGGTCCAGGGTCTCCCGGTACGTTGCTTCACTTTCGTGGGCGCCGATCAGGGATAGGCCTTCGAGTGCTCCACAAATGGCGTCGAACTCTTCCTTGGCGAAGAAGGGTTCGATCCGGGAGGCGCGAGCGACGTGTTCGAGGTACTTGCCGACGAAGTACACGGCGCGGGCTTCGGTAGGCCATCGCATCATATGCGAGCAGCGGGCACTAGAACCGAAGTGGGGATCTGCGTGCGCCTCGTTTTGAAGCGCCGCGCGAACGGATGCCGCGTCCGAAGGGCAGACTACCGGTTGGAACGGCGGATACCATGCAACGATGTCTGCGATGCCGGCACCCCAGCCGAGCCGCGCATAGTTTTCCGCGGCGCATTCCACGTAGCGTTCGGGGAATTCCCGAAACATCGGACCGACGTAGAGCTGCTGTTCCTTCACATCGACGATTTTGCCGTCCAAAGTGAGAACGTGTCGCAACATCGCGCGCGCCCCAGGCGCGTTTTCCTCGATCGCCATCAGAGAGAGCTCGCTCTCTCCGAGCTTCAGAGGGAAAAAGCGTGCGATTGGATGGTCCATGAGCACCGCCGTCTAGAAGCGCACATCCACCCCAACCCCAACGTCGCCCGGCCCCGCCACCGCGCGCACCGACGCCTCGTCGTCGTCACTCCGCAACAAACTCACAAGCAGCGCGGTCAAGCCCGCCGCTCCTGCCGCGCCCGCGAGAAACGTAAACGCAGACGACGCACGAACGAGGCGCCGGCCTCGGTCGCGGGTGCTCTCAAGTTCGGGCGGGCACACTCGCTCCTCGTTGCACCCGTTCTCGAGGTCGTCTTGGGCCGAGCTACCAGCGACGCCGGTTCCGATGGCGACCACGCCCAGCGCAGCACCAACCGACAAGAGCGCAACGCCGAGCCTTCCGGCCGTGGGCAAGCCCGACGGTTCTTCGGGAGGGGGCTCCGTCGGTTCGATGGGTCCTGTCGATTCGATCGGTTCCGCTGGCTCCGCGACGGCTTGCTCCGCGTGCCGCGCCCGCGCCTGGTCGCGACGTGTCTCCTGGGTGCGCCGGTTCTCCGTGTCGGGAGGCGCGTGCTCGAGCCATTCGTCGAGCGCGTCCGCCGCTCCGTCGAAGTCCTCGACGCGCTCGAGACACGTCGCAACGTTGAGGAGGAGCGAAAGCCGACCCGAAAGGCGGTAGGCGTCTCGAAACTGCACGGCCGCTTCCGCAAAACGACGCTGTTCGAAGTAGCTGGTCCCCGCTTCGTAGTGGTCCCGCGCGCGCTGGTCGTCCGTTCGTTCCGACTGCGCGCCTCCTTGAGCTCGCGCGGTCACGCCAAAACAGGAAAGAGCGACGATGAGTAGCCAAGACGTCTTCATGGGGTGAGCACTTCGTTGAGGGCGCCGCGAAAGTTCGCGACGCGCAGGATTCCGCCGTTCTGCCCGACGAAGGCGATGACGCCGTGGTTCGAGGCGGAGTCGAAGACGACGCGCGGTTCCCGGACGATTTCGCCGCCTCCTTCGTAGAGACGACCCATCCTTCGGACGCCCGGAACGACCGGCTCATCCTCGAGCTCCGCCCACCAGATGGCGTTGTCTTCTTCGTAGAGGGTCAACGCGGTTGCATTGTCTCCGGGAGGACTGAGGCCTGCGATCACGAAGTTCTGAGCTTCGGAGGGGATGTCGCGTGGGATGTCGATGCCCGATCGCCAATCGCCTAGGGTTTCGCGGAACGCAAAGATCGTGTCTTCGGCAACTTGCCAAACGAGCCATTGAACCGGGCCGTTCGAGAACGCCATCTCGTTGGCCTGGGAGTTCACCACCGTCTGTTCCACCAAGGGCGCCTCGCTGTTTCCGGTGTGGCTGGTGAGCGTAAACCTGCCTTCGTCGAAGCCGCTCATCACGAAGAGGAAGCGATCGTCGGCGAGCAGCGAAACGCGCGGAGGCAGGCTCGAGCCTGCGAGAAAGTTGTCCGGGTCGGGCGAGATCCAGTCGGATCCGTCGTAGCTGCGGCGAATGAAGATGGTGTCAGAGAGTCCGTTGCGACCGAAATGCACGCTTTCCACGTGGCCAGCCGAGTTCATGGCGATGGCGGGGCGGAACCGGACTGCGGAGTCGACGGGAGAGAGGGTCGTGGTCTCTGCGGTGGTATTCCAGGTGCCATCGGCTGCGCGCACGTTTCGCGCCCAGCCGAACTCTTCGCGAAGAACGGGGCCCTGGGTTCGCCACATCACGGCGACAGCCCCTGCGTCGTTGACGGCGACCCCCATGCTTCGGTCTCGAAGGGAACAGCTCCCGGGCGTCGGGGGGTGGATCGGATCAATGGCCGGTTCGACCTCGTCGGCGAGCGAGGGCATGTCGAATTCGGTGCTTAGCGGCGCCTCGGAAACTCGTACGAGCGGACGGGCGACGTCGGAAACCTCCGCGGTGTACGCGACGGCGATGCGTCCGCCGGGGGAAATGCTGAGGTTCGCATCCTGCGCTTCTTCGGCAAGCGCGGAAGCTTCGCTCCAGCCAATTCCGGCTCGGTAGAGTGCGAAGTAGAGCGTTCGATCTTCCATGAAGATCATCGCGACGTTTCCCGCGTTGTCGGCGGCGAGTTCGGGGCATCGGAGTTCACCGATGGCCGCCTCTTCGCGGAAGGAAATCAGGGTCGCCCCGGGCTGGGTGGTGAAGGCAAAGGTAAAGGGTTCGGCGAGGGCGTTGCCGCTGGTGTCCGTCACCGTGGCGTCGACGGTGACGCGATGCTCTCCGTCGCGGAGCGGAGTTTCGGGCGTGAAGCGGAGCGTTTCGTTGTCCACTTCGACACTGCCGGGGACGTCGACCGCATCGTCGAGAACGACGCGGACGTCGCTCGAATCCGCGCGAATCGGCTCGCTGAACACGACGAAGATGGACGCCCGGCCATCGAGAAGGTTGGTGTCGGCGGCGGGCGATGTGGAGACGACAGTCGGCGGCGTTTCGTCCCTTGGGGCGTCTACGCCGGCATCGCCAGGTGCATCGATCGCGCTGTCAACGCCGCCGTCGGACGCGCGAAAGGTGTATCCGTCGAAGTCCGCGGTGAACGAACAGCCGACCGCGAGGGTTGCGCCCACGAGCAGCCCCTTTTGCATGGCGGGAGTATGGAGGGTGCGCGAGGGAATGCCAACGTCGCGGTAAGATTCGACCTGCCTCGGAAGATGCGTCGCAGAAGATTGACCGCCGACTGAAACGAACTCTGGTTGGACAGGCGCCCGAACTCAGATGGCTCGCGGTGCCACTACCAGGGATCGACGAGCTGCCCGTCGTGTGTCCAGGTTTCCATGGTTCCGGTTTCCGAGGCGGGTTCTCTCCGCGGTTCCATGGGTGCCGGGGCACTCGGCATACTCGGGGCGGGCGCTGCGGGCTCGTCGCGCATGGTGGAACCACGACTCGCGCGTTCGCTCCTCATCGTGCGGCGAGTTTGCACCGTTTCGCCCGCGGCCTGCTCAACCGCGACGGGCTCTTCGGTCGTCTCTTCAGGCGGCGCGGCGATCGTCGTGGGCTCGATTCGCGGCTCCGCGGGCGCGGACGAGGCTTCTGGTGGCGGCTCGGCTGCGGGGACTTCTTCGTCGGTAGCGCCGAGGGTCGCACCGATCGCTGCGCCCGCCAGAACCACCCCAACACCAAACACGGCGGCCGCAAGTCGGAGCGAAGGTCCCTTGCGCGGAGCTGGTTCCATCGGGGTTTCTGCGCTTCGACGAAGAAGAGCCTCGGGGGGCGGCGGTGAAAGGTCCGCAGCATCGAGCGCGTGGCGTAGGGCTTCGGCGGACTCGAAGCGATCTTGGGGCTCGTGGGCGAGGGCGCGGTCGACGATCGCGATCAGATCGAGAGGAGTCTGAGGCGCGAGTTCGTGAATCGGAGGCCGCGTTCCAGTCTGAATCTGCATCAGGAGCGCGCCAAGCGTGTCTGCATCGTAGGGGCGCCGACCCGAGAGCATCTCGTAGAGCAAAACCCCGACCATGTAGAGATCCGAGGTCGCTTCGAGAGCGCGCGCGTGAATCTGCTCGGGTGACATGTAGTGCGGCGTTCCGACCATGGAGCTCGTCTTGGTGAGCGGGCCGAAATGGTCGGTATGCCCCGCGACGAAGGTCGCCACACCGAAGTCGAGGATCTTGACCTCTTCGTGGCTGCCGGGATCGCAGACGAACACGTTTTCCGGTTTGAGATCGCGGTGGAGGACCCCTTCCGCGTGGGCAGGCTCGAGGGCCTCGCAGAGCTGGCTTGCCATGCGCACTGCGCGTGCCGGATCGAGCGCTCCGTCGCGGAGAATGTGCGCGAGGGTTTGGCCCTCCAAATGCTCCATCAAGATGAAGGCATTGCCGGCCGGGAGCGTTCCGACGTCGAGCACTCGAGGAATACGCTCGCTCTTGAGTCGTGAGACGACCTCGGCTTCGCGAAGAAAGCGCGCGACGGTCGCTTCGCCCGCCAGGTGTTTGGCGTGCATCACCTTGAGAGCCAGTAACTCGTCCCCGTCTTCCCGGCGAACGAGATAGACGCGCGCGAAGCCACCCCGTCCAAGCTCGCCGAGGACCTCAAGCCCCAACACGACGTCTCCAGTCTCGAGCGGCGCCGACACCGCGGCATTGTCCTCGGACGCCCCGCTGGGCGCAATCGCGATGGCGTCCCGGCTGGACGATCGGGCAAGGATTCCGAACCCGTGCATCTGGCCTGCGCTGGGGGCCACTTCTAGATTCGCCGCGAGGTTCGGATGAGAGTATTTGTCACTGGTGCGACGGGTTTCGTGGGCTCCGAGGTGGTTCGATGTCTTCAACGGTCGGGACACGCCGTCTTGGGGCTTGCGCGCTCCCAGACGTCTGCCGACTTGCTCGAGGCCCGCGGCGCAGGGGTGCACCGTGGCGACCTTGGCGATGTCGATGCCTTACGTGCAGGAGCAGACGCGTGCGATGCGGTGATCCACACCGCCTTCGTTCACGACTTTTCCAGATACGCGGAGAGCTGCGAGCTTGACCGCCGGGTGGTCGCGGCGCTGGGCGAGCCTTTGCGTGGCTCGGATCGGCCAATCCTGATCACGTCAGGGATCGTGGGTGGCGTTCGAGCCGAAGACGATCGACTTGCTCCCGGCGCATCGAAAGACGTTCCGCGCGCAGCGTCGGAGGAGGCTGCCGACGCGCTTGCCAGTGAGGGGATTCGCGCTTCTGTCGTGAGGTTGCCACCCACGGTTCACGGAAACGGCGACGGCGGTTTGATTCCGATGATGATCGCGCGGGCGAAAGCAAAGGGGGCCTCGGCGTACGTGGGTAGGGGGGAGAATCAATGGAGCGCAGTCGCGCGCACGGATGCGGCGCAGCTCTACGTGCTCGCCCTGGACAAAGCGAGACCCGGCGACCGGTACCACGGCGTCGCGGAACCGGAGATCCCGTTTCGGCAGATTGCCGAGCGCATTGGTGCCGAACTGGGCGTTCCGACCCGCGCGCTTTCGGAGGCGGACGCGGCGGCGCATTTCGGACTGCTTGCGTGGATGGCAGGCATGGAAAGCTCAGCGTCGAGCGAGTTCACGCGAGAGTTCCTTGGCTGGTCGCCGACAGGGCTGCCCCTTCTGGACGATCTGTCAAACGCTGACTACTTCTCGTAGGGAGGGGCAGTGGAGTCGGCACGTCAACGAATCAACGCCGCCATCGAGGGCATCGGTCTGGATCGGGTGGTCGAGACCTCGGTCGCGAACACCATCGCCGTTCAGTACTCCCGCACGACGCAGATGGAGAATCGTCGATGGCGGGCGTGTCTTGCGATCGTCGTGCGCGGTCAGAAAGATGTGGTGCTTGGATCGACTCGTCACGCCCTCACGCCCGGGCACTTCACCCTCACGCCGGTTCCTCTGGCGGTCACGGGTCGTATTGCCGAAGCACCTTTCGCCTGCCTTCTCATCGGGCTCGACCCGCAGCGCTTAGGCCGAGTGATCGCGGAGATGGACACGCGTGATGAGCCGGACGTCGAACTTGGCCGCGGTTTGTTTCAAGGCACGTTGACGTCGTCGATGTGGGCCGCGACGGCGCGACTTGCGGAAGCGTTTTCTTCACCCGAGGAAGCTGCGGTGCTCGGCCCAGGTCGCGTGCGGGAGCTTCTCTTCTACGTCCTTCAGGGACCCTGTGGACCCGCGATCCGTGGCTTCGTTCGAGCGGGAAGCGAAGCCCACCGTATCGGAGCTGCCGTTCACCGAATTGAATCACAGCTGAACGCGCCCCTCGACATTGCCGCGCTCGCGCGGGAGGCAAGCCTGAGCCGGACGGCCTTCTTTGCGCAGTTCAAGCGCGTCACCGCGCACAGTCCGCTCCAGTTTCAGAAGCGCCTGCGATTGCTGGAAGCTCAGCGTTTGATGGTAGACGAGCGGACGACAGCGGCGGACGCGGCGTTCCGCGTCGGCTTTGCGAGCGCGTCTCAATTCAGCCGGGAGTACGCGCGGATGTTTGGCGAGTCGCCTTCGCGGCATGTCGCGAGGTTGCGCGATCAGCTTCGGGGGCTCGGGGTTCGTGTGAAACCCGTTTCGAATCAGTGAGCGCTTCCCATCGAGTCCGAGCGCGATCTCTCGCTGGCGCTGTGGTGTTGTCGACGTCGCTGATTTCTAATTCGGATCGCCAAGGAGCGCCCAGTCTCGGAACGGTACGCCTGCGCCCCACCACAGAGAATGGTCGTCGGGCCTCGCCACGATCTGCGTGAGAATCTCGCGCGCGC
>JBCDAA010000028.1:0-41002 GCA_039186435.1 Myxococcota bacterium | reverse complement strand
CGATCTCGACGCGTTGGCCGATGCCGCCCTCCAGGGAGGAGGCCTCGCGCTCTTACCGCGGTGGATGATGCTCGCGGCCACGCAAACGGGCGCCTACGAGTTTGTTCTCGCGGAGCTTCCGGCGCAGCGCCTACCGATCTCCCTGATCTGGCCCCACACGCCGCATCTGCACCCAAAACTCCGTGCGGCCATCGATGCCCTCGCGGCGGCCATCCCGGCCCGTCTTCAACGCCAACCCGACTCGTCCCGCCGCTGATCAAAACGCGAATCGACAGGAAGCGCGCGCCGTGCATGCATGAAATCATGGCTCGTTTCCTTTGCGTCATCCTGGCTGCCTGCGCGAGTTCGTCCACCCTCGACGAAGTCGACGCCGCAGCCGACGCAGCGTCCGATGCCTCATCGGACCCGGGTTCGGACGCGAGGGATCTCCCGCAAGTCACAGTTCGTCTCGTGAACGGAAGCGGCAACGTCCGAGCGATGTCGGACGTGGACGACGAGCGATTCACGAGCGACGACGTCACCCTCGAGTTCGAGGAGCCGGTCGTCACGGTCGTGGCCGACCAGGGGGATACGGTCGTGGCGCAGACCTGGGTTGGGGTCGAAGAGGGCGACGTGCTCACCTTGAACCTGAGTCCCTCGGCCACCTCCGACCTTCGGCGGGTCGAACTCACGCTTCCCGACGCCCCCGAACCGATCGAGGCGGTCGACCTCTGCGCGATCCGCATCGTTCCCGACGGCCGCAGCCTGATCGAGGAAAGCGTCCGCGCGAACTGCGACCCCGTCGACATCGCCCTCTACACGGCAACAACGACCATGGTGGGGCGAGCGGTCACGAGCGACGGCGTCATTCGATGGGCACCGGTGCCATCCTGGTCGGACGCGCAACAAACGCTCCGGGTCGATGCCCTTGGACGCGGCGCCCGCGTCCTCGCCTACCCCCTCCCATCGAGTGACAGCCAACTTCGTGTGAACCCCATCGAAGTCACGGAAGGGCGAGACCTTGGCGTACCGATGTGGGCCTCGTACCTGGACCTCGAGGTGGATGAGAGCGGCGTCGGCTCCTCCGCAGTTCGGGTCCGCGCTCCCGTGAGTGACGTGATCGCGATCGACGCCGCCGCGTTTCTCACGCCTGCTTCCGGGACTCTCACGGTCGCGGATGGACGCGTTGACGCGCGCTGGGACCCGGTCGACGATCGCGCGAACGCCGTCACGCTCGCTCTCGCCTTCGAAACGGACGGGACCACCCTGAACTGGCTGGTCGTTCTTCCTCCGGAGACGACGACCTTTCAACACCCACTTCCGCACGCGGGTGAAACGCTGCTTCTGCGCAACCTGGTCACCGTCGACGCGGGGGAGGCGAGCTACCGAGACCTGCGCCAGGGCACGGACGCCCTTCGGTTCGTTCTTGCGGATCCTGCGATCCGCGCATGGCGCGCCGACAGCCTCGAATAGCGCCTTCTACAGGAGCACGATGTCTTCGACGTCGAGCGCTTCCTGCGCGACAACGCTACGCGTCTCTTCTTCCCGCTGGGTCGCCGTTTCGTAGAGTTCGCTGAGAAGCGTCGGGTGCTCCCGAATCGCTTCCTGAAACTCTTCGTAGGTCAACTCGAGGGCCACCGTCGGGGTCACCGCCCGGACCGTGGCGTTCGCCGGTCGCCGAAGCACCAGCGAGATTTCGCCCACAACGTTTCCGGGTCCAAGCTCGGCAATGCGAAGCGCGTCTCCATCGGCGTCCTCCCCGAGGACTTCCACGAGCCCCGACGCGATCAAAAAGAGCCCCTTCGCCTCGTCGCCCTCCTCCATGAGCGCTTCGCCCGCGTCGAAGTGCTCCGCGTGAAAACGCTCGAGAAGCGCCTGCCGCTCCGCCGTCGCGACGGCACGAAGAATGGGACTGTGCCGCATGAGGTTCGCGAGCATGCGCTGTCGACAAAAGCTCGAAAGCTGCTGGCTGATGATCGGCGTCTTGCGCGCGGCTTTCTCAAGCGCATCCCGAGAAATCACGAGCAGGATCGCGGCCTCGGCCGCTTCGACGGCAGCGGCCCGCGGCGCCTGGCTCACGAGCGCCATCTCGCCGAAGATCGCGCCCGGCCCAAGCCCCGCGAGCACCACGTGTTCCTCGCCGTCGTGCCGAAGCACGCGCAGCATGCCGCGCGCCACCACAAACGCTTCGGCGCCCTCATCACCCTGACCGATGATCTCGTCGCCTGCCGCGACCTCCCGAACCTCAAACGCGGTGAGCAAGTTCGCGAGCGCCCCCGGCTCTAGATCTGCAAAGAGCGGAAGCTCGGGAAGCTTGTCGTCTTCGACCGGGTCGTCCCAGTTTAGGGTCCCTTGAAGCGCAGCCTCGGCGCGGTCGAGAAGCGCGTCTCCGGAAAGCTTGGCGAGCTTTTTGTCGACCTCGACCTCGCTCGGCAAGGGAGGCGGCGTCGGCGTGACATCCGCGAGGCGAGAGCCGCCCTTGCCGAAGGCGTTGGCGATGTCGGCGAGCTTTGACAGCCCTTCTTCACCGCCGCGCTGCGCCGCCCGCGCGCACACGATCGCCATCGGAAGATCGCCTCGCCGAACGTACGCGTCCGCGAGCGCAATCGCAGCTTCGCCGGCGAGAAATCCGCGGTCCTGGTCGATGAGCGAAAGCGCCGCGAGCGCCGCCGCGCCGATCTGCCCGGGGTCCTGCTCGAGGAGCGCGATCGCCTGCCGAAGCGCGCCGTCCTGGTCGCCGGCGACGCGCTTTCCGTAGGCTTTGTCGAGAAGGGTGGGTGTGGCCATCGGCCGCGGAGGATACCGCGAGACGCCCGCTCAGCGAACTCCGAGGATCTCCGCCCGGACCGCCTCCATCGGGAACGCGGCGGACCAGCCATCCTCAAAGCGCGCGTCCATGATGCAGTCCCGGCCTTCAACGCGGGTGCCGTCGCCGTCCACGCAGGCCGTGATTACGGGCTGGCAGCCGAAGGTCGAGCCGCGGCGGTCCACCTCAAAGCGCTCGAGACCGTCGCCGTCGAGGTCCACATCCGGAGCGATTCCGGGTAGCGGAAAGATGAAGCCACGCGGCGTTCCACCCACGAGCAGATCCGCGAGGGTGGAGTCGATCATGGAGTCGTCGCAGGGCGGCGAAGACATCCCGAACATGTCGAGAAGGTTCGGCAGGAACGCCATCGTGACCAGGGGCACCGCGCCACAGATCAGGCCTTCGTCGATCTCCGAGATCTCGCCCCGCATCGCGCGGGTGCGACCCTGAATTCGCGCCTGACGAATCTCGAGGGGAAGGATGAGAATCGGGATCTCGATGTCCTCCGGGCCGCCGTCGAGGATGCGGCTCATGATGGAGCTCTCAAAGGCCGCGAGGGGACGTCCGTCCACATCGAGGGCGGCTCCATCGACGAAGAACTCGCCCATGCCGGTAAGGTTGTTGCCGGGATCGTCGTCCGCGTCCTGGCCCTGCATGAACGCGAGGGAGAACGACTCTTCGTTCGCGCCCGCGCGGTCGTCGAGAGCGAGGGCCTGGAGCAAGAGCGTGAGCTGTCCGTTCGCGATCGCGTCCTCGAGGAACATGCTGTTGGCGAGATCGACCAGACCGCCGAGCCCCTCGGCAAAGCGGTTGTCCGAGACTCCGTCGCCGCTGAAGTCGCAGCCGACATCCTCACCGCCGATGAGCAGACGGCTGATGATGAAGCTGATCTCTTCCTGGCAGTCGACGCCGCAGCCGTCGAAGGCTTCGGTGCCCCCGTCGTCGCAGGTTTCCCCGCTGTCGATGTCGCCATTGCCGCACATCGTGATCTGACAGGAATCGTTGCAGCCGGCCGTGCTGTCGCAGGCCTCGCCGACGTGCGCGTCACGAACGCCGTTTCCGCAGGTTTCGTCGGAGGCGCAATCCGATCGGCAGCCGTCGCCGGAGCGGTTGTTGCCGTCGTCGCAGACCTCGTCAGGATCCATGTTGCCGTCACCGCAGAAGGCCTCACGACGGCAGGTGCTGTCGCAGCCGTCACCGTCTTCGGTGTTGCCGTCGTCACAGCCTTCACCGGGGTCGAGGCGGCTGTCGCCGCACTCCGCTTCCACGTTGCACTCGCTGTCGCAGCCGTCGCCGTCGCGCGTATTTCCGTCGTCGCACTCTTCGCCGGGATCGACCGAGTTGTCGCCGCAGGCCGGGTCGGTGCCGCCGTCGACGCCGCCGCCGCCGTCTCGCTCGATCACCCCGGTGTCACTTCGGGACGCGTCAAACTCGATGCCCGCGTCGTCGTCGATCGTCGAGCTCTTCGAACATGCCAAACCGAGGATCAGACTTAAGCAAAGCGAGAAGCGAAACATCCACACACCTCCAAAGCGCTCCCGTTAACCGGCGAACGGCGGGCAGGGTAATGAAGCAAAGCGCGATCGGAAAGGAGGGCCCGCATTTCGCGCAACGACGGTCAGGTGGATCAGTGCTCGACAAATCGTGAGAAAAAGTTGTCACGAGGTTTGGAGCTGACCTCCCTAAGCATCGACGAGGAGGTCAGGATGCAAAAGAAGACCGCTATCAGTGTAATATTCCTACTTGCCGGCTGTAGCTTCGGGTTCAGCGACGATGTTGTCGCCGAAGGAGGCACCGCGCTCCGGGTGACGTCGCTCGAAATGGAGTCGACGATGGCCTCCGGACCGGCGGAGAACTTCCGGGTTTCCGCGGAGGATCGCTCCGTCCGCCTCGAGTTTCTCGTGCAGGGACTCGAAGGAACGATCGAACTCGACGAGCTTCGCGCGATCGTCGACAGCGGCGGCATGGGAACGCTCCGCATGGTGATGCCCGACGGCTACATCGAGGAGCAGTCGATTCAGCTTCGCTCGTCGGTCGCGCCGACGGAGTTCCGCGACGAGTTCTTCTTGGGTGGCCTCGCGGACGAAGTCGAGTTGACCTTCGAAACCTTCGTCGGAAATACCCCCGTCCAAGGCACCGTGAAGATCCAGGTCTCTCAGGCCTACGACTGCTAGACCGTAGCTGTGGAGGGGCTCAAGCGATCGATCGCAATGCTTGCGGTGTTCACCGCGGCGCACGCGTACGGGCAAGACCGTTCGCTGCTTGTGATGGTCGACGAGTCCCCGGATCTCGCGCAGCAAATCCATCTTCAGCTCCCCGACTGGACGATTCACCTCGCGTCTCCGCCCCAGGGGGAGAGCGTTCTTGAACGGATCGCCAACGTCGATTCGCAGCTAGGCCCGGGTGGCGCTGCGCTTTGGTTTGAGGAGAGCGGCGGCATCGTTCGCGTGGCGCTCCTCGTTCGTGGCGACACCCATCCTCGCGTCAGCCCCCTTCCCGATCGCGCGACCCCCGAATGGTCTCGGGTGGTCGCGCTCGTCGTGGATGGGCTGCTAACCGATCCGATGGTGACGCGCCCACGCGAGCCGATTCGGCAGGTGGAGGCTGGGGGAGCCCTCGATCGCCCGGGCGATGTTCACGGTCCCGCGCCTCCGGTTTCGGTGACGCAGCCAGACGCGCTTCAGCCCGGTGAGCCCTACTACCGGCGACGTCCACGCCGCCGCTCGCGATGGCACACCCCGATCGATCGAAGCGGATGGATGTTTCGCTTCGGCTGGGTGCACACGATGTCACCGCGCGCGATCGATGGTCTTGGCGCGTACGGAAACACCGAGTCATGGGTCACGCCGGGCGGCGGTTTGCGCATGCGCCTCGGTCGGTGGGTGCATCCCATCCTGCGCATTGACGGGATCGCCCACTACGCCTTCGTCGGATTCGGCAACGGCCACGAAGGCGCCCTCGGAGTACAGGCCATCGCGCTGAGCCGCACCCGCCTTCGCATGGGCGGCGGCATCGAGATCAGCGGGCTGCTCGTCCAGGAAGACGATGCCGCGGGCGGCACCTGGGGCTGGCTCGGAATGACCTTCGGACTGCCGATGGAGATCGGCATCGAGTTCAACCGCAAGGGCGGCGTCTTCTTTCAGATGGGCCCGACGTTTACGCGAACGCCCTACGACGGATTCGCGCCGGGCTACGTCATGAGCCTCGAGTGGGAGTTCAACTAATGCGTTGGATGACCGTCGCCACCGTGACGCTCGCCCACGCGAGTGCGTCCTATGCCCAAGCCCCAACGCTGCTGGTGATGACAGACGACGCCGAGGTTCTTCCGCAACTGCGCTTTCAGCTGCCGGACTGGACCCTCGAGCAAGCGCCTTCACCGCAGGGAGCGACGCCTCGGGAGCGGCAGGTCGACGTCGAGGTTCGGGCGCCGCAGACCGACGTCCTGTGGTTCGAACCTAGCGACGTCGTGCTCCTGCGACGAAATCAGCGACGTCCCCAACGCAGTCCGCTGCCAGCGCGAACCACCCCCGGATGGGCTCGAAGCGTCGCTCTCGTGATCGAAGGGTTGTTGAGCGACTCGAATATCGTCCCTGAGCGCGCCGCGAACCTCGATTCGCCGAGCGAAGCGGCGGCCGAACCGATCGGGGTCGAACCGATCCCGGGCGAACGAACCCAGGTCGAACCGATCCAGGTCGAACCTTCGAGCCGGTGGACCACCCCCCTCGCTCGTTCCGGGCTCATGTTCCGCTTCGGCTGGGCCGCCACGATCTCACCGCGCGCACAGGGTCGCCTCGGCGCCTACGAGAACGACCTCTCCGTGGGCCATGGCGGCGGCGGCGTTCGTCTTCGCGCCGGATACTGGTTGAACCGCTTTCTTCGAACCGACGTCGTCGGCCACCTTGTCTACGTCGGCGCCGCCCAGTCCAACGATCACGGACCCGAGGGCGCGATCGGAGTTCAGCTGATGGTCCTGAGCAGCACTCGCCTCCGGATGGGGGCTGGCATCGAAGTCAGCGCGATCGCGGCGCGCGAGCTTGATGCGCTCGGTGGAACGTGGGGCTGGGTCGGCGCGATGATCGGTTTTCCAATGGAGATTGGCGTCGAGGTCAATCGCCGCGGGGGCGTCTTCTTTCAAGCCGAACCCACGGTTACGCGAACGCCGTATTCACCCGCTGCGCTCGGCGTGCTCATGAGCCTTGAGTGGGAGTTCGCCTGATGGGGTCGCGCGTGGACGAGATCCCCACCGGTCGCCCGCTCCGCGCTGTGCGGGAAGACCGCGAAGTGCTCGAGGACACCCTCGCCGAGCTCGCGCCGCGGGTGAAGGCTTGGCTCGTTCGCGACCTCGGTCCGAGCGTCGACGTCGACGACGCGCTCCAAGATTCCCTCACCGCGATCGCCCGGGCGCTCCCGAAGTTTCGAGGAGGCTCGTCGGTGAGCACCTACGCGTATCGCATCACGATGCGCATCGCGCTTCGGTATCACCGCGCACGCCGTTCCCAGCAGCGTCTCGAGCTCGTACCGCCGCCGGTGAGCCGCATCGATCCGGAGTCGCGCGCCATGAGCCGGCAGGCCCTGCGCCGCATCTACCGCGCGCTCGACAAGCTCCCCGTGAAGCGTCGACGCGCGTTTGTTCTTTGCTGCATCGAAGGCCTGGCCCCCCAAGATGCCGCCGCCCGCGAGGGCATTCGACCCGACGCGATGAGGAGCCGGCTGCGCCACGCCCGCGCGGAGGTCGCGCGCCTGCTCCGTCACGATCCTTATCTTCAAGAACTCCTGCAGCGAGCGAAACCATGAGCGAACCCGACGAACTTCTCGAACGGACGCTCGAGCTTGCCCTGCGTGCCCCCGTTCCGAACCTGGATGCGGAGGAAGCGCGCGAGCGAGCGAGAGCGGCGCTGGAAGCGTCCGACGATCGATTGCCCCAGCAGCGCCTTTGGCCCTGGGCGGCAGCGGCCGCAGCTGTCCTCGCGGTCGGCGCCGTTGCGATCGGCACCCGTTCCGCGAGTCCTTCTCTCGCCCTCGGCGAAAAGGACCCCGCGCCCAAAGCCGAGCCCGCCGTCCCCTCCGAGACGATGGCCACTCAGGAACACGTGGAAGCGGCAGAAGAAGAAGCCATGCTCGCGTCGGACGTTCGCCTTCCGAGTGGCGATCGCCTGATCTCTTCGCCGGGGGCGCTCTACGAGGTGAAGTCGACCTCGGCCCATCGGCGGGTGGACCTTCTTCGTGGTGACGTGATGTTCGACATCGCGCGGCGCCAGGACGGATCCTTCACCGTGCACGTGGGCGACACTCAGGTTCGGGTGCTGGGAACCGTCTTCTCCGTGCAGCGACAGCAGGACGAAGTCGCGGTGCGCGTGTTCGAAGGCCGCGTCGAAGTGCGCAGCCCGTCCGACGTTCGCCAGCTGTCCGCGGGCGAGCTCTGGACGTCCGACACGGCGCTCCTTACGGATGCGTGGACCGAGGCGGCGGATCGCCAGTGGGCCGAAGTGGAGCCGACGCGCAGGGCCCCGGAGCGGGCACCTCGGCGGGAACCGACCGAGCCCGCATCGCAGGAGGTTTCCCTTGCAGATGCGAGAGCCCTCGTGCTCGCCGGCGAGTTTGAAGCCGCCGAAAACGCCGCGAACGAAGCCCTCGCATCGACGGCGCCGGCGGGCGGCTGGTGGATGGTCAAAGCGGATGCCCAGCGCGGCCGACGCCAGTGGCGCGCCGCGGCCGAATCGTACGACCGCGCGGCCTCGGCTCTTCGCGGCGCGCGTGTGCCCCAGGCTGCCTACGCGGCCGCACGCATCTACGCCGACCGCCTCTCGGATCCCGCGGCGGCCCATCGCTCGCTGCAGGAAGGACGCGCGGCTGCGGAAGGATCACCGGTGGAGGAGCGCGCGCGCATTCTCGAGATTCGTGTGCTGCGAAGTCTCGGACGCGATGCGGGCGGCGCCACCGAACGCTACCTGACGCGGTTTCCGCACACGCCAGCGGCGCGCGGTTTGCGTCCGTAGATCGACCCACAAACCAAGCAAGCTGGCGGTCCCGCCGGATTCGTGATTTCGTCGTCGACGATGTTGCGCATCCTTTCGCTCCTTCTTGTCGCCTGTGCGTGCGGCTCCACCCCACAGGACACCCGAACCGACCCCGCGACGGGTCCGGATTCAGACGAGCCCGCTGAGCCGACCGAGCCCGCCGAGCCAGCGCCGGAGCCGAGCGCCTGTCCGCCGCCACGAACCTCCGGAGGCGCGTGCGCGGCCGTCATGGTTTGGGTCAAACACCCCGAAACCAGCGCGTGCTGTGAGTATGGCTCGCCCTGCGCCGCCCCCGAAGGCTGGATGCAGTTTCACGCGGAAGACGAATGCGCGAGCGCGGGAAACACCTGGCAGGGTTTGCAAGCGCCGGAGCCCAACTGGCTCGCGTGCGGCCAGGACAGCGACTGCGCCGTGGTCGAGATCGCCTGCTGCGACCACTGCAACGGCGGTCGCGCGATCCCGGTCAACACCCAGTCGGTCACTCTCGCCCGCGAACGCTATCGGCCGACCTGCTCGCCTACCACGGTCTGCACGCAGCTCGCCTGCGCGGATCCCGAGAGCGCGTGCGTCAACGGCTCGTGTCAGATCCGGGTTCCGAGGTAGCGAGGCGCGCGAGCGCGTCTTCGTCGGGAATCACGATCCACCCCTCCTGGCGCAGCGCGGGGTCGTCCGGGATCGGCGCGGCCAGCCCGCGAACCGCAACCTCGGCGATCAACGCCGCGATCAACGCATCGAGAACGTCCGCGTGGGCGAGCAACGTCGCCGGGTCCGTCATGCGCAGCCAGGGGGCCTTTGTCTGAAGCCCTGCCCAGATCGTTTCGCGAACGGCGCGGTCGGTCGGCTTCTTGTACCCGCGGAAGGGAAGCCCCCAGCGCCGGAGCGCGAGCGCCGGGTACGCCTCCACGACGCGGCCGCGACTGCGATCTGTAACGGAAAGCGCAGCGAGAAGGCCTTGAGCACGTAGCGCAGGGAGCGCGATTCGGTCGGTCGACACGCTGAGCGGCCAGCGACCCATCACCTCGCGTACCGCGAAGTCGGTCTTTCGAAACGAGAGCCGATCGCGCACGTCGTTGTTCCACGGGGTCGGAGCTTCACCGGCGAGCAGCTGCCGAAACGCAGCCGGCCACCCAAAGGGCGCGTCGATTCCAACCGCACCCGTTTTCGCCACCTCGAGAATTTCAGCGTCTGTCGCGCCGAATACCGCGCGCTCGACCTCGGCGTTGGGGCCATCCCATCGGAGTACCACCAGTCCTGTACGCACGGGCTGTGACGCGAGATCCACCCCGACGCTTCGGCGTAGAGGTCTCACTGGGAAGAAAATTCGGCGAGCGCCAGGCGCGCACGCCGCAGCTCTTCCCGAAGCGTGAGGCGCTTCGTCTCGTCGATCGACGCGTTGCGACGAAGGAACGCCTGCAAGTGCACCGTCGCCTTTGGCTGATCGCCGAGAAGGTGTGCGATCATCCCCAGCAGAAACTGTCCGTAGCCTTGCCCCGATGGCGACGCGGCGAGCTCCCTGCGAATCGTCTCGAGCTCTGAAACGATCGTGCCGAGGTCGAGGGCGATGTACGCGCGGTGTGCTTTGATCAGCGGGCGGTCTGGGCCAGCGAAACGAAGTGCCCGCGCGATCGTCTTGAGCGCCGCATCGCCTTCGCCCGCGAAATGCTGAAGCGTGGCGAGCGACCAAAGCTGAAAACTTCGCCGCGCCGTCGGGGCGTTGCGAGCCGACGCCCGCTGCGCTTCGATCGCCCGTTCCGTGCGGCCCATGGCGGCGAGCGCACGGCTCTGGTCCGTGTAGGCGACATCGAGCATCACACCCGTCTCGATCATCGCTTCGGTGGTCTCCACTGCGCCGTGCAGTTGATGCAGCGCCACGTGGGCGAGATAGGCCTGCCGCAGCAGCAGAAAACGCATGTCGGCATCCAAGTCGTCCGAATTGCGAAGTCCTGCTTGCGCATGCCGCAAACGAGTGGCAGGGTCGCCCGCTCCGAGCGCACGAGAGAGGTGCTCTTCCGGCTCGTTTGCTGCCACTTCCTTTGCGCTGCCCATAACCCGAACGGAACCCTTTCCACAAAAGTAGCACCAGTGGACGGGCTGTCGATCCCTTTGTGACTACGAAGGGTTAGCGGAATTTATCCACAGTTTGCCCACCGGGTCGGGCAAAAAGGAAGGCCTCGAGCTCATCGCTCCTCGCCTTAGCGTCTCGGCGCCCGAGTTCGATGAGCTGTCGGGCGTAGGCGCCGTCGAAGAGCAGATAGCTGGCGAGGTCCGCGTCGCCGCCTTCGCCCACGTCGAGCAAACGTAGAAACGACTTGCCGAGGGTCGCCCCAAAACGCGACCTGTAGCGCCGCAAATGCTCGGAAGCGATGACGCCAAGGTCGACGCTCGGTCGAATCACGAGGGCGTCGACAATGCGCTTTGGTGGTTCGCCTCGTTCTGCGGCCGCTTCGTTGATGCGCTCGAGGTACGTCGGCCCAAAGACCTTGATGCCGTCGCGCAGCGCGCCGTTGATGCGCTCGAGCTCCTGCACGTCCGCGCGAAGATGATCGAGGAGAAACGCGTTGAGCACCTTGCCGAGCAGAAACGACGCGCCGGGATAGCGGTCGTCTGGAAGGCGTCCGCCGTCGCCGGCCGGATCGCTCACCCCAATCACGAAAAGACGGCTCATCCCCAGGTGAATCGCCGGCGCCATCGGCGTGTTCAGCCGAAGACCCCCATCGCAATGAAGCTGCCGACCGATTCGAATCGGCGGAAAGATCAGCGGGATCGCGGCCGACGCAAGAACGTGCGAGGGACCGATGCGTACGCGCCGAAGCGAAACCTGGTTGGGAAGCTCCTCGGGCACCTGCACCGACGGATGGCGATCGACGAAGACGACCGGTTTGCCGGTTGGCACATTCGTCGCCGAAATCGTGAGCGCGCGAATCACCCCCTCGCGGAGGTTTCGTCCGAGCTGCCGCCAGCGAATGCCGTTGCCCACAAGTTTGATCAGCGGCGACGCGTCGAAGATGCCGCGCGCGCGTTTTCCACCGAGAAGCACGCGGTGAAGGCTCGCCGCCTGGCGAATGCCAAAACTCATCACGTCCGCGAGCTGCAGCTGCGACCAGAGCTGTTCGAGCTGCGAAATCCCGAGCGTCGGGCTCTCCGCTGTGGACGCCAAAAACGCGGCGTTCACCGCGCCGACGCTCGTGCCGCTGAGGGTATCGATCCGCGGAAGTCGCCCCGTGCGTTTGGCGAGATCCTGAAAGATATAGGTGAGAACACCCACTTCGTAGGCGCCGCGCGATCCCCCACCACTGAGCACAAACCCTAGGGAACTCACAAAGGGGGGCCCTCCGACCGGATGGCCTGGGCCTCTGTGCTTTCAAGGTAGCGCTGGCGAATCACACTGCTCCGAATCGACGCGGCCTTCTCATCCAGGATGTTGCGCGCGTCGCGATAAAGCGCATCGGACTCTTCGTGAAGACCGAGGCGCGCGAACACTCGCGCCAACGCCAGGTGTGCCTTTTCCGTGCGCTCGACGTCAACTTCCTGGAGCTTTGTGCGCGCTTGCGAGGCGCAGTCGGTCGCCTCGTCGGGACTGTTGCGATCGACCAGCGCCGCAGCGAGATGCGCGAGGGCGTGTACCTCGTAGCCCACGAGTCCGTCCCCGCGGGCCGCCTGAAGCGCGCGCCGGGCCGCCTGCTCCGCGAGCTCCGGACGCTTCGCCGCACGCTCGAGCTGCGCGCGCACGATTCGCTCCCGCGCGAGCTCATAGTTGGTGCCAAGACGTTCGGCGATGCGGCGCGCCTGGTCGAGCGGAACCCGCGCAGCGCTGGGCGTCGACCCTTCGTCGAGCATCACTTCGGCGATGGCCGCAAGCGCATCGCAGCGCCCCGCGCGATCGTCCACCGCTTCGAAGACATCGAGCGCGCGCTGGATGAAGGAGATGCCGCGCTTGCCGTCCCCGAGCGCGTCGTAGAGCTGCCCCACGTTGGAGAGCTTTCGCCCGAGGCGCAGGCGGTCGCCGGTTTCCCGGTCGATGTGAATGGACGCCCGAAACGCCACGATCGCATCCTCGTAGGCGCCGCCCGCCGCAAGCGCGACCCCCAGGGAGTTCAGCGCAAAGGCCTCGCTTCGCCGAATGCCGAGCCGCCGAAAGATCACGATAGCCTCGGCGTACGCCGCGTAGGCCTCGTCCGAGCGACCCATCCGCCGAAGCAGAATGCCCTTTTGCACGAGCACCGAACCTCGCTGCGAGAGCAGCTCCCGCGCATACCCGGCTCGCTCGAGGGCCGTCTCACACGCCTTGAGACCGCGGTCGGGCTGCCCGCGATCGCGCGCGAGTTCCGCTTCCACGCGAAGCGCGTCGAGCTCGAGTTTGATGTCGCCCGCCGCGCGCGCAGCCTCGAGGGCCTGAGGCACAAGCTCGTCCGCTTCGCGCGCCTGGGCGTTGTCGAGGTCGAAACGCGCGCGATGAAGGAGTGCCACCGCGCGCCGCCGGGGACTTCCGCCACGCTCGGCGATCGCGCGCATACCCTCGAGCTCCCGAAGCTGCTCGTCACGTCGGCCGAGGAAACGAAGAATCTGCTCGCGGCCTTCATGCGCGCGAAAGCGGTCGGCGAGGTCGTCCGGCGCGAGAAGCATCAGCGCACGCCCGAAGAAGCGGAGCGCCTCGCGGTTCGAGTACACATCCCGCGCCGAGTTCGCGGCGTCGAGGTACGCCTTCGCGGCGGCCGCGCGTTCTCCGGCCTGTTCGAGGTGGCGCGCAATGCGCCCCGGACTCGCGCTCGCGCTCGCTAGATGCTGCGCGATGCGCCGGTGCATACGCACGCGATCCTCGAGGTCGGTCGCCTCGTACGCCACCTGCCGCACCACGGCGTTGGGAAACTCGTAGGTCCCCGACGAGCGCTGCTGAATGATATGCCGCTCCACCAGGCGCTGGAGCGCTTCGGCGAGGTTCGTCCCGGCGAGAAAGGACACGTCTTCGGTGCGCATCCCGGCGCCCGCCACCGCGAGCCAGCGAAGGGCTTTGCGCTCGCGATCGTCGAGCTCGTCAAGACGCGCGGCGATCACCCCTTCGAGCGTCGTCGGAAGATGGATCGGCACCTCGGGCCGGCGCACCACGCGGCGCTCGCCATGCTTGAGTTCGACCCGAACCGCGTCCCGCTCCTCGAGCGCTTCCACCAGCTCCACGATGAAGAAGGGATTGCCGCCCGCGCGATTTTCGATCAGCTGATGGATCTCCGTCGGCACCTCGGCGTCAAAGCACGCCTGGATCAGCTGACCGCGGGCGCTCTCCCCGAGCTCCCGAAGCTCGATGCGCGGCACCCCGCGAAACACCGCGTCGAGGCGCGAATGCGGCCGCGTCACCATGAGAACCAAACACGGAATCTCGTAGGTCTGCTGGCGAAGCTGCCCGAGCAGCTGAAGCGAGGGGCCGTCCGCCCACTGCAGCGCGTCGATCCACACCACCACCGGGCGCTCGAGAGCCGCAATGCGCACCAGCGCGCCGACGACCTTGCGCACCATGTCGGTGCGGTCGCCCTCGTTACGTTCCGCCTCGAGACCGAAGAGGGGCCGGATCGCGCGCCGCAAGAGCCTCCGCTCGGCCTTGGAGAGACCGACCGCGAGCCGCTTGTCGAGGATCGCCAGCGCCTCTTCGCCGGTCGCATCGTCGCCGATCGAAGCGACCACGCGAATCATCTGCAGGACGGCCGCAAAGGGCACGTCCGCGGAGCCGAAGGCGCACTCCACCCGAAAGATGTGCGGGTCCCCTGGAAAGGTCCGCACCGCGCCGCTCACCAGCGAGGTCTTGCCGACGCCGAGCTCGCCCTCGACCGCGGCGAACTGGATCTTCTTGGTCTCGCGCGCCTCCTCGTAAAGACGCTGCAGCGTTTCGAGTTCCTCGTCGCGGCCGAAGAGATCGTCGACGGTGCTGCGAACATCCTCGGCGCGCTCCTCCTGCGTCCGCGCACCGCGAAGGCGCCAGGCGCGAATCATGCGGGGATCGTCGGTTGCGTTGGTCTGCACGTCGACCTCGCGCTCGGCGGGATCGAACGCGTAGTCGCGGCGCACCAGTCGGTAGACCTCGCCGGCGACGAGAAGCTCCGTCGCACTTCCCGCGTCCGCCATCTTCTCGGCGACCTCGAGAACGTCGCCCACCGGCGCGTAGCGAAGCAGTCGACCGCCGGGATCGCGCACTGTCGAGACCATGCCGCGGGAAAGCCCCATCGACGCGCTCATCGGCTGCAGCTTGTCCGCCGAAAGCCCTTCGAGGGCGTCGAGGGTATCCGTCGCGAGGCGCGTCGCCTTCAGCGGGTCGTTCACGGACGCCTTGCCGAGCCCGACGATGAAGCGAAAGCGGTTGCGCCCCAAACCGTCGGGCCAAGACAGCACCGCGTCCGCCTTGTAGGCGATGTCGGCGAGAACCTTGGCAGTCTCCTGATCGACCCGGTGCTCCCCATCCCCCGACGCCGCGGAGCGAATGCGGCCCGCCACGACGACCACCCGCCGGCGCTCACGAACCTCGCGAATCGCCATCCCGCTCATCACGGTCGCGCCACCGGTAAACGTCTGAATGGGTCGCTTCAGCGCTTCCGGACTCGTCTCGCTTCGCGGCGCGACCTCCTGAATAAAATGCTCCAGGGCCTCGCCGTCCCAGACCTGCTCCTGAATGTGGAGGAATTGCGTGAGGGCGCCCGCCATCGAGCGCGCGGACTGGTAGCGCTCTTCCCGATCGTTGGCGGTTGCGCGCCGGACGATGCGCTCGAGGGGCCGCGGCACCTCCGGATCGACTTCGCGCGGCAGCGTGAGCTCGCCCTCGCGCACCTTTTCGAGCACGTCGAGGCCGTGCTGCCCAGGGTACATCGGGCGGTTCATCAAGAGCTCGGCGAGAAGAATGCCGAGGGAGTAGACGTCGCTTCGCTGATCGACGCGTTCCCCGCGCGCCTGCTCCGGCGACATGTACGCGAACTTGCCTTTGATGACGCCGGTCTCCTCGGAGACCATGCGCGCCTTGGCGATGCCAAAGTCGCCCACCTTCACGACTCCGTCGTAGGTGAGGAGCACGTTCTGGGGGCTGACGTCGCGGTGCACGATGTCCATCGGCACGCCCGCCTCGTCTTTTCGCTTGTGGGCGTAGTCGAGACCGCGCGCAACCTCGAGCACCAGGTACGCGCAGAGTCCGTACGGGATTCGCGTGGTCATGCGCCGCGCCGCCGCGACCAGCCGCCCGAGATCGAGGCCGTCGCAAAACTCCATCGCCAGGAGGAACTCGCGCTTGACCTGCTCGAACGCGTAGACCTGCACGATGTTCGGATGGTTGAGGCGCATGGCGACCTTCGCCTCGTCCACAAACATCGTGATGAACTTCGAGCTGCGGGCGAAGCTCGGCAGGACGCGCTTGACCACCAGGATCTTTTCAATGCCCTCCGCGCCCGCGGATTTCGCGAGAAAGACCTCGGCCATACCGCCGGTTCCAAGGCGCCGAAGGACGCGGTAGCGACCGAGCTGGGTGGGCAAGTCGTCCGACATGCGGCCGGCATGGTACCGAGGTCGCCGCGGAGATGCCCACCCTTTTGCTATGCTCCGCCGCCATGATTCCCCTGACCCGGCCGTGGATCGGCGACGCTGAGATCGAAGCGGTGAGCGCCGTCCTCCGCTCAGGGATGCTGGTGCAGGGTTCGGCGGTCGCGGACTTCGAGGCGACGCTGGCCGCGCGAACGCGCCGTCGCCACGGAATTGCCGTTTCGAGCGGAACCGCAGCCCTCAGCCTCGCCCTCGAGGTGCTCGGGGTGGGCCCGGGCGACGAGGTGATCGTTCCGGCGCTGACCTGGCCCTCGCCGGCCCATGCGGTGGTGCGCTGCGGCGCCACGGTCCGCCTCGTCGACGTGCATCCGGAAGAGTGGAACGTGACGGTCGAAGCGGTTACCGCAGCACGGACCGAACGAACCAAAGCGGTGATCGTGATCGATCAGTTCGGGCAGCCTGCCCGGAGCGGGTTTCGGTCCCTCGATCTGCCCGTGATCGAAGATGCGGCGTGCGCCCTCGGTGCTTCCTTCGACGACGAGTCCCCCTGCGGAAGTCTCGGCGTGCTCTCGTGCCTTTCGTTTCATCCTCGAAAGGTCCTCACCACTGGCGAAGGCGGCGTCATTCTGACCGACGACGACGAGCTCAACGCGAAGCTTCGGGTGCTTCGCAACCACGGGCAGTCCGGCCCCGGGCAGTTTTCTCGTGCCGCGGTGAACTACCGACTGACCGAGTTCCAGGGCGCCCTCGGGCGCGCGCAGCTTTCGCGCCTCGACCAGTGCGTTGCAGCGCGGCTCGCGTGCGGAACGGCGATCACCGACGCACTGGCGGACCACCTCCAGTTTCAGGGAGGGCCCGGCCTCCCCAACAACCAAACCCTTGGTGCCCTCGTGCCGGAGGAAATCTCGCGCGATGCCTTCATCGAGGCGGCGCGCGCGGAGGGAGTTCAAATCGGGCGCCTGAGCTACGCGCTCCATCAGGTAGGAACCATCCCCCACGAGGGCGCCCTTCCCGTCACCGAAGACATCGTGCGCCGCGGCATCGCGCTTCCGCTTTATCCTCAAATGACGAGCGCGGATTGTGATCGCGTGGTCGAGGTGTGCGAAAAGCTTCTGACATGAGCGATGTGCCCGCCGTCGAGGTTCGTGACCTCGCCAAAACTTATCGCATCGGCTTCTTTCGCAAGCGCGTCGAAGCGCTGCGCGGCGTCAGCTTTCAGGTGCACCGCGGGGAGGTCTTCGGGCTGCTCGGCCCGAACGGCGCGGGGAAGACGACCACCATCAAGTCGATTCTGCGGCTTATCTTTCCAACGCGCGGGGAGGTACGCCTCTTTGGCGAGCCGGTGCGCCGAGAGGCGATGGAGCGGGTCGGCTACATGCCGGAGAACCCGTACGTCTACCAGTACCTCAAGGCGCCGGAGTTCCTCGATCTGTGCGGAAGCCTTGCCGGTCTCTCGCGCAAAGAGCGGCGGACGCGCACCGACGAGCTGATCGAACGAGTGGGTCTTGCGCACGCGACCGATCGCCCGATCCGAAAGTTCTCGAAAGGCATGATGCAGCGCGTGGGACTTGCGCAGGCGCTTCTTCACGACCCGGAAGTGCTGATTCTCGACGAGCCGATGAGCGGTCTCGATCCGATTGGCCGCAAAGAGATTCGCGACTTGTTGATGGAGCAGCGCGCGGCGGGCAAGACGCTGATCTTCACCAGTCATATTTTGAGCGACGTGGAGTTTCTCTGCGACCGGGTGGTGATCCTGCGGCGCGGAAAACTCGCTGCCGAAGGCGACCTTGCGGATCTGCTGCGCGACGACAGCGCGACGGTAGAAATCGAGCTTTCGGGCGGCGAGGGGCTCCACGACGCGCTCGCACCTCTTGAGGTTTCGCTGACGCAGCGGGAGGCTCTGACGCTGGTGACGGCCGCGGAGGCGTCCCACCGGGAGGTTCTTCGCGTTGCGATCGAGACCGGCGCGAACGTCGTATCGGTCCGGCCCCACCGAAGGACCCTCGAGAGCCTCTTTGTAGAAGAAGCTGTGGAGGAAGCCGCGGGGGGCGAGAAGTCCCCGCCGGCGGGCGCGTAGAAGCGCAGCTCCAAAACCGAAAATGCAGTAGAGTCCGCCCGCCATGCCGCTTTCGGGTCTCCAAGATTGGCTGCGTCTCGTTCTCATGTACCGCGCGCCCCATCCAGCGTCGCAGGCCATCCTCGATGTGGTCGAACATCTTCTGGACGCTCCCTTTCAAACGCACGTGCTTCTCCACGGCGAGCCCGGAACCGGCAAGGAAGGGCTCGCGCGCGGCATTCACCAGGCGATGCATCCCGGAGGAAGCGCGCCCTTCGTGAAGATGCCGACGGGCGGACGCGATCCCGACGTCCTCGCGGTGCATCTCTTCGGCACCGCCGAGCGCCGGGGTGCGATCGCACGCGCCGAAGGGGGCACGCTCTTTCTCGACGAGATCGGAACGCTCCCGCGTGAGATTCAGGCTCGCCTCGCGCCGGTGCTTCGAGGTCGCTATCGCCGCAACGACGACGAAGCGCCGCAGCCCTGCGAGGTCTGCATCATCGGCGCGACCGACCACGACCTGCCGAACCTCGTGAGCGCGGGTTCCTTTCGCCACGACCTCTACTACCGGCTCTCGCGCATCGAACTCACCATCCCGCCGCTTCGCGAGCGGCCCGACGACATTCCGCGGGCGGCGCTCTGGGCCGGCAATCGCCTTCTTGGCCAGCATGGGCAAAACCGCACGCTCGTTCGCGAAGCCGACGGAGCGCCCGGCGGCGGAATTGTCCTCACCGAGGAAGCCGTCACGCTGCTTCTCGCGCACGCCTGGCCCGGCAATTTTCGCGAACTCGATCGAGCGATGGAGCGTGCGCTCTTTCTCTTCCGGCAGGGAGACGCGATCCGCGCTCGCGACGTCCAGCGCGCTCTCGGCCGCAGCTAACCGGCCGGCGGCTTCCGGAGCTTGATGGGGGCGGCTGAGGGGACGCTCTTCTTCACGTTCTTCACTTTCGTCACTTGTCGTTCCAAAACCTTTCGGGGACCCGCGCGTCCCACCCGCATGCGCTGGTTGATCCTCGTCTCGCTCTTCGTGCCCTCCGTCGCGCACGCAGAGTCCTGGTGCGCCTATCCGCTCTGGGTGCACGAGTGGGGCGTTCAGTCCTTCGACGCGAGCGGCCAGCCCTCAGCACCCGTCTCGATGCCGCGGTATTTCCATCGGGACGCGGCCGGTGCGACCCCGTCCGCCACGCCGACACGGCACCTTCCGCCCGACTCAGGAATGCGCGCCCTTCCCGTACTTCATTTCTATTCCACCGGAAGCCTCTCCTCACCCATCCCGGTCGGCGTGGAAGTGGGCTTCACCCACGGCGAGGCGACCCTTTGGTACCCGCAGGTCAACGAACGCCGCAGCGCCTCGGTCGCAAACTCCCCCACCGCCGCTGCCCAGCGCCGAGCACTCCTTCACCAACGCCAGCCCAATCCGAATCAACTCGGTACCCAGCGAACGCTGCGTAGCGACCCCACGAGTCAGCTCGTCTGGGATCGCCTGCTCCTCACCCCCGCGCCGCAGCACGCGCAGGTCAACGTCAACGTTCCCTGGGTTGACGCGCTCCGCGAACTCGACGCGATGTGGGTAAACGGCGCAAGCGAGAGCGAACGCTTTGTGTTCTACGAAGCCACCACCCGCGAGCGAGTTGCCCTCGCACTTCGCCGCGGATCCACTTGGCGACAAGGTCGCCGGCACGTGGTTGTCGAGAACACGAGCCGCTTTGCTGTTCACGACGTCTTCGTGACCCACCGCGAAGGAGAGCGGGCGTTCGTATTCTACGCGCCGTCCATCCCAGCCGGCCGAAGCGCCGGCTTCGTCCTCGAAGACCACCGCGTCAGCGATCTTCCCGCCGCAACCCGCGGTCGCCTTCGCACGCAACTGGTCGATCCTGGCCAGCCCGCACCACCGACCTCCTACCGCTGGTCCTCCGGATGCACGATGATGCGGGAGCCCGCACTTCCAGTGACCTCCGCCGAAGGCCACCGCCTCTATGCGGCTGAGGTCGACGCCATCCTCGATATCTGGGCTCCGCGCTTCTTCGAACAGCCCGGCACTACGATCACGTATCGCGAGGACACCGCCTACCTCGACGCGGTCATGCCCCTCTCGCTCTACACCGACATGTACAACTTCATTAAGCTTCGCCGCATGGGTCTCGCGACCTGGAGGAACGTGCCTCTGCCCTAACCGTACGTCGTTCCTCGCCGCGGACTTGACCTGACGAGGCCCAGACCCGACAAACGCGCGTATGGAGCTCAAGCGCATCCCGCCCGACGAAGCCCTCGAACTCATGGAAGACGAGGGATTCAGCTATGTCGACGTCCGCAGCCAGCCCGAGTTTGAAGCGGGCCACCCCGAAGGTGCGTACAACGTGCCCTGGAAAGTGTCCGGACCGGGCGGAATGGCGTCGAACCCCGACTTCCTCGCCGTGATGGAGAAGACTTTCGCCAAGGACGCGAAACTCATCGTCGGATGCCAGGCGGGGGGCCGCAGCAAAGCCGCTGCCACCGCGCTCCTCGAAGCGGGCTTCACCCAGATCGTCGATCAGCTTGCGGGCTTTGGCGGCGCACGCGACTCGTTTGGCCAAACCATCGAAGCAGGCTGGCAGGCGCAAGGGCTGCCGGTCTCGATCGAAAGCGACGGCCGCGGCTACGACGACTTGAAGTAGCCGCGCAGCGTGACCGAACGCGCGAGTGCTACCCTACGCATGATGAGTTCTCGGCCCCGGGATACATCGCCAGACGCCTGGGAGGTTCAGCTCCGCGTTTGGAGTCGCATGAGCCCCTCGCGGCGACTAACCATCGCAGCCAAGCTAAGCGAAGAACTGATTGCTCTCTCACGAGCCGGCATTGCGGCTCGTCACCCGGAGTACGACCACGAAGCCGTTCGGCTCGCGGAGATTCGCCGACGCCTTGGGGACGATCTCTTCTCCAGAGCTTTTCCGGATGCACCGCGGTGGGATCCGTGAACGAGAGCATTCGAGGTTTTCTCCTACGGATCACCACATGGCTTCGAGTCGCGGACACCCCGTATATGATCGCCGGGTCCGTCGCTAGCACCGTTCATGGGCGGCCGCGCTCCACCCAAGACGTGGACATCGTCATCCACCCGCAAACCGAAGAAAGGCTGCGGACGTTTATCAAAGAGATACCTAAAGAGCGGGCTTACGTGGACCTCAGCACGGCTCTCGATGCGCTACGAACGGAGGATATGTTCAATATCATCGACATGGACACTGGGTGGAAAGCGGACCTAATCCTCAGGAAGTCGCGCAGCTTTAGTATCGGCGAGTTCGAACGTCGGAGGCGCGTCGAGTGGCTCGGATTGCCGCTCTACGTTGCGAGCCCGGAAGACGTCGTACTCACAAAACTCGAATGGAGTCGACTCTCGGGCGGATCCGAACGACAGCGACGCGACATCGTTGGGATCCTCGATTCTCTCGGCGACAAGCTCGACCTTGCTTACATCGAGAGCTGGCTCGACGAACTCCACGTCCGAGCAGAGTGGAACCACGTGCAACCCATGACTCGTCGTGAGGCTTGAACTAGCCGCGCAAGTTCAGAACGCGCAGCCGCTGGGCTGGGGCGCCGCGCGCTCGGCCTCGCGCGCGAAACCAGTCGGGGCGTCCCAGAGCGCAAAGCCGTCCGCAACAGATCCGCGTAGTACCCGCCCGACGTAGCCCTGCGGGTGAAGGTGCGCGCGAACGATCACTTCGTCGCCGGGCTCGATCGCGACCGGTCCGCCGCTTCGGGTGAAGGGCTGCTCGTTCACGTGGCTGTGCGCGAGGATGCGCCGGTAGATCAACGCTCCGTCCGGACGCAGGACCTCCCACCAGTTCGCGTAGCGGTCGCACCCCGTTTCGTCGCTTCGAAGGGTGACAGAGAAGGAATAGGCGCCGGAGTCTCCCGAGGCACCAACCGCTTGGACGTCCGCTACCGGTGCATCGGCAGCGGTCGTCGCGCACCCGCCCGTCGCACAGGCAAGAACCAAGAGCCACCGCGGTTCAGGAAAGCAACGCATTGCCAGCAGCGTATGCCAACACGGCGAACAAGCTACAGGAGGCTTCGCATGGATCTCTCAGAGCGTTTTTCCGCCTCGCGCGTCCAAGCCTCCATGCGCTGGTTGGTGTTCCTCTCGCTTTTGGCCCCGTCGGTCGCCCTCGCCGAATCGTGGTGCGCGTATCCCCTCTGGGTACACGAATGGGGCGTTCAATCCTTCGACGCGAGCGGGCGACCTGCCGCACCGGTTTCGCTCCCGACGTACTTTCACCGCAACGCCAGCGGTGCGACCGCCGCCTCCACGCCGACGCGTCATCTTCCCGCAGACTCCGGAATTCGCGATTTGCCCGTGCTCCATTTCTATTCGGCCGGGAGCCTGTCGTCGCCCATTCCCGTCGGTGTGGAAGTCGGCTTTACGCGAGGGGAAGCCACGGTGTGGTACCCGCAGGTCAACGAACGGCGGCGTGCGTCAGTCGCCAATTCGCCGGCCGCCGCGACGCAGCGCAGCGCTCTCCTGCGGCAACGTCAACCTGCAGGCAATCAGCTCGCGCTCACCCGGAGACTGGGAAGCGATCCCACGAGTCAGCTCGTTTGGGACCAGCTTCTGCTCACGCCGGCGCCCCAGCACACGCAGGCGAATGCGCTTGCCTGGGTCGACGGGCTTCGAGAGCTCGACGCCATGTGGGTGAACAACGCGAGCGAGAGCGAACGCTTTGTGTTCTACGAAGCCACCACCCGCGAACGCGTCGCCCTCGAGCTTCGCCGAGGTGCAACTTGGCGGCGCGGTCACCGTCATCTAATCCTTGAGAACAAGAGCCGCTTCGATGTCCACGACGTCTTCGTAACCCACCGCGAAGGCAGCCGCGTGTTCGTGTTCTTTGCGCCCTCCATTCCCGCACGCCGGAGCGCCGGGTTCGTTCTTGAGGACCATCGCGTCACAAACGTTCGCGCAGCCACGCGGGACCGTCTTCGCGCGCAGCTGGTCGATCCCCATCAACCCACGCCGCCTTCGACCGCAGGATGGGGCGCGGGTTGCACGATGATGCGCGAGCCGGCTATCCCAGTGACCGCTGCCGAGGGCCACCATCTCTACGCGGCGGAGGTCGACGCCATCCTCGATATTTGGGCCGCGCGTTTCTTCGAGCAGCCTGGTACGACGATCACCTACCGTGAGGACACCGCGTACCTCGACGCGGTGATGCCTCTGTCGCTTTACACCGACATGTACAACTTCATTAAGCTTCGCCGCATGGGTCTCGCGAACTGGACCCGCGTGCCGCTTCCCTGACGTTCGCCAGAACACCGGAACACCCAGACATCGGGGCTCAGAGCGTCGAGGCTCAGAACGTCGACCCTCAGAACGCGCAGCCGTCCGGTAGCGGCGCTTCGCTCGCAAGGCCGAGGGCAAAATCGTCCGGTGCGTCCCAGGTCGCAAAACCGGTCGCGACCGATCCGCGCAACACCTCACCGCGGTAGCCATGCGGATGGAGGTGCGCGCGCACGATCACCTCGTCGCCTTCCTCGATGGGGACGGGACCCCCACTTCGTGTAAAGGGCTGCTCGTCCACGTGGCTGTGTCCAAGGATGCGGCGATACACGAGCGTTCCGTCCGGGCGCACGACCTCCCACCAGTTTGCGTAGAGGTCGCACCCGGTTTCGTCGCTTCGAATCGTGACCGAAAACGAGTACGCACCGGCGCTTCCCGAAGCGCGGACGGCCTCGATGTCCGCCGTCGGGTCGGTGCCGGTTGCGGCGTCGGTCACGGTTGCGGAGTCCGCGCTCGCGGAGTCCGTTGCGGAATCGTGAGCGACGGCATCGGGAGCGCTCGTGTCTCGCGCAGCGGCGTCCGTCGAGGACTCGGAATCGCCAGTGCATCCAAGAAGGACGACCATCCAAAGAAAGAAACGCATCGCTTCGAGGGTACGCTGCGTTTTCCGAAGGGCTACCGAGATGCATCACTTTTCAGATCGCAGCTGGACGGTCGCGGTCTCCAGATTCTCCAGCGCCCTCACAAAGATCGGATGCGCCTGAGGTTGCTCTCGGGGGTAGAGCACAAACCGAACGAGCTGCAGGTTATGGGTCTCACGACGCAGAAACTTCAGCGCAACGCCGAGCGCGATCGGCGCCGCGACATTGAGCGGATAACAAAAGGCTCCCGTCGAAATCGATGGAAAGGTGATCGACTCGAGACCATACGCCGCCGCGATCCGAAAGCAGTTTAGGTACGCCATGCGAAGAAGCGCATCCGGAGGATCGTAGGGGTCGTAGACCGGTCCGACCGCATGAATCACAAAGCGCGCCGGCAGGTCGCCTGCGTGCGTGATCACCGCGTTTCCCACCGGACAGCCGCCGATCTCGCGACAGGCGTCGAGAATCCGTGGCCCGCCGAAGCGATGGATCGCTCCGTCGACGCCTTGCCCTCCGAGGAGGTCTGGATGCGCGGCGTTGACCACCGCGTCCGTGCCCTGGTCGGCAATATTTCCTGTGGTGAGTTCGAGGCGTGTCAGCCCGATGAGTCGTTGCATACGTTTGAGAGAGCAAAGCGCGTGCCCAGGGCAGATCCCCGTCTTTTGGGTTGGTAGATGACGCGATGGCAGCGTACCTACGAGTGCTTCGCCAAGCTGTCAGGACGCTTGCCGTTCGCGCGCCTTCCACCCAGGATTCTATCTATGAAGTTGGGTGAACCTCTCGATTCGCGCGTGCCCTGGGTGCGTGTTCTTCACGACCTGGACGACGCGCGATGCGGACAGGTCGCCGGAACCCGCATGCGCGAGTATCGAAGGACGGGCCGCGTGCTCGGCGATGAGCTTCGCGAGGGGCCCAAGGTGGTGAGCGTTCGAACGCTCCCGCTCTCCACGCTTCTCTATCCCACGGCGTTCGCGTTTAACCATTCGGTCCCCCTGCCTTTTCCGTACCTGCAGATGAACCACCGCTGTCTGCTGGTGCAGGTCGAAGCGGGGGGCGAACTCAAGAACATCCTCTTCAACCCCACGGACTATGTCGCTTCGGAGAAGACGCCCTTCTTCGCGCAGATGATCGAAAAGCTGCCGGCCGCCGAGCAAACGAAGCGCATTCTCGCCAAGCAGTCCGGTCAGGTCGACGAACAGCTCGAGCGGCTGGGCCTTAGCGCAGCGGACATCGATCTCATCGCCTTCGACCACTTTCACACGCAGGATCTCCGGCCGCTTCTGGGGAGCGACTACATCTGCGCGGACGGGACCACTTTCACCGCGCGCTTTCCGAACGCGTACCTCTTGGCACCGCGGGCGGAGTGGACCGATTGGGACGACCTTCACCCGATGCAGCAGAGCTGGTTCATCGCGGACGGCAAGCGGGGCGTTCCTTCCGACCGGGTTGTTCTCTTCGACGCGGACGTGAAGCTCGGCGAGGGCTGTCTGCTCCTTCGCACCCCCGGTCATACGACGGGCAATCAAACGATCTTTGTGCACGGGGCGGAGGGGGTGTTCGGATGCAGCGAAAACGGGTGCAGCGCCGATAGCTGGACGCCCTACGAGTCACGGATTCCAGGGCTTCGGCGGATGGCACGCAAGTACGACCTTGAGGTGATCCTCAACAGCAATACGCCCGAGCTGGCTGCGGAGCAGTACAACTCGATGATCCTCGAGCGCTCCGTGGTGGATCGCGCGGTGGAGAACCCCGCGTTTGTGCAGATGTTCCCCTCGAGCGAGATCACCCCTTCGGTGGTAGCGCCAGGTATTCGGCCAACGATGCGCTTCGGCGATCGAGACCACGGTTCGCTTCGCAAACGGGCCGTGCGCGCTGAAGCGCCTCAGGCCGTCGCGCCCAACTGACGAAAGTGAAGAACTCCGTCCCTCCCCTACCTGACGAAACCGAAGAACTCCGTCCTCTCAGGTTCGTCCCGGCTCCCCTCAGGTTCGTCCCAGCTCAGGTGACGTAGATGACGACGACGACCGCGATGGCCCAGGCCACGAGGTTGAGGAGGAAGGGCCAATCTTTGAGCATCTGCTCGGTCGGGCTGGCCGCGTCCGTTTGGTTTCGCATCAGATCCAGAAAGCGGAGAATCCCGAACTCGGTAAAGATGATCGTCCCCGCGAGGTAGTCGGTCCCGAAGAACGCCCGCGTCTCAGGATCGAGGGTGTAGACGACGTAGGTGCCGGTCGTCGCGAGGGCCGTCATCTGCAGGAGCACCGTCAACGACTTCTCGCTGTACTTGCCGAGCGCGCTTCGCTGTTTCGTCGCGCCTTTGCCTTGTCGCAGCTCGTGCATTCGTTTGCCGAAGCCCAAGAAGAGTGAAATCAACGCGGTGACCGCCAAGAGGTAGTTCGACGGCGTAACGTCGAGCGCGAAACTTCCCGCGAGAACCCGAAGCTCAAAGCCCGCGGCGATGCAAAGCACATCGAGATACGCGACCCGCTTGAGGCGGAAGGTGTACGCGATCTGCAACGCGATGTAGCCACCGATGGTGGCGAGCGTCTTCCAGTTGAGGAGGGCAGCTCCGGCGAGCGCCATCAGCGCGAGCGCAACCATGACGCCGCGCGCGACCTTGATGGGAACACGACCGCTCGGAATGGGCCGAAAACGCTTCTTAGGGTGCGCGCGGTCCGCCTCGATGTCCGCGATATCGTTCATCAAGTAGATGCAGCTCGCCGCAAAACTGAAGAACACCGCCGCCGCGAAGGAGCGCATCATCATCGCGGGATCGCCGACGAGCTTCGCAAACACCAATGGAGCGACGACGAAGCCGTTTTTGACCCACTGATGGGGCCGCATCGCCTTGATCACGCCGCCGATCAGGCTTCCCTCGCGTGCTGGCGTGGACCCGCTCGCCACGGCGCGACCATAGCTGACGCGGCGGGCGGCGCCACGACATCGCTCGAAAAGACCTCCGCGACGTCGGACTCTTCGAAAAGCGCCTGGAACATTGACCCCCCGCGGCTTGTCCCCAGAGGTAGCGATAAGTACCGTCCCCTCAAATTTGGCTCGCTCTTTCGAGGTTTCCGTTGACGCCCACCGCTCTTCGCAGCGCCGCCCTCGTCGTCCTAACGTTCGCCGCGCCCGCCCTCGCCCAATCCAATCCCTACGACCGTGAGCAGCAGGAGCTCGCGCGCCAGGCCGCCCGCGATCGCGGACCGCGTGGCACGATCGCGCTCTACGAGCTCTGGCGAAACTGGGGCGAAGCCACTCCGGCAGTCACCCGGACCGAACTCGAACGCCTCTACCGCAACCGGCGCCTTGCCGCCGATCGCCGGGGCCTCGCCGGCGCGTTCTTGGCGCGGGCCTATCTCCGTGCAGGACGAACGTACGAAGCGAACGAGGTCCTCCAGCAGCTCGGCTCCGTCACCAGCTGGCAGATCGCAGCGCCCTTCGACAACGAAGGCAAACAGGGCTTCGCGCGCGCC
Organism: Myxococcota bacterium; assembly: GCA_039186435.1. Taxonomy (GTDB): domain Bacteria; phylum Myxococcota_A; class Polyangia; order Polyangiales; family Houyiibacteriaceae; genus JALVDI01. Next base: position 13,273 of record JBCDAA010000028.1, on the reverse strand, counting down.
TTTGGCCCCGAGACCGAAGGCTTCGACGTGACCTCCACCTGGCCCGGCAAAGAGCGTGACGTCGGCTGGCGCGGGTACCCGGACATCACCCGCATCGGCTACGTCAACTTCGACGCCGTCGCGCGCCCGACCAGCAACGTCTGCGGCTACGCGCAAACCGTCGTTCAAAGCGGTCGCGCACAGCCGCTCACCCTCTGGTTCGGCGGTGGCGGCGCGAGCAAGATCTGGTGGAACGGAGAAGAGGTTTTCGCGGACGACGTGTACCGCAGCCCCGATCCGGATCGCCAGGCCATCGCCGTCGGCGCGCACGCAGGCGCAAACCGGCTCCTCGTCAAGACCTGCGCCACCGACGGAACCTGGGGCTTCTACCTCCGCGTCACCGGAAGTCGCGGCGCCGCCCTCGACAACGTCAACGCCGGGGTGGAAGGCATTCCGAATTCGTTTCCCGAAGGTCACGGCGTCACCCCAGGACGGGCGCCCGAGACCACGCTGACGCGCCTCGAAGCCGCCGCCTCGTCCCCTCGCGCCTCGGGTCGTACGCTCTACGACCTCGCGCGCTTTTTGATGGTCAGCTCCTCCGACGACCCCAACGAAAATCGCGCGCGCCAGCTCGCCGCCCGGGCCGCGGAGGAGTCTCCTGTCTTTGAACACCTCGAGCTCGCCGCCCGACTGCAGGAACAGCGCAGCGAAACGATGCGCTGGATGCACCGCGCCCTCGAACGCTACCCGCGCGAACCGAAGGCGTGGCTCCTCGAGGCGCAGGTTCGGCGAAGCGGACTTCACCCGGAAGAGGCGCTCCCACTCCTCGAGCGCATCGAAAACGAAGCGACCGGCATCGTCCGCATCGAAGCGCGCATGCTGCGCGCGGAGCTCTACCAGCAAATGGATCTTCCGCGCGCCGCGCGACGTCTGGTCGAAGAGGCCGCAGCTGAAGCAGCGAGCGCGCACGGCTTCACCCTCGCACGCGCCCGCTACGCGGAAGCCGCCGGCGATCACGACGCCTCGGTTCGCCTTCGCAGCGAAGCCCTCGGCCTTCGGCACAACGATGTTTCAAGCCGCCGAAACCTCATCGCCGACGGTGTTCGCCGCCGCGACCGCGCGGGTGTGTTTCAGCACCTCGAAGACCTCGCCGACATTCGTCCTTCCGCGAACAACCTGCGGTACATCGCCGCCATCTACGAAGCGATCGGCGAGACTGACGCTGCGCAGGCGATTTTTGTCTCCGCGCGCCGCATTGCCCCCGAGGACGCGTCCACGATCGTGGCGCACGGCCAGCTAATGCTCCGGCTGCAGCAATCGGACGCCGCGATCGAAGCCTTTCGTGCAGCGCTGCGCATTCGTCCCCAGGACGCCGAAACCCGCGAGCTTCTCGAGCAGATCCAGCCGCAGGAGCGCCCCGACGAGCGCTACGCCGTCGGCACCGAAGAGCTTCTTCAGCGCACCCGCGAGCAGCAGGGCTATCCGCTGACCACGCTCCAGGACCTCACCGTCAACACCGTCTACGACAACGGCCTCGGCTCCGCCTTCCGTCAGGTGGCCGTGCAGGTTCACGACGACGAGGGCGCGCGCCAGATGCGCACCTATTCGATTCAGTTTGATCCGGGCTCCCAGCGCGTCGACGTTCGTCTCGCGCGCATTCACCGCGGCGGTCAGGAACTCGAAGCCACGCAGTACTTCGAGCAGCAGCTCGGCGAGCCCTGGTACCGCATCTACTACGACACCCGCGCGCTCGTCGTGGTCTTTCCCGATCTCGAAGCCGGCGATGTCGTGGAGCTTCGCTGGCGCGTCGACGACGTCGCCCACCGAAACGTCTTCGCCGACTACTACGGCGACCTCACCTTCCTCCAGAGCTTCTCGCCGACGGTGAACAAGGAGTACGTCCTCATCACGCCGGCGCGTCGGCAGTTCTACTTCAACGAACCCTCACTCCAGGGTCTCGAGCACGATCGCCGCGAGGAAAACGGCCTGCGCATCGACCGCTACCGCGCCACCGACGTTCCGGCAATTCGTTCGGAGCCAGGCATGCCGGGTTTCACGGAGATCTCCCCCTACCTGCACGTCTCGACCTACCAAACCTGGGAGGACGTGGGCCGCTGGTACTGGGGTCTGATCCAGGATCAGCTCTACGCCGACGAAAGCCTTCAGCGCACCGTCGCCGAGCTCATTCGCGGCAAAGAAAGCGAACGCGACCGCGTCGTAGCGATTCACGATTGGGTCGTCGAACACACCCGCTACGTCGGCCTCGAGTTCGGCATTCACGGCTACAAGCCCTACCGCGTGCCGCAGATCGTCAGCCGCGGCTTCGGCGACTGCAAAGACAAGGCGTCGCTCCTCTACACGATGTTCCGGGAGGCGGGCATCGACGCGCATGTCGTTCTCGTTCGAACGCGGCGCAACGGCAACATCAACGACCTTCCGGCGTCGCTCGCGGTCTTCGATCACGCGATCGCCTACGTGCCGGGTCTGAACCTCTACATCGACGGAACCGCAGAGCACTCCGGCGTGACGGAGCTTCCGACCATGGACCAGGGCGTCACCGTGCTGCACGTCTGGCCGGAGGGCTCGGAGCTTCGGCGCACGCCCGTGCTTCCGCCCGATCAGAACCGTCGCGAGCGAAACCTCGACGTGCGCCTCGCCCGAGACGGGAGCGCGGAGGTTCGCGGCCGCGAGAGCGTGCGCGGCACGGAAGCGCCCGGCTATCGCTCGACCTACCAGGCGGAGGGCACGCGCGCCGAGCGTTTCGAGCGGCGCCTTCGAAACTACTTTCCAGGATTGCGGCTCGAGTCGCAGGAGTTCGAAAACCTCGACGATCTCGAAGCGCCCGTGGTTTACGAGTACCGCGCCGAAGTCCCGCAGCTCGCGCAGCGCGACGGGGACATGCTCCGTTCTGCGCCGACGGTCATGAGCGATCTAACGCGAACGCTCGCCCGCGCGCCGAGTCGCAACTACCCCCTCGACCTCGGCGGCACGACCTCCTACGTCGAGGAGCGAACCACGCGAATGCCCGGCGGCACCAGCGTGCGGCAGGCGCCCGAGGGCGGAACCGCCGAGAGCCCCTTCGGCCGTCTTCGCATGACGGTCGAAGCGAGCGGCCGGCAGGTCATGACGCGCACGGAGTTCGAGCTTCGGCGCGACCGCATCGAGCCGAACGAGTACGGCGCGTTTCGTCGCTGGGTCGAGGAGGTCGACCAGATCTTGCGACAGCGACTGATCCTGGAGGGAGCGCAATGAGAACCTCTCTTCTGGCAGTTTTGATCCTTGCGATGGCGTGCCCGCGCGGCGGAAGCCGTACCCCTGACGAGCTCACCATCGAAGACCTGCGCGCCCGCGCCGCCGAGCGACCGGACGACGCCGCCGCACAGCGCGCCTGGGCCGCGGGGGAACTCCTCCGGGACGACGGCGATCCGGCGCGCGCTGCCGACGCGATCGCCGCGGCCCTTCGTGTCTCTCCGAACGACGGATCACTCCATCTCCTCAAGGGTCTCGACGCCTACTCCCACGGCGAGCCGACCACGGCCCTCGACGCCTTTCTCACCACCCTCGAAAACTCGGACGGAACCGTCGCCGAAGTTGCGGCGGCCGGCGTCGAGGAACTCACCCACATCGCGCCAAACTTTCGCGAGTCCGAAGGCCGCCTCGCCGCGGTGCGCGGACGCGTCGGTCCCGCCGCCGCGCAAACGGTCACCGACATCCTCCTCGAGATCGCCTACCAAAAGGGCGACATGGACGCGGTCCGGCGCCTCGCGAGCGAGACGGGCTGCCTTCGTGAGTGGCGCGTCGCCGGTCCCTTTGGCCCGCGCGATCTTCTTGGCTTTGACCAAAACCACGAAGCGTTCGAGGTCGGCCCCCTCGCGGACGAGTACGACCTCGGCGTCCTTCGGGGCACCCATCCCACGCGGACCCTCGAAGCGCGCGGATGCGCCGTCCATCTCGGCGCGGGACCGGTCCCGGCCGCAGGAACGACCTACGCGGAAGCCTTCTTCGAAGCACCCGAGGCAGGCCGCTACACCCTTCGCCTCGAAACCCCGAACTCCGTCGAGTTGCGCGTCGACGGACAGCCGGTCGCGCGTCTCGACCACCGCCGGCAACCCCTTCGCCGCGTCACCTTTCACACCGTCGAGCTCACCGCCGGCCGCCACGAGATCGCGGCGAAGGTCACCACACGCCACCCCAATCCAATCCTTGGCGTTACCCTTTCGAAGGGCACCCCCAACACGGATGTGACGGACCCCGCGCTCTGGGCCAGCGACGACTATTGGCGCGACGAGGACGACGTATTCACCGAGTACCTTCGCGCCTCGGCGCTCTTCTCGCGCGGAAATACCGTCGGCGCCCGCGAAGCCTTCGCGTCGCGCGCACGCGGCCCGGGTTCACCGGTGGTTCGCACGCTTCAATCCGCGATCGCCCTCGCCGATCCGCTGGTCACCAGCGACATGCGACGGGACAACGCGAGGCGCTTGCTCCGCGGGATTCTCGAACGCGACGACCGCGCATGGTTTCCCGTGCTGCAGCTCGCGCGCCTCAAGGCCGCCGACGGTCGCGACCAGGAAGCCATTGCCGACCTGCGTCGCGCCATCGAGCGCTGGCCGGGGATGTCGACAATCCGGCTCACCCTCGTCGAACTTCTGCTCAGCCGCGGCTGGGACGCGGAAGCCAACACCCACATTGCGCGCTCCATTGAAACCGCGCCTGGCTCTTGCCCCGCCCTCAATGCAGCACTCGCATCGGCGCGTCGCCGCGACCGGATCACCGACATCGATCGCTACACCGACGCGGTGATGGAATGCGACGCACGAAACTCAGCGCGCTTTCAGCTTTTTGTGCGGCAGCGCCGCTGGGACAATGCAACCGCGGAACTCGATCGCCTGGCGAGCCTCGAGCCGCGCCAGTCGCGGCGCACCCTTCTTGGGAGCCGCCTCGACCTCGCGGAAGGACGCGCGGACAACGAGGCCATCACCGCGCTTCTGAATGAGATGCAAACGCTCTCGCCCCGTTCGGACACGGTGCGCTTGGCGCAGGCGGATTTGGCGCTCGCCCAAGGCGATCGAAACGCCGCCGTTCGTGTGCTCGGTGAAGCGATCGCCAGCGAGTCGGCGTCCATGGCGGACCTTCGCCGCATTCACAACGCCCTCGGCGGTCCCTTCGAGCTCGAGGGGTATCGCATGGACGGAGCGGAGGTGCTCCGCGAGTTCGAAGCCGCGGGTCGCGAGTACGACCAGCCGCAGGTTCTCGTCTTCGACTACACCGTGGTGCGCGTCTTCGAGGACATGTCCTCAGTCGCGCTCACGCATCAGATCTACAAGCTGCAAAGCGAGGAAGCCGTCGACGCGCAGGGCGAGTTCTCGCCACCGGCAGGCGCAACGCTCCTCAACCTCCACACCATCAAGCCCGACGGCGTCCGCCTCGAGCCCGATCTGATCGAAGGCAAAGAGACGATCTCACTGCCGAACCTCGCGGTTGGCGACTACGTGGAGCAGGAGTACCTGCGCGTTCTCGATCCGCCCTCCGGGATTCCGGGCGGCCTTCTCGGCGATCGGTTCTACTTTGCGAGTTTCGAGCTGCCCTTCGACCGCTCCGAGCTGGTGGTCGTGCTTCTCGAGGGCATGGACGCGGTGGTCGATCCGCGCGGGCCCGCGCCCGAAACGCAGCGCAGCCAGCAGGGCGACCAAACCGTGCTCCGCTGGCGCGTTGACCAAAGCCAGCCGCTCGTCGAGGAGCCCGCAAGCATCTCCATTCGTGAGTTCATCCCTTCCATCAACTGGGGCGTGCGCGCGACCTGGTCCGGCTTTCTTGGCGGGCTTCGGGATGTGCTCGCCGACCGAGAGGTCGCGGATCCGGCCGCACTTCGTCTCGCTCATGAGGTCGCTGGAACCGCAACCAGCGACGAAGAAAAGGCGCGCCGCATCTACAGCTGGCTCCTCGAAAACGTCGAGAACAACAACGAGGTCTTCGGCCAGGCTGCGGTCATGCTCGCCGGCCGCACCGGCAACCGAGCGCGCATCCTGCACTACCTTCTCGGACTCCTCGACGTCCGGTCGACACTCGTTCTGGCACGCGGCGCAAACGCGGATCAGACGCAGTCCAACCTGGCAGATGAGGAAACCTATTCGAATCTCGTCGTGCAGCTTGGCGCGAGTGAGAACGCTACGTACCTGCACCCGAGTTCGCGCGGCGTTCCCTTCGGCTACGTCTCCCCCGCCCTTCGCGGACAGGACGCGCTGGTGCTCACCGCGGACGATCCGGCGTCGGTGGAGCGCGTCACGATTCCGCCAGCCACGGGCGAAGAGGACTTTCGCCGCATCGAGGTCACCGCGGACATCGCGGCCGACGGTTCGGCCACGGTCGACGTCGTGGAAACGGTGCGCGGCTACGAAGCGATTCAATGGCGCGCGGATCTCGAAGGGATTCCCGAGGCGATGATCGAACAGCGCTTCGAAGAGGCGTACGTGGCCCGTCTCCTCAGCGGCGGAAGCCTCGAGTCGCTTCGCATCGCCGGACGCGAAGATCCCGAGCAGCCTTTCGTGCTTCGCTACACCGCGCGGGTTCCCGCCCTCGCGCGGCAGCAGGGCAACGCCGTCGTTTTGCCGGCGGTCTTTCCGACGATGATGACGCCGCGATTTGCCCGCGTCGGAGAGCGCCGCACAACGCAGATCATCGGACCGCCGGTCAATCTCGACGTGGTCGTTCGCATCAAAACCATCGACGGGGCGCCGCGGGTTTCGCTCCCGCCAGTCTCTGCGGAAGCAAGCGGCGCAAGCTTTTCGATGGAGTCCAACGTCGACGGCGACTACCTGACGATTCAACGACGCCTGCGCGTTCCGCTCGGCCGGGTCCAAGCCGGCGACTACGAACGCTGGGCGCTCTTCTGCCGCACGGTGGACGAAGCCGAAGGCCGCGAAATCCGCCTTCGCTGACTCTTTGTCGGGACGACTGCCACTGCTATCGTCCCGCCATGCGCATCCTCGTTGCTGCGATCATCGTGTGCTGCGTGGGTTGCTTCGACAGTCGCGAAGTCGATCGACCGACGCTGCCGCCGCCTGCCCCAGGGGTCGACGCGGGTGTTCGCTGCGAGTCGCGAACCCTTCCCTGCGGCGAACGCACCTGCAACGCAGGAACCGAGTACTGCCTCGAAACCTGCACCGGCGACGAGACCTGCGAACCCCGCTTTGCGTGTCAGGCGCTGCCCCCTGATTGCTGCTCCTGTGACTGCCTTCCCGCCGCGGCGGACCCCTGCGCGACCTGCCGTGATCGCCGGGGCGCCACCGTTCGCGTGGACGATCCGGAAGAGGATTGCTTCAGCATCTAAAACGACCGTGGCTGCGCTCGCCCGCGTTTGACGTCGCGCTTCTCGCGTTCTGCTGGGTGCCCGTCTACCTCTGGGTCGTCTTTGGTTTGGGCCTTGGCGCTGCGCCCCTTGGACTTCCCGATCTTTCCGCGCTCGAAAAGAGACAGGCGCTCACCCTCGCGATCCTGGTGGTCCTCGGACTGACCTACATCCATCGCCACTACACCTTCCTTCTCATCTACGGCGACAAAGCAACCTTTCAGGACCGCGCCCGCGACTACGTCGTCGCTCCTCTCGTGATCTTTGGCGTCGCCGCCGCGCTTCTGAGCATCGAGGAACCGTTCGAAATCGGGGGCGCTCGCGTGCCTGCGTTCGCGGCGCTTCTTCTCGTCAGCGGGCTCTGGAACGTCTGGCATACGGTCCAGCAGCGCTACGGCATCCTTCGCGCGTACGCCGGAAAGGCCGGCGGAGGACTTCAAACGCGGTCCCAGGCGCGTCGCGATCGCGCGCTCTTGTGGACCTTGGTCGGCATGCTCGCGGTGGTCTTGCCGGTCGCCCGTCCCACAACGTTTTCGGACCATCCGGCCAGCGCGCGCGTCCTTCGTTTTCTCACGCCGGTCATCGAGCACGCGGCCTACCGCGCAATCGTCATCGCGACGCTCGTGTTCACCGCGGTCGTGGTGCTCTGGTGGTGGCGCGGCGAACGCATGGCCGCGGTCGACCGCATCCCGCGCTGGACTTTTCTCGCCTCGACGATTCTGCTCTTCGCGGTCTTTCTCGTGCACGGCCCCATCGTTGGGTACCTCTGCTTTGGCGCCGCTCACGCGCTCGAGTACCTCGCCTTCGTTCACCACTTTGCCGAGCGGCGCTTCGCCGGACGCGATCGCCGATCCCTGGCCGCGGTTCTTCTCGGACGACCGCTCGTCTTCGCCCCGATCGTGATCGCCGCGTTTGGCGCGCTCTACCTGCTCGTGCAGCCGAGCCGAGGCTCCGAGGTCTTTCTTGCCTACTACGTCGGGACCTCGATGCTGCACTTCCTCTTCGACGGATGGATTTGGAAGCTGCGAAAGCCCGCAGTCGCTGCGCCGCTCGGCATCTAAGCGATCAAAACGCGATTCGGGCTTGGACGCCTGCACCGCGGCGACTCGCCACCGGCGTGACCTCAACACCGCTTCGGCGACGTTCCACCATCAGCCAAACCAACCCACCGACCGCAGCGACAACGCCAACGCCGAGGCTGACGTCAGCCGTGCGAGAGGGACGCCGAATCCCGCGCTTTCGCGAGTTGCTGCAGTCGCGACCGCACGCGCGATCGGCGTTGCGGTATCGATTTCGTGCGATGAGCCCCGCGCTGCCCCAGCTGATCAGCGACGCGCTCGCGACGCTGAGGAGTAACGCGGGCCCGCGCCGGTTGGGCGAACTCGCCGAATCGTCGTCGTTCGGGTCATCCGTGTCATCCGTGTCATCCGTGTCGCCACGAGGACGACGTTCGCTTTCGCGCAAGATCTCCAGCCGCGCGCTCGCACGTCGAACAGCCGGATGATTGGGGGACTCGCGAACAAAGCGATCGTAGAACGCGATCGCCTCGTCTTTTTGCTCAAGGCGATCGTGACAGAGCGCGATGTTGTAGAGGAGCGCGGGTCGACCGCTGAGTCGGTAGGCCGTCTGGTAGTGATCCAGCGCGGCCTCGAAGCGACCCTCTTCGAATTCGGTGGTCCCCGCTTGAAATACCAGCGCAGCGGCTTGGTCGAGGTCGTTCGTGTCTTGCGCGATCGCTGTCGAGCAAAGAGCAACCATGCTGAGAACGAGGAGGGGACGCATCTTCACTCACAGGGGGCGTTGAGAAGAACCTGAACTTCGCCGCCGATCGCGACTCTCCGCTGGAGGGCTTCGACATCGCACTCGGGAAGCATTGGGTTCGAATGGATTCCAAAAGCTCCGTCGACTCTTTCGAGACGCGGAAAATCAATCTCAACGAGGTCTGGGTTTTCGCGAATGTCGAGGGACCCCGCCGTCGTCAACGAAGGCAGCTCGAGCACGGAGAGACCGTCGATGCCCCAAATCGTGAGCCGGCCGAGGGACGTGAGATTGGGAACGTGAATGGCTTCGACCGCATTGAGAGGAACGCGGAACTGTCCGCCCACGCGAGCCAGTTGAGGAAGGTCGACTAGGCCCCGAGTACTTACGTTGAACTCGATGTCCTGCGTGACTTCGACAAGAGGCATCACCGGAACGTCGAGACTGTATCCGTTGTCGCCAACCACGCTGCCTTCCACCGTCCTCACGTTCGGCCCCGCATAGAAACCGTCGAGCGCCGGCCCCAGATAGATCGTTCCGACGAACTCTCGGCATGCATCGAGCATGCGCGCGCTCGTGTCGTTGAAGACAAGCGCATTGCCGCGACACGTCTCGGGCGGAGAAATGGGCGTGGCGCTGATCCGAAACGCAACATCGGCTGCGACATCCGTCGTTCCAACGCCGACCGCGTACTCGCCCGGCGCGAAGTTGATCGTCGCGCTCGCACACTCTCGGGCGAAGAGTGACGCGATGGTGTAGAACATTCCGCCCTGGCGCGGTCCGAAGTCATAGATCGAATCGACGCAGTCGCCATCGCGCTCGCTGCTCAGCTGGATTTGGGTCGGCTCTGAGACCGTAAACGAGTAGAACGTCTTCGCGAACGCGGCGCGATCCGACGCATCCGAGACAAATGGTAGCTCGATGGCTTCTCCCTCAAAGGAACTGCCACCACGAATCGGGTCGAGTTCTCGCTCGCCTGCGTCAAAGTCGACCTGTCCATCAAGGTCGACCCTTGCGTCGAAGTCACGTCCCGTACCGCTATCGCGCGCCCCTGCGTCTGGGCGATCTCCTGCATCCCTCGTTCCCAGCGAGCCAGGGTCGAAGACGATGGAGCATCCTCCAAGAAGCAAAAGCGCGGTCGCGCGGTGCATGCTGCGATCTACGAGACGCTCAGAGGGACTTCCCTCACCCCGAATCAGTCATCGTATGGTTCACACGCGGAGCGTTCATGCGATCGAGCGCCGCTCTGGTGCAGCGGGCTCCAGCAGCAGAAGCCGCAACGAGGGATAGCCCACCAGAAGCGTCTGGATGCCCCAGCAGCGTGCGGCAGGCAGCCCTTTTCGAACCGCAAGCCGGGCGAGGACGCCTTCGCTGACGTGGAGGGCTGCCGCGCCAGCCGCAATGCAGCGCACCGCGAAGCGTCCAGGAAAGCCGCCGAACACGTTGACCCACTCGCTCCACGCGCCATCGCTGAGGGCCAGCGCGAAGACCAGCGTGAGCCCACCACCAATGGAGAGCCACCATCCCAGATGAGGGCGCGATACCGGGTATGCACGCACAGTCTCCGCTAGGCCTGCGCCGCTTGCTTTTCCGCTCCGCGGATCCATTTGCGGAGAGTCTCCGGGCTACAGCCAACTTTTCGAGCGACCCTGTTGATCGCGGATTGCCGCGATGGATGATCGGACTCGCTGGTTCGCACGAGCTGTATCGCGCGCTCGCGAAAGGCCTGCGAAAACACCTTAGCCTTCGCCATTCGCAGCGCCTTTCGTGAGACGGCAACGCCGCGCTGACTCTTCCGAAGTACCGCCGACCCTACGCAGCCGCTGCAACGGAAATCGCCTCGAGCTTGCGTGGATGAGCGGCGCCGTGCTCGATGCGGTACTTGAGTTCTTCCGCAACGCGCGCGAGGTCCCGACGCGATTGAATCCTCATCATCGGACTCATCGGGACCATGTACCAAGCCAGCTTGATCTTCGCGTGACTCACGATCGTGCTCGTCCCGTCCCCGTTGTCTTCAACCGCCCAACGGTTCCGGGCGGACAGGATGAACTTTGGCAAGCCCGACTGAACTTTGTATTCAAGCCGACGTTCCGCCTCGTCGAAGTCGACAAGCTCCTCACGAATCTCCATGGGCCCCATCCCTCCCATCCCGCGAAGCTGGCATACGCGTTCAGCCCCGAGCTGTGGGTGTCGATCGATCCTCGATCGGACGATCGCCGTGGCCCAGGAACCGATGTCCCCAAACTGAAGACCAAGCACTTCCCAGCATGGGTCCGGGGTTGCGCTCACCTTGATTCTTGTCTCGATGTTCATCGCTCTCTCCTTTCACTCTTCTGTGTTTGCTTCCTGAATTCAGACCGCGTCTCGGCCCGTCGAAAAATATTTCACCGAAAGGTGAATTTCGGGCAAAAAATTTTAGTGGATGTCGAGAAGTGCTTGCTTCGCCAACCGACGCAGCTGCGCTACCGGCCGCCCGGCGCGGGCCAGGATGCACAGAGAGACATGGCAGCCAAAAAGGACATCGCTTCGCGTTTCGACGTCTTCGTCCGAAAGCGCCACCTCTCCCTTTCGCACCGCCCCCACGAGCGCGTTTCGATACGCTGCACGCACGCGCGCAAAGTAGGCATCAATGCGCACGCGAACGCCTTCGTCGCTCGCGATACTCTCCTGCGACGCACTGCACACCATACAGCCGACGGGGCCAGTCCCCTGCTCTGCGATCTCCAAAAGTGTATTCAGGAGATTCTCGATGTCCGACAGACCCGCGTCGCTGCTCTCCATCGACGTGAAAAGCCTTGCCCCAAACCTAGCGACGAAATCATCGAGCGCCTGGAGGAACATCGACCGCTTGTCGCCGAGGCCGTTGTAGAGCTGGCGGCGGTTGAGACCCGACGCGGACTCCAGATCGCGAAGCGAGGTCTTTTCAAACCCCTGCAACCAGAAGGCGTCGAGAATGCTTTGCCGGACAGCGCTGGCGTCGTACTCGATCTGACGGGGCATGCGACTACTCTCCGCCGCCGCGGGCGCCTGTCAACTCCGGGAACGTGGTTTCTAGTCCTGGCGAGCGCGGATTCATCGCGGACCTAGCTGGCGCGCGAATGCTCAAAGGGAGCGTCTGCACGCGAAGACACGGAGTCCACAAAGTCGGTGATTCGCTTCGACAGTTCCTCGGGAACTTCTTCCTGCAGGAAGTGCGCAGCCTCGAGCTCGTGGCTTTCTTCCACCGCGAAGTTCTGCAGAACATAATCGCGCTGCGAGATCGGGATCCCTACATCATGGACCCCCCATACGGTCTGGATGGGCACGGACATCGCGCGAAGGCCGTTCCGGAGGTACGCCGCGTGATCCTCCGTGAGGCGAAACCCATCCATGATCGAGAGGAAGGAGCGGCGACCTCCGCCGGTCTTGAGCAACCAGATCCAGGCCTTCATGTCGGCGTAGGTGACCTTCGTCCCGTCTCGAACGCCAAGCTTCCGCATCAGGAAGAGAAACCCCGCCGCGCTGAGGGTTGCGAATACAATGTGCCGAAGGAGCGGTACGCGAAACATCCACATCGGAAACGGTGGTCGAAACTCGGCCACGTTGAGGAGGGTGTTTGTGACGGTGAGACTCCGAACCCGATCGGGGTTACGAACAGCCCACTCCACGCCGATAGGGCCGCCAATGTCGTGCACGACGAGATGCACCTCTCGAATGTCGAGGGCATCGAGGACACCTCCAATCAACTCAGCCTGGGAGTGCCAGTCGTACGACCCGGAACGAGGTTTGTCGCTTAGCCCGGTGCCCAAGAAGTCGAACGCCACGACGCGCAGCCCGGACGAAGCGAGCCGGGTGATCATCTTGCGAAAGAGAAATGAGCTTGAGGGAACTCCGTGAACGAGGAGCACGACCGGACCGGTCCCCTCGTCTCGGACGAAGATGCGATTCGCACCGACCTCAATGTGTCTACCGCGGGATTTGTGCGCTCTGACGAGCTCGGGAACAGCCATGTCTAGCTCCTCGGAAAAAGATGAGAATTCGCTACTCTTTCTATATTCACCAATCGGTGAAGAATGTCAAGAGGCGACGAACCGAGCGGCAGGAACTGCTCGAGAACGCGACGCACAGTTGCGGTCGACGGACGGATCGCCCGCGCTCAACGGTAGCTACAACGGTGAGGCACGGCGCGCGGAGGAGGCTCGAAAAGAAACT
>JBCDAA010000027.1:0-41385 GCA_039186435.1 Myxococcota bacterium | reverse complement strand
CGACTTCCCGCTCGCCGACAAGAGCCTCAGCGCCTGCTCTCGATACGCCTGTGTGTATTGGCTTCCTTTTTTGGACATCAAGGTCCCCTCTCCGTGTCAACGGAACTGAGGGAGCCCCAACCAGGGCACGGGCATGGGCACGGGCATGGGCACGGCACTCACGCGCTTCCCCGCCGTCAGACCGTACCCGTTCTTGCGAACCAAGACGCCTTTCAAGAAAAAATCGGCGCGCTGTCGAAACCGGTCTTGCCCGCCCGTCGGTAGGGCATGACACAACACACCTTCACCGGGTTTTCGCCAGGCGCCCAGCGCTTCTTTCGAGAGCTCGAAGCCAACAACCACAAAGACCACTGGCACGCGTCCAAGGAGGCGTTTCACCGCGACGTGCGCGATCCACTACGCGCGCTCCTCGCTCCCCTCGAGGGCAAGCTCGGCGCGTTCAAAGCGTTTCGCATGAACCGCGACACGCGCTTTAGCGCCGACAAATCGCCTTACAAACTGATGCACGGCGCGGGCTCTGCATCACCGGGGGGCAGCATCGCGTACGTTCACGTCGACAAGGACGGGGTCTTCCTCGGCGAGGGCATCTACCTGATGTCCCCCGCCCAGCTGAAGCGCTTTCGCGGCGCCATCGACAGCGGCGCCGCAACGGCACTCAAGCGCATCCTCGCATCCCTTCGGCGCGCCGGGATCGAGGTTGGCCCCGGAGGATCGCCTCCCCTCAAGACCGCGCCGCGCGGCTATCCCCGCGACCACGCGCACGTCGAACTTCTTCGCTGGAAAGGGCTGACCGCCGCGTCGCGACCGAGCGCCGCCACGTTTCGCTCCGCCGCGCTGAGCAAGGAGGTCGCACGCTTCTTTCGCCGAACCGCATCGCTACGAACTTGGATCGACACCCATGTGGGCGCCGCCGATGACCGGAGGAGCGCGTGATGATTCTCGAAGGAAAACGAGCCGTGATCTTCGCTGCCAGCGGAGCCATCGCATCGGGCGTCGCGCGGGCCTACGCGCGCCACGGCGCCACCGTCTACGTCTCGGCAAAACGGCCGGTCGACGACCTCGTCGACGAACTTCGCGAACTCGGCGCCAGTGCCTTTGGCGCTGTCGTGGACGCGACCGACGAAACCGCCGTGCGCAACTACCTCACCGCCATCGCAAAGGAAGGCCGCATCGACACGGTCTTCAACGGGATCGGCGGAAGACCTCAAACGCTCGGCTATCCGGCGCGCTCTCTCGAAACGTCCCTCGACGCCTTCGACCTCCCGTTCTCCCAGATCGTGCGCTCGCAATTTCTCACCTCGCGAGAAGCGATCCGCTGCATGGAAAACGGCGGCTCGGTGGTCCTGCTCTCGGCCACGCTCTCCGCGATGGCCGCCAGTCAGATGGCCAACCTCTCGTCGGCCTGCGGCGCGATCGAAGCCCTCGGTCGATCCCTCGCCGGCGAGTTTGGACCCAACGGAGTTCGCGTGAACTGCGTGCGCGGCTCCGCGATGCCGGAAACCCGCACGATTCAGGAAACCGGCGCCGGCCAGGCCGCCCTCAACGACACGCCGCCAACCTTTGGGGTTCCTCCTCTCGGGCGACCGATTTCCGTGGAGGACACCGCACGCGCCGCCGTCTTTCTGGCGAGCGATCTTGCAAGCGGCGTGACCGCCCAAACGCTTACCGTCTGCGCTGGGCAGTTCCCCTCGTGACCTTGGAGCTTCTCGTGCTCCCCTCGGCCTGGGGTCTTCGCAACGCCTCGGCGTTCAACCTCAAGGCCGAGGCGCTTCTAAGCGTCTCGGGTCTCGACTTCACGAAGGTGGAAGCGCTTCCCTCCAGAGGGCCGAAAGGCAAGCTCCCGGCCCTCGTCGACGGCGACCGCTGCATTGGCGACTCGTCGCTCATCCAGGCGCATCTCGAATCCGTGTACGAGATCGACTTCGACGGTGGCCTCAGCTCGGAGCAGCGCGCAGACGCGGAAGCGTATCGACGGATGGCGGAGGAACACCTCTACTTCGTGAACCTCCACATTCGCTGGATGCTCTTTCCCGCGATCACCCGCGACGCGTTCTTTGGCGCGATTCCTGCGCCGATCCGCGGCCTCGTCTTCGGAAAGCTCCGCCGGACGGTGAAGCGCACCCTCTGGGGACAGGGGCTGAGCCGCCACACGACCGACGAGATCCTTGCGTTCGGAATCGAGGACGTGCGCGCGATCGCCCAAAAGCTCCGGGAACGGCCGTTTCTTCTTGGCGACCGCGCGACCTCGGTGGACGCCGCAGTCTATCCGCAGATCCTCAACACGGCCGCGGTTCCCTACGACACCTCGCTCCGCACCTTTTGCCGCGCGCAGGACAACCTGATGGCCTACTGCGAACGATGCGAGGAAGCGTTCTTTTCGTGAACGATTGCCCGGTGCGACGATGGATCGCCGTGACGCGCCACGTGCCGTGTTCGCGTCGCAGTCGAAGCACGAGGCTGTGCCGGGTGTTGGCCGTTCCGGTGAGGTAGCGGCTCATTTCGAGCTGCCCGTCCATGGTTCGCTGCAGCCAGAAGGAACCGATCCGCGGTCGAGCCTCATCCATCCACGGAGAGCCGATCGCTTCCCGCGCCATCGGTCGGAATTCTTGTTCGAGGGTGTGGATTTGGGAGGAGTGCAGGGCCGCAATCGCCGCGCATCGAATCGCGTCGCCGTCTGCCTGGCGGAGACGGATCGTCCGTGAGTCGGTGGTGTCCACAGAGGGGACCCGAACGTCGCTCGGCCAAGGGTCGCCCCACGACTCGGCGGGCGGGCAGGAGGGCTGGGCGGCGCTGAGGCTCGAGACCATCACCACTAGGATTCCTGCCAGACCCCGCATCCCTCCTAGTACGTGCGAGTTGGCAAAACGATTCCCGTGCTTGGATTTCCCGCGCTTGGATTTCCCGCGCGGATTTCCCGCGCTTGGATTTCACGGCCGAGGCATCCGGACGATCGACATGCCCACCCGGAGGGAGGTGACGCGCCAGACGCCGCCTTCCTGGGCCACCTGCACGATGAGGGAGTACGCCGATGTCCCTTCGGTGCGAAGTCCCGCCTCGAGCTCCAGGCCGCCCCCGCCGCGACGCCGTTTCACTCGAAAGGCGCCGATCAGAGGTCGATTTCCGCGCATGCGCAGCGCACCGACCCTGCGCCGGGCACGCTCGTGAAACTCCGGGTCGATCTGCTGGATCAGCGGTGAGTTCATGGCGGCGATCAGGGCGCAGCGAATCGCTTCCCCATCTGCGGGGGAAAGGCGCGTGAGCTCCCAATCCATCCGGTCGTCGGAGGCGAGGAGGACCTCGTCGGGCCAGGGCTCGCCCCGAGTCCTTCGCGCAGGCGGACAAGACTGCGGTTGAGGACAGCACTGGGCGGCGGCGTGAGTGCCGCTCGCGAGAATGAGCATCGCCAGCGCCCAGCCCTTCATGGGTGGTGGTACGCCTTGAGGCGCCCTTTTCTTCTTCCGTGGCTCACGCGGGCGACCAGTGCTATGGAGCGGGCGCCATGAAGACCTTCACCTGCCGGCACGAGATCAGCTGCACGCCCGCGGAGTTCTGGGAAAAGATCCACCTCGGAGGGTTCAACCGAGCGATGTACGACCGGCTCGGGTACGGCTACGACATCATCGAGGACAACCTCGAGACTGGGGTTCGCAAGACGCACATCACGCCCGTGGTCGACGCCCCCGCGGTGCTGGTGAAAGCGCTCGGTGAAAGCGTGAGCTTTGAAGAACACGGCCAGCTTCATTTTGGCGCGAACGGCGACGGCGCAGCGAATCGCTACGAGTTCACCGTGTTGCCCGGCGTCTTTCCAAAGAAAATCAAGATCAGCGGCAAGATGACCACCGACCCGAGCACCGAAGGAAAGTGCTTTCGCGTCGTCGAGTTCAACATCGGCTGCACCATCTTCGGCATCGGCGGCATCTTCGAGCGCTTCGTCTCGAAAGAGATTCAGAAGAACTACGACGACAGCGCAGGGTTCACGAACGACTACCTGGCTGGAAAGCTCAACAGCTAGGTGCCGCACGTCGACGCGGGCGCACTCCGCATCGCCTACGACGAGCGCGGTGAAGGGGAGCCGCTCGTTCTCCTGATGGGGCTCGCGTGGCCGCGGGTCTATTGGGACGACGCGTTTTGCGATCGCCTCGCCGCGAAGGGTTTTCGCGTCATTCGCATGGACGCGCGTGACGTGGGCGAAAGCGATTTCCTCGAGGAGATGCCGCCGAATATCGGTCGCATCGTACAGGCGGCATTCGCGGGGGAGTCCGTGGAGGCGCCGTACTCGCTTTCCGACATGGCGCTCGACGTCGTAGGCCTCTTGGATGCGCTCGGAATCGAGCGCGCGCACGTCTGCGGTTCGTCCCTTGGCGGCATGGTTGCGCAGACGCTCGCGATCGAGCATCCAGGGCGTCTGTCCAGCCTGACGAGCATCATGTCGAGCACGGGCGATCGCGCGCTTCCTCTCGGGACACCCGCCGCCATGGAGATCCTCTTTACGCCGATTCCCGCGGAGCGCGACGCGGCGGTCGCCCATCAGGTGGCGAGCTTTCGGATCTTTAGTGCCAGCGCGTTTGACGAGGCGCGGGCGACCCGTCTCGCGGAGCGGGGTTTTGATCTGCAGGCCCATGTGCCGCCGCTGCTTCGGCAGACGGGCGCCGCACGGCAGCTCGCGGCGATGCTCACGAGTGGGGATCGCGTGCAGGCTTTGGGGCAGGTGGCGATCCCTTCGCTGATCGTGCACGGGAGCGACGATCCTCTCGTTCCTCTCGCGGCAGGTCAGCAAACCGCCGAGTGCATTCCCGGCGCGCGCATGCTGGAGATCGAGGGCATGGGTCACGATCTCGCGCCGCCCTTTTGGGACACGGTGATCGGCGCGCTCAAAACGTGGTAGTAGGCGTCGATGCCGCGCCGCGCGAAGAAGTATTGGCTCATGAAGAGTGAGCCGGATGTGTTCTCCATCGATGACCTGGCGGGGGAGACGCCGGCGGAGTGGGAGGGCGTCCGCAACTACCAGGCGCGCAACTACATGCGCGAGATGAAGAAGGGCGACCTGGTGCTCTTCTACCACTCGAACGCCAAGCCCTCGGGCGTCGCGGGCGTTGCGAAAATCGAAGGCGAAGCGCGTCCGGACCCGCATCAGTTTGATCCGAAGAGTCCGTACTTCGATGCGAAGTCGAAAAAAGAGGAGCCGCGCTGGGACCTCGTGGACGTTGGCTTTGTCGAAAAGCTTGACCGCGTGATCCCTCTTGCGGAGCTGAAGGCGGAAGCGAAGCTCGAGGGAATGTTCGTCATTCGCAAGGGCATGCGCATCAGCGTCACGCCGGTGGAGAAGAAGCACTTTCAGCACGTGCTTCGCATGGCGAAGGCCAAGACCAAGGTTCGCTAGCGCGCTCGTGCGCGGGTGGTAAGGCACGGGATGCGGTATGCGCTTCTTTGTGTTGCTTTCTTGATTGCGTGTGGAGATGACGGCGCTGCAGACGCGTCGGTCGATGCTCGCGGCGTGGATTCGAGTGCGCGGGACACCGGCGGCGAAGACTCGGGTGAGGACGGGGCCACGCCCTTGGACAGCGGCGCCGATGCCGGCAGCACGACCGGCGTTTGGCGCCCCTTCACCCCGGACAGTCCCTGGAACACGCCCATTGCGGTGAGTGCGACGGTGCACCCGGAGTCCGCTGCGCTGATTGCGGGGCTTCGTGACAGCGCCCCCGGCATGGGGATCTTCGTGAACATTCCTCAGTTCAGCGTGCCGGTGTACTGGGTCGATGGTTCGACGCCCTTGGTCGAGGTTGTCGGTGCGGTGACGAACATTGGTATGCCGGGGACGTTCATGGCGCCGGTGCCCACGGGTGCGATGGCGGCGGGCGGTGACGACCGGCACCTCAGCGTGGCGAGACGGGACACCGGCGACGCCTGGGACATGATCGGTGCGCGCTTCGAGGGAGGCCGCTGGCGGGCGGACCTGGCGTCGACGAGCGATCTAAACGGGAGCGGCGTACGGCCACCGAAGAACGGTGAGCAGGAGTGGTTCGTGTCGCACGGCGCCCGCGCGTGTGGGTACCCGCTCCTTGCAGGATTGATTCGGGTCGAGGAAATGGAGGCGGGGCGGATCGAGCACGCGCTCGTTCTCGGGTACCCCGGAATTCGTTCGCGCTTCTACACGCCCCCGGCGAGTACGGCGCAGGCGACCTTTCCGTTGATCTCGCCAGACGCCGGAATGCCCTGCGGCGCGCGGGTTCAGCTCGACCCATCGGTCGACGTGGAGAGCCTGGGGCTTAGTCCTGCGGGGGTCGTGGTGGCGCGTGCGCTTCAGGAGTACGGCGCCTTCGTCGGTGACTTTTCCGGGGCGATTACGATCTACGCCGACGCGCATCCGGACGCGCAGGCCGCGTTTTCCGCGGGTTTGCTTTCGCCGGCGGAGATCTTCGAGCGCCGGGATTTGTTCGATTCGATGCGCGTCCTGCAATGGGGCGAGCTCTTCGACGACATGAACTGACCTCAGAGAAGGTCGTCGAGGATGGCCTTGAGCGCCGCGGGATCCTCGGCGTCGCGGTCCTCGTGGAGAACGACGTTGCTTCCGTCGTCGAGCGTAACGACCGTTTGATAGCGCGCGTCGATACCGCGAACTTCAACGCCAGCGATTCGGACGCGCGGAATGCTCTTCATCTTGCCGTCGATCCGGACCGCGAGCGTTTCCTCCGAGAGCGATAGACGTCGGTCGATCGTTCTCGTTCGCTTCGGCGGCGAAGAGAGAGCAACGCCAGCGATCACGACGATCACCATGATCGCGGTGACGACCCCGTCGGGAAGGGGAGTGATCAGCTCGGCCGTAAACGCGGCGGCCACGAGCGCTGGTGCGGCCGCCAACACCCAGGGACTCCACAGGGGCTGTTCCTCTTCCCAGTGCACCTCGACCTCGCGATGCGCGCCCTCGCGAAAGGTCGTTTCGTGGAGGGTCCGCTCCACTCGAAATCGCCCGCGCTCTGCCTTGGCCACCGGCGCCAAGGTAACGCCGATTCACCAGCTAGCGATCTACCTCGTTGAGGTACTCCTCGACGCCGATGTAGCCGCTCGGCCAAACGTGGTCGGTCAGGTCCTCCGTGGCCGAAAAGCCGCGCTCGGTGATCCATGCGTCGGGAATGCCGTCCTCGTTGGCGTCCGGGTAGCCGGTTGCGACCGGTGTTGAGGAACGGCCCTCAATGAACGCGCGATAGTGATCGGTCGCGTCAAAGTCCTGCCCGGCGCTGCTCGACATGTACGCGATGCACCCTTCCGCTCGAATACCGCGAAGGTAGAGCGCATCCAGGTCGTCCTCTTCGGCGATCACGTTTCCGCGCTCGTCGATCCGGCGGTTGGCGCCAACGTCCATCGAAACGTCGTTGAAGGCTTGCTGCGCGGTCTGTACGGCAGCGGCGGGACCGAGGAGCGGAAATTGCGCGTCTCGCTGATAGTCCGCGGTCAGCTGCGTATTGGCGCTCGCGCCCGCGTAGGGGCCCTCGGTGACGTCGACGCGCCAGTTCCAAAGGCGCCAGTTGTCTTCGGAAGCATCGGTGAGATGGGAGGGCATCACGAGGTTGCCCGCCGAGTGAATCTCCGGTTCGAAGGCCGAGTTGTAGAAGACTTTGTTGAAACTATTGGAGCCGCTCGGCGAGTCGACGCAGCCCTGCGCGTAGTAGTTGTTCATGTGGTTGAGCTGCACGTCGCCGATCACCACCGACCACCGAAAACGCCAGTTGAACACCACGTTGTTGTAGACGTCCGCGCGACCGAAGGTGTGCACGTTCGGGTGGCGGTGCGTCACGTTGTAGAACGCGTTGTGGTGAAAGCTGAGGTTCTCGGAGAGCGCGGGGTCGTTGCTGTCGCCGAAGAGGGTTCCCGTCTTTCCTTCCGCGAGAAGCAAGCGTTGAAAGGTGACGTCGTCGGTGTCGCCGCGCGTGGTCATCACCTCGTCACCGCCCCAGGAGACCGAGGTGTGATCGAAAATGAAGTTTGAGCAGTCGATGAGCCCGACGGCGTCAAAGGAGGAGTACTCGGGCCGGACGCGGAGGTAGCGAACGACGAAGTTGTCCGCTCCCACGAACTCGATCACCCGGCTGACGCCGGAGAGGGTGATCCCTCCCGCCGGTGCGGTCTGGCCGGCGAGGGTGAAGTCACCGTTCGAGACGCGAATGGTGGACTCGAGCAGGATGATGCCCGACACCGCAAAGGTGATGATGCGCGGCCCTTCCGCATTGAGGGCCTCCCGCAAACTGCCCGGGCCCGCGTTGTTCAGGTTCGTCACGCGAAGAACGCGTCCGCCGCGACCCCCGGTTGCAAACGCGCCGGCTCCGCGCGCGGATGGAAACGCGAGGACTTCGCCGGGCGGTCGACCGCTGTCGGTCCCGCCATCGAGCGGTCCGGGAATCTCGCGACGCCCGCAGACGCAATAGTCCGAGATATGTCCCGTGTCCCCGCAGCCGAGGTCGACGCTTCGGTCGGCAGCACATTCGCCATCGACGTTGTCGTAGCTTTCGACGCACTCGAGACCCGCCGACGCGCAAACCGCGCCGCACCCCTGGCTCTCTTCGAAGACCACCGCGCAGGTGTCGTGGGTCGAGGCGCAGAGGTCGTACTCCGCATTCAGAGCGCTGCAGTTCACGGGACCTCCCGCATCACTGGCGGCGTCGGCCCTCGCGGCGTCGGCCCTCGCGGCGTCGGCCCTCGCGGCGTCGAAGAGCCCGGAATCCGCGCTTTCGGCGTCTCGGCGGCCGGCGTCGACGCCGGAGTCATCGCCGCAGGCGCCGAGGAAAGCAAAGGCCGCAAGAAGGAGGTTCTTCATCGTTTTGCTATGCCCTGCGGAGTCCCCAGCCGCGACAACCGCGCTGGCGTGGATGTTAGAAGAGCGCAGGCCCGAGGATTCACGGAACGAGCGTAGCAAGTTCCCCTCGGCGCGGGGTTCGCTACGATGTCTCGATGCGCGAGCCGGATGTTCTCGTCGTTGGCGGTGGTGCGGCGGGCATGGCGTGCGCGGCGACCGTCCGTGAGCTCGGCGGTCGTGTGCTCCTTGTTTCGAAAGAACCGATCGGCATCGCCGACACGAAGATCTCCACGGGGCTTTTCGCGGTTCCAGACCACCCCGACGCGTTCCTGGACGACATTCAGCGATCCGGAGAAGGCCTCGTCGACGAGTCCCTCGCACGAACGCTTGCTGCCGAAGCCGAGGACGCGCATCGCTTTCTCGAGGACGCGGGCGTTCGCGCGCGAAGCCCGAGCGGCGCCCGCACCAAACTTCGCCTTCCGATGGGCGGTCATTCGGCGGCGCGATCCGTGAGTCATAGCGGCGGCGGGCGGAGTCTGAGTGCGGCGCTTCTTCGCACGCTTCACGGCTGCACCGTGTGGGACGACGCGTGGGTCACGGCGTTCGACGAGGGGAACGTCGCCGTGTGGCATGCGCGAAGCGGCGAGCAGGTCCGCATCAAGCCGCGCGCTGTGGTCCTCGCGACCGGTGGCCTTTGCGCGCTCTACGCGCCTCATGCAGACGTCATGCGAAGCAGCACCGGGGACGGATACGCCCTCGCCCTGCGCGCCGGCGCATCCCTCGTCGACATGGAGCAGGTGCAGTTCACGCCCTTTGGGTTCGTGCGGCCTCGTCGCGCGATCGGGTTGCCGATGGGGGAAGGCGTCCTCGCCGGACCGCGCGGGGTGCTGCGGGATGCCTCCGGCGTCTTTGCAACGGACCTCGCTTCCAAAGGACGCGCCGAGATCGCAGCTCTGATCGCTTCGCGCCGGGACGTCGTCCTCGATCTTCGAGACAACCGCTGTGACGAGCTTTGGAACGAGGAGTTTCGACTTCGCTTTCGCCACGTCCTGCGGGCGGTGCGACGTCACTACGGAGTGGCCGCTGCGCGCTTCGAGGAGCCCTGGCCCGTACTACCGACGGCGCACTACCACATGGGCGGGATTCGCACGGACGTTCACGGGGCTACCGAGGTGCCAGGACTCTTCGCCGTCGGTCAGGCGATGGGCGGCGTGCACGGTGCCAACCGTCTGGGATCGACCAGCCTTCCGACCGCGATCGTCTTTGGACGTCGAGCCGCCCGCGCCGCCCTCGAAAGTGCGCCCTTACGAGCGATCAGCCAGCCGAGTGCGCCTCCGGATCCTCTGCGGTGGACGCGAAGGCTTCAGGCGGCGGCGTGGCGGGGCATCGGACCTCTTCGCGATCGCGCTTCCATGGAAAGCGCTCTTCGGTGCGTTGAGGAAGCGCGCGCCCAGAGCGTGCCGATCGCGATTCGCGGCGCGTGGGACACCGAAGCCATGCAGGCGCTCGAGCTTCATGGCCTCCTCGATTCGGCGGAAGCGATCGCCCGAAGTGGTCTTGCGCGACGACGCTCCCTCGGCGCGCACTGTCGCCGCGATTCGCGCGCTCAGGACGAGATCGCCGCGCCCATCGTGACCCGTATCGAGCACGGGAGGATCGTCGCGTGAGGCTCAAAATTCAGCGCGGGACGCCAGGCCAAACCGAACTCGTGACGGTCGAGGTGTCGGACGGAGTGAGCACGGCACTCGATGCTCTTCTCGAAGCGCAGGAGAGCACCCCCGATCTCGCGTTTCGATACGGTTGTCGCAACGAGACTTGTGGCCTTTGCACCGTGGAGATCGATGGCCGTCCCCGGCTTGCGTGTCGCGACCGCGTTCAGGAAGGAAGCCGCATCGCGCCGCTTCGCACGTTGCCCCTCATTCGCGACCTGGTGATCGACCGAAGTGAGGTCGACGCCACGGCGCTCCCGCCAGGGGAGCCAGGGGTCGCATCGGATGCCTACACGAGCCTCGATCGGTGCATCTCCTGCCTTGCGTGTCTCGACGATTGCCCGATTCACGAGGAGGGTCGCGGCAATCCGATGCTGCTCCTGCGAATCCAACAAGACCGCCTCAGCGGAAGTGGCGACTTTCTCGAGCGAGCCGATGCAGCCGGGCTTGAACGCTGCGCGAGCTGTCGTCAGTGCCGATGCGGCGTGGGCATTCGACTGGTCGCGGAAGTGATCGATCCCTTGCTCGAGGCGATCGAATGAGACGCGCCGTGCGTCTAGGCCCACCACGAGGATGGACCTAGAACCTCGGCGTGGAGCGATACGACCTTGCGGTCCTGGGCGCCGGCTTTGGCGGACTTTCGGCAGCTCTGACCGCCGCCGAGCGAGGCGCGAAGGTCGTCCTCCTCGAGCAGCTTCGGTACCCCGGCGGCTGCGCATCGACCTTCACCCGGCGAGGCGCGCGATTCGAATCCGGGGCGACGCTCTTCAGCGGCTTTGGACCGGGCCAGCTCTTCGATCGATGGATCGCGCAGCACCGCATTCCGGTCGCGTTCGACGCGCTCGACCCCTTGATCGAGCTTCGCGCGCCGGGATTCGCCTTGGCGGTGCCGCCCTCCCGAGACGTCTTCGTCGACCGCTTGAGCGCTCTCGATGGGGTTCCCGGTGACGCTGCCGCGCGCTTCTTTGAGGAACAGAAGACGGTCGCCGATGCGCTCTGGGCCCTCTTTGACGATCCCTCGCTCTTGCCGCCGCTTTCCGCGCGCGCGCTCGTCACGCATCTTCGTCGCGTTCCGCGCTACCTCCCGCTCCTGCGACACCTGGGACGCTCGCTCGACCCGATGCGCCGCCGTCACGGCCTTCAGGACTGCGAGCCTCTTCGCGTCTACCTCGACGCGGTTTGTCAGATCACCGTGCAGGCGAGCAGTGCCGACGTCGAAGCGCCCTTTGCGCTCGCTGCCACGGACTATTGTTTTCGCGGCACCGGTCACGTCCACGGCGGGATCGGCGAACTCGCCTGGGGTCTCACGCGCGCCTTCGAACGGCTCGGCGGACACCTTCGCATGAGCGATCGCGTCAAAGGTCTCGCGCGGGTTTCCGAGGGTTGGCAGGTCGACGCGCGCAAGGGTCCGCTGCTGGCCGATCGGGTGGTCGCCAACCTCACGCCCCATGCTCTTCGGCGCTTGCTCGGCGTTGAGCAGGGAACGCACGCCCGTCTCGACCGCATGGCGCGCGACGTCGAGTCGGGGTGGGGTGCAGCGATGCTCTACCTCGTCCTCGAACCGAACGCGGACCTGCCGCCCGCCGCGCATCATCTTGAGCTCGTTGCGGACGCCGGCGCGCCCTTTGCCGAAGGCAACCACATCTTCTTGTCGATCAGCGCGGCGGACGAGGACCGCAGCGACGAAGGTGGGCGCACGGTGACGGTTTCGACGCACGTGCCGATGGGCCACACGGATCCGGCGGCCTACTTCGCGGGGGTACAGGCGCGCATGCGCGAGACGCTTCGGCTACGGGCGCCCGAGGTAGCCGCGGCGATTCGTCACGAGATGACCGCGAGCCCGCGCACCTTCGAGCGCTTCACCGGTCGCGACTTCGGCTACGTGGGCGGCATCCCGCGCCGAAGAGGCCTCGGGCAGTATCGTGGTCTTTGGCCCTCACCGATCGCGCCGAGCCTTTGGATGGTGGGCGATAGTGTGTTTCCGGGGCAGTCGACCCTCGCCACCGCCCTCGGGGGCAAGCGAACCGTGGAGTCGTTCTTGCCGAAACGCGCGCCGAAACTCCTCGCCGCGCCTGCGACATCCTGAACCGACTACGCCTCGATGTCGCCCTGGGCGCTTTCGCTGAGCGGGGTGCGCCGGCCGAAGCCGAGCTTCCCGCCCGCCACGTCGACGAGGATGATCTCGCCGGGCGCAAAGCGACCCGCAAGAAGCTCCTGTGCGAGGGGATTTTCCAGATGTCGCTGAATCGCGCGCTTGAGCGGTCGCGCGCCGAAGGTCGGGTCGTAGCCCACGTTGGCGAGCAGGTCCTTCGCCTCGTCGCTGATCTCCATGCCGATGGAGCGCTCGGCGAGCCGTTTTTCAAAGCGCGCCAGCTGAATGTCGACGATCCGCCGCACATCGTTTCGCTCGAGGCGATGAAAAAGAATCGTCTCGTCGAGGCGGTTGAGAAACTCCGGCCGAAAGCTCGCGCGGAGCTCGTCCATGACGCGCTCCCGCATCCGCTCGGGATCTTCGACGCTCATCATGTGCTGCGAGCCGACGTTCGACGTCAGGATGAGCACGGTGTTTTTGAAGTCGACGGTGCGTCCCTGGCCGTCGGTGAGGCGGCCGTCGTCGAGAACCTGCAAGAGCGCGTTCCACACATCCGGGTGCGCCTTTTCGATCTCGTCAAAGAGCACCACCGAATAAGGACGCCGGCGAATGGGCTCCGTGAGCTGGCCGCCCTCCTCGTAGCCGACATACCCGGGAGGCGCGCCGATCAGTCGTGAGACCGAGTGCTTTTCCATGTACTCGGACATGTCGAGGCGAACGACCGCGCGCTCGTCGTCAAAGAGAAACTCCGCGAGGGCTTTGGCGAGCTCGGTCTTACCGACGCCGGTCGGGCCGAGAAAGAGAAAGCTCCCAATCGGGCGGCCTTCTTCGCTGAGTCCCGCGCGACTTCGGCGAACGGCGTTGGCGACCGCTGTCACTGCTTCTCCCTGGCCGATCACGCGCTCGTGCAGGCGCTCCTCCATCGAGAGAAGCTTTTCCTTTTCGCTCTCCAGCATCTTGGCGACGGGAACGCCGGTCCAGCGGGAAACGACCGCCGCGATGTCCTCGTCGGTGACCTCTTCCTTCAGGAAGGAGCCGTCCTTTTGCACCTCGGCGAGACGCGTTTGCGCAGCGGTCACGTCCTTTTCGGCGGCGGGAATGTCGCAGTATTGAAGCTTCGCGGCGCGGTCGAAGTCGGCCACGCGCTGGGCGCGCTCAAGCTCGACCTTCAGCTCTTCGACCTGAGCCTTGGCGCTGCGAATGTCCTGAATCAGCTCCTTTTCCCGAAGCCACTGGGCGCGCATCGTCGAGCGCTTTTCGTTGAGCTCCGAGAGCTCCTTGTCGAGATCTTCGAGGCGCTTTTGAGAGGCCGCGTCGCTCTCCTTGCGAAGCGCCTGCTTTTCGATCTCGAGCTGCACGGCCTTCCGTTCGAGGGTGTCGATCTCGACCGGCATCGAGTCGATCTCCATCTTCAGGCGCGACGCCGCTTCGTCGACGAGGTCGATGGCCTTGTCCGGCAAGAAGCGGTCGGTGATGTAGCGGTCGCTGAGCGTTGCCGCCGCCACGATGGCGCTGTCCTGAATGCGAATGCCGTGGTGCACCTCGTAGCGCTCTTTGAGCCCGCGAAGAATTCCGATCGTATCGGTCACGGAGGGCTCGCCGGCGAGAACCGGTTGAAAGCGCCGGGCGAGCGCCGTGTCCTTTTCGATGCGCTTTCGATACTCGTTCAGCGTCGTCGCACCGATGCAGCGGAGCTCGCCTCGGGCAAGGGCAGGCTTGAGCATATTGGACGCGTCCATCGACCCTTCAGAAGCGCCCGCGCCAACCAGCGTATGAAGCTCATCGATGAAGAGAATGATCTGCCCCTCGGCGGCCTGAACTTCCTGCAGGAAGGCCTTGAGGCGCTCCTCGAACTCGCCGCGGTATTTGCTTCCCGCGACCATCGCGCTGAGGTCCATCGAAAGGAGGCGCTTGTCCTTGAGAGACTCGGGGACGTCGCCGCTTGCGATGCGCTGCGCGATGCCTTCGACGATCGCGGTCTTGCCAACGCCCGGTTCGCCGATGAGCACCGGGTTGTTTTTGGTGCGGCGCGAGAGCACCTGCATCACGCGGCGGATTTCTTCGTCGCGGCCAATGACCGGATCGAGCTTGCCTTCGCGTGCAACCCGCGTGAGATCGCGGGCGTATTTTTCAAGGGTCTGAAACTTCCCTTCCGGATCCGGGTCGGTGACTTTTTGGCTCCCGCGGACCTGCTTGATCGCTCCGTCGAGAGACGCGCGACTCACGCCCATGAGCCCGCGAAGGTTGGCGTCTTCCACCATCGCAAGAAGGACGTGCTCGGCGGAGGTGTACTCGTCGCCGAAGGCTTCCGTTTCGCTCCAGGCGCGCGTGAGAATGTCGCGAAGGGAACGCGCGATCGTCGGTTCGGCGCCCCCGTTCACCGTCGGCAGTCGAGCCGTGCGATCGATGGTCGCTTGAATCACCTGCGGAACGTCCGCGCCGGCTTTGGCCATGATCGCCGCGGCGAGGCCTCCCTCTTGCGCGAAGAGCGCGATGAGCAGGTGTTCGCCGTGCACTTCGGGGTGCTTTTTCTGTGCGGCGTGCTGCGAGGCCGTCATCAGGGCTTCGCGAGTTTTGTTCGTCAGTCGGTCGAGTCGCATGTCGTCTCCGGCGAGCGCATTGCTGCGGCATCACTGGGTCAGTGATTCGGTGGTCCGTTGATCCGTTGATCTGTGTGGCGCTGCGGTCTGGGCCGTCGGCCCGCTGCCACGAATCGTAAGCTAAGCACCCTTCGAAGCGGGTCAATGGGCTTTGGGGGACCGCGCCCCCAATCGTGCTATCACCGCAACGTGCGCTGGGTCTTCCTCGTGGCTCTCGTTGCGTGTGGCGAAGCGCCGCAACCCGACTTCCGTTTTCACACGCCGAAGGCCACCGTCGACACCCTTCTTGAGAGCTACGGACTCGAACGGGTGAGTCAGGAGGAGGTCCGTCGGCGGATGCAGATCGGTCGGACCTTTCATCTCGTCGATCCGGCCGCGCGGGACGCGTGCTTTGATCGCGCGGTCACCGCGGACGACGAGGGGCTGATCGGCTACGTATTCGGTTCCCTCGCGCCGACGAAGGACAACATGCCGATCACCATCACGGAGGATGTCGCGCACGTCTTCGGCGAAACCCTCGAGGGCCGGCGAAACACCCCGGTGGTGCTGCACCCGGACGGCGAGGGAAACTGGAAGATCTCGATCGAAGAGAGCGTTCCTGCGTCGGTCCGGACCCGCCTTGCGGAGGCGCGCGACGATCCATAACGCGCGATCTAGAACTGGAGCTGGAAGCGTCCTGCAGCGCCGTTGGCCGCGGGCTCGATGCCGAGATTCTAGGCGCGCCGTGCACGACGTCGCACCACGCGTCCTGGGATGATGAGAGAGATTCCAAGGCTGGCAAACCCAGCCACGATCGGCGCGCCAATAATGGCGGCACCAATGCCACAGAGTTCACTGTCCTCGTCCTCTTCGCAGCGTCGTACGCCGACCACTGTTCCGATGAGACTAAGGCCTGCCGCGGCCAAGAACGTGGTTCCGGCAATGACGAGCCGGAGCCCCCGGAACCGGACGGACCGAACCGTCTCAAGAGGAATCGTTCGAAACGTTGGCTCTTCACCATCCGCTGCGCGGCCCTCTTCGACGCGCGCTTCGGTCTCGGAGATCCGCTCTGCGCGCTGGGTGTGAATCGTGGTTCCGTCTTCGAGTTGGATTCGCGTTGTCGCGCCGCTTTTGCAACCTTCGTTCCCTCAGGTTTTCTCCGCTTTTGATGCATGGAACCGAGCGGCGACGGTGTTACCGGCAGGCCACGGCGTCACCACCAGAATCACACCCGCGCAAAGACGGGCTGACCCGCGAGTCGTGGAGCCTTGCGGCGGGTGGTGGGGTGATTAAGGCGTCGCCATGTCTTCGCGGGTCCTCCAAACCTGGGACGTAGAGCGCTTTGGTGGGCAGTCCACGCGTTGTGAACTGCTGACGTTTACGAAGCGACGCCACGATGTTCGAAAGGACTTGTGGCACGTCCTCATCGAGCGGCTCGGCGTCACCGAGCTTCCCTATCCGGCCAAGGAAACCTTTGTTTCGTGTTCTGAGGAGCAAGCGCGCGCGTACCTTCATCGGTACACGATGTTCAACCTCGCGTTTCCGTCGGATTGCGTAAAGGACGTGGGCTGGTCCGATGCGGTGTGGAGCTCGATTGTGTCGGCGATCGGTGGCGAAGTTGCCTGGTTCGTGAACAACCACATGCACCAGTGCGCTTCGCTGGAAGCGATTCGGAACAACTCTCGACAGGACTACGACCCCACGCCAATTACGACGGGAGCTTCCGACGGCGTCGTCGCAGGCGTAACAAACGACCGCCTGTTTCTCTTCGTAGTGATCAACGACTACTGATGCGACGCCAGCGCAGGACGAAAGCGCTGGCGTCGCCTTTCTCGAAGGAGTTTCGGCCCTCCGAGTCCATCCAATCGATGATCCGGAAGCGGCCAAACCTCGACGTCCAACGCGTCTGAGGCTCGTTTCTGCGCCTGTTGCGGAAACTTCGCGCAATCCATCACTTCTCAGCCACAATTCGGCGCTGTGCGGGCTTCCCTCGCCATGGCTCTCGTCTTCTTCGTTCCTGCGACCGCCTTTGCGGCTGGCGGGGGTGCGTCCGCTGAGGACACGGCGACGGTCGTCGCGCTTCTGCTGGGTGTGGCGCTCGCCTATCTCTTTGCGCACTTTGTCGTCGACCGACTGCAGCGGCGCTTTCTTGTGCTCTCGGGCTTCGAGTACCTGCTTCTCGGACTGCTCCTCGGTCCGACCGTGCCGGAGATCGACGTCCTCGAAGATCTCACGGGCTTGCTCCCGATCATCGCGCTCGCCGCTGGCTGGGTCGGTCTTCTTCGCGGCATGGAGCTTCACGGCGAAACCTGGCGAAATCGCCCGGAGGGAACCGCCCGCATCGTCGTGCTCCATCACGTTGTTCCCGGCGTGCTGGTCGGGCTCGCCACCTACTACCTCTTGTGGGTGAACGAAGCGTGGGCGAACTACTTCTTCGGACACCACGGGGTCGAGAGCCTACAGTGGCGTGAGGTCGCCGCCGCGTCGTTTCTTCTCGGCTGCTGCGCGGCGTCCGACAGCGCGGAGCCCTTCGACCTCTTGATGAGTCGCTACAAGATCGAGGGCACCCTCACGCAGCGCCTTCGGGGCTGCGCTCGCTTTGGCGACTTCTTCGTGATCGCCATCTTTGGCCTCATTTTCTGCGTGTTTCATCCGGATCTCGACGGCGCCCAGCTTCGTCTCTCGCCGACGGAATGGGCGGTGGTGCAGGTGGGTTTGGGGGTGGTCCTCGGCGCGCTCTTCACGCCCTTTCTCGGGGGGAACGAATCGCCGAACGGCCGCTTTCTCGCGATGGTCGGGATCATCACCTTCGCCGCCGGCGCCGCGTTCTTTCTCGAGCTCTCCCCCTTGGTGGTGAACCTCGTCCTCGGGTTCGTGATCGTGAACGTCGCGCGCACCGGCAAGCTGATGCAGGAAACGCTCGCGTCGAGTGAAAAGCCCATCAACATCGTGCTGGTCGTGCTCGCTGGTGCGCTGTGGCGCCCGCCCCCGCTCGAGCCGACGGTCGTCATCCTGGTGCTCTTCGTACTCCTCCGCCTCGCCGGCAAGGTGATCGGTTCGCGCCTCGCCGCGTGGGGTGTCGCGGACATGCGAAAGGATCTCTGGCGAGGCTTTCTTTCCCACGGCGAAGTGACGGTCGCGATGGCGGTGTCGTTTCAGATCGTCTTCGACGGGCCGGTGGTCGATCTCGCGTACACGGTCGTTCTCGCGTCGATCGTCTTTCACGACCTCTGGTCGCCGCGCGTTTTGCGAAACCTCCTGGTCGACGCGGGCGACGTCCGCCGAGAGCACGACCGCAGCGTCGAGGCGGCCGCGCTTCCGAACGAAGGAACTCCCTGATGTACATCGTGGTCATTGGACTCGGCGAAGTGGGTCGTCATCTTCTCTCGGTGCTTCAGCACGAGGGGCACGATGTGGTCGCGGTGGACCGGAAAGCTTCTGCCGTGGCCTACGCCGCCGAGCATTTCGACGTCGCGACCCTTGAGGGTTATGGCGCGAGTCAGGAAGTCCTCGATCAGGCCGGCGTCGGAAACGCGGACCTGGTGGTGGCGGTGAGCGACAACGACGAGGTCAACCTCATCGCCGCGCTGGCTGCGAAACAGCAGGGGGCAAAGCGTGTCGTAGCGCGCGCTCAGGGGAACGAGTGGGCAACCTGGCGGCAGGGCATTCGGCACGGTCTGCTCGGCGTCGACGTGGTGATCAACCCGCGTGTGCTGGTGGGGCAGGAGCTCGGACGGGTGGCGCGCTCGCACGGCGCGATCGACGTGATCGACCTCGCCGAAGATCGGGTCGAACTCGTGAAAATGGAGATGACCTCGCGCATGGCCAACAAGCCCCTCGCGAAGTTGACGCTCCCGCAGGAGACGTTGATCGCCGCGTATGTTCGGGATGATGAGCTCGTGGTGCCCGGCGGCGCGGACGTGCTCCTTCCCGGCGACACCGTGTATTTGATCGGCCGCCCCGAATCGATTCTCCAGGCCGAAGATCTCTTCAGCACGAGTCGGGAAGCGCGGCGCATCATGATCGTCGGCGGCGGCGTGATCGGGCAGGCGCTCGCAAGGCAGGTCCTACCCCACGGCGCGTTTGTGACGATCGTCGAACGCGACGAAAAGATCGCGGAAGAACTTGCGGCCAAACACGACGGCCTCGATGTCCGTCTGGGCGACGGAACCGACCAGGAGCTTCTGCAGAACCTCGAAGTCGAGTCCTACGATCTCTGTGCGTGCGTGACGCAAGAGGACGAGGTCAACCTCATGGCGGCGCTGATCGCGAAGCGCTCCGGTGTTCTGCGCACGGCCGCGGTCGTACAGCGCGCGGACTACGGGCCCATCTACCGCCAGCTTGGCATCGACATCGTGCTCTCGCCGCGCACGGTGGCCTCCGATCATATTCTCCAGTTCTGCCGCGGAGCGGCGGTTCATAGCGTGCACGTTCTCGAAGAGGGCGCGGCTGAGGTGGTGGAAGTCACCGCGCAGCGCGGCGCGACGATCGCCGGAAAACCGCTTCGACGCGTTCAGCTCCCCAAGGGCGCCCTCGTCTGCGCGATCATTCGCAACGGGGAGGTGGTCGTGCCCCGCGGTGACGACACGATCAACCCCGGCGACCGCACCATCGTGATGGCTTCGCGGGAGGCGCGCCCTTCGGTGGAGCGGATGTTTCGCGGAAGGGGCGCGCTGCGTCGATGAGCGCGTGGACCGCTCGGCGCGCTCGTCGTGCCGCCCGTGAATGGCGCGGGTTTCGAGGCGTCGGTCGTCCCGTCGGCGCGGTCGTCATGGGCGTGGGGGTGACGATTGCCCTCTGCGCCGTCACCGGCATGATCTGGGACTGGCTTGCCCCCTCGGAAACGATTCCCGCGGGGGGCGGCGTTGCGTGTCTGGCGGCCGCCGCCGTGTCGATCGTCGTGGGCGCTGCCATCTTCTATTGGGGCCGCGAGCACAAACGCACGACGGTGACGCGGCGCGAAGCGCTTCTCTCGGTCGCGCTCATCTGGGTCGGCGCGGGCGTCTTCGGTGCGCTCCCTTTCGTCTTTGCCGCGCGTATGTCCCCTGCCGACGCGTTCTTCGAAGCGGTCAGCGGTCTAACGACCACGGGGGCCACCGTCATCACCGACATTGAGGCACGCCTTTCGCGCTCGCTCTTGCTCTGGCGTTCGATGACGCAGTGGCTCGGCGGCATGGGCATCGTGGTCCTCTTCGTCGCGGTCTTTCCAAGCCTCGGCGCGGGGGCGAAACACATGTATCGAGGCGAAGCCCCCGGCGCGCAGGCCGACGGCTTTCGTCCGCGCATCGCTGAAACCTCCATCACGCTGTGGAAGCTCTATGCGCTCTTCACCGTGATCGAAATCGTGCTGCTCAGCCTGCTCGGCATGGACGTCTTTGAAGCGATCTGCCACGGGCTGACCACCATGAGCACCGGGGGTTTTTCGACGCGAGACGGCTCCGTCGGCGGCTTCGGCGTTCCGGCGTACGAGTGGGTGATCAGCATCTTCATGCTGATCGGCACCGTGAACTACGGCCTCTACTACACGATGCTGCGCGGGCGCTCGCTCAAGGTGTTCATGCGCGACGTCGAGTTTCGCACCTTCATCACCTTGGTGCTTCTTTCGACGGGTCTCTTCACGCTCATCAACCTCCGCGTGCATCCGGAGGTGCTCGATTCTCTTCGCTACGCGCTCTTCATGGTGGCCACCACCATCTCGTCGACCGGGTATGGCACCGACGACTACACGGCGTTTCCGATGCCGAGCTTTGCGTTGATGGTCCTCATCATGTTTGTCGGCGGGTGCGCTGGATCGACGGCGGGCGGCATCAAGATCGAGCGCATCGTGATCATGGCGAAGCAGACCATGGCGCAGGTGCGGCGGAGTTTTGAGCCGACGGCCGTTCAGGTGGTGCGCCTCGGTCGCAGCGTGGTACCGAAGCCCGTTCTGGCCGACGTGACGAGCTTCTTTGTGATCTACATGCTCTGCATCGGCGTCGGCGTGCTCGTGGTGGTCTCCCTGGAAGGGATTCCGGTGGGGGCGGCCTTTGGGGCGATGCTGACGTGCCTGTCGAATATGGGGCCGGCGCCCTTTCACGATGCGGCCGGGTTCGCGGATAACTTCGCGGCGTACTCGGCGGTGTCGAAGATCTTTTTTGTGATCGCGATGCTGCTGGGCCGCCTTGAGTTCTTCACCCTCTTTGCGCTTTTGGTGCCGGGGTTCTGGCGGCGATGAGCGAGGAAGAGGAGAAGGTCGAGGAGCAGGCGGAGAACCCGTCTGGGGAATCGGTGGATGCCGATGGGAACGATGAGGCTGGCGCCACTGGGAACGATGGGGCTGGCGCGGCTGGGAACGATGCCGCTGGGAACGATGAGGCTGGCGCCGCTGGGGACGATGAGGCTGGCGCCGCTGGGGACGATGAGGCTGGCGCCGCTGGGGACGATGAGGCTGGCGGGCAAGGGCATGGGCAAGGGCATGGGCACGAGTCGGCCGAGTCGGCCGAGTCGGCTGATGGGGGCGAGTCGGACGACCATGGCGGACATGGCGGGCATGGCGGGCATGGCCATGGCGAGGGTCATGGTGGGCACGGTGAGGGCGCGACCCTTCGGCAGCTCGCGATCGTGGCGCTGCTGGTGGGCGTTGTGCTCTTGCTCCACAAGTTCGGCGACCCGCAGAGCACCGGGCGCTTTGATCCGACGGCGATGCTGGCGCTCGGCTTCGTCATCCTGGCGAGCTTCACGATCGGCCACCTGGTCGACGTCATCAAACTCCCGCACATCACGGGCTACCTCATCGCGGGGATGGTGTTCGGGCCTTCGATCGCGGCGCTCTTTGGGGAGTACGCGTGGGCGCCCTTCGATCGGGGCGTTCTTAACGACGCCGTCATTCAACAGCTCAACCCTCTCGAGACCTTAGCGGTCGCACTCATCGCGATCACGGCCGGCGGCGAGCTCAAACTCGAGGGGCTCAAACGGGGGATACGTGCGATCAGCGGCATCCTTGTCGTGCAGCTGGTCGCGGTCCTCGCGTGTTTCGTGGGCTTCTTCTACCTCGTCAGTGGCGCGATTCCTTCACTGACGCTCCCTGGGCTGGAAGGCATTCCGGCGGCGGCGGTGGTGCCCGTCGGTTTAACGCTCGGCGCGATCGGGTTTGCGACCTCGCCGGCTGCGACGATCGCGATCATCAACGAAACCGGCGCGCGCGGACCGATGTCCCGGACCGTCCTCAGCACGGTCGTTCTCAAGGACGTGTTCGTCGTCGTTCTCTTCGGCGTCTTTTCCGCGCTTGCGATTCAGGGGCTCGGGGGAGTGAGCGAAGGCAACATCGCCACGAAGCTCGCGGGCGAAATCGGCTTTTCGATCCTTGCGGGGGTGCTCCTGGGCGGCCTGATGGGGCTCTACCTTCGCTTCGTTGGTCAGGAGCTCATGCTCTTCATCGCGGGCGTCGTTTACGTCGGGAGCTTTCTCTCGATTCAGCTCCACCTCGACGCCGTGCTGGTCTTCCTCGTCGCGGGCTTTGTCGTTTCCAACTTCTCCCGGGACGGCGAAACGCTAATTCACGCCGTCGACCGGCTCTCGATGCCGGTGTACGTCGTCTTCTTCACGCTCGCCGGCGCAAAGCTGCATCTCGTTGAGGTGTGGCACCTCCTCGGCTTTGCGTTCGCACTCGTCTTCACGCGAATCATCGCCATCTACTTCGGCGTTCGTGCCGGAGGGTGGCTCGGTGGAGCGGACGCGGGCACCAAGCGCTTCGGCTGGATGGGCTTTGTCTCACAGGCGGGTGTGGCCATCACGCTCGCGGGCCTTGTGAAAGACCGTTTCGGCGATGCCGGTCTGGCGCTGAACAACCTGCTCATCGCCGGCGTTGCCCTCAACGAGATCTTGGGCCCGGTTCTTCTTAAGGTCGGCCTCAGCCTGGCCGGCGAAATCGGCGACAAGAAAGCCAAAGCGCCAGCCGACGACGCGCCCGCGGAGAAGCAGAGCGACCCAACCCTCGAGCCCTGGCCCGAGCCGGTGCAGAAGGTCGACTGGGGCGAGGCGACCGTCCGGAGCAGCACCTTCGACAAGCCCCTTCGCGAGCTCGAGCACGACCTCAAACAGGAGGTTCGACAGGTCGCCATCGGTCCGATGGAGGCTTTCGAGGAAGACGTCGAGGGTTACTTTCGCGACCTTCGGCGCGAGTTTCTTCGTCAACATCGCCGTTTTGTCGTCGCCGCTCGGGGCGCGAGTACGGAAGAGAGTGAAGACGCCCGAGAGGAGGCCCGCACCGAGCTCGCGCGTCGGCTGCGAGGCGATCAGGCAGAGCTCGCGGAGCGCTGGCGCGGTGTCGTTCTCGCCCGAAGTGCGCAGCTCGGCAACAAGCCGCCCTGGACGCCCGAAGCGATCGTCGTGGCGCTCGATACGCACGTGGACGCGCTTCCCGAGGTTGTTGAGGTGCCGTGGGATCCGCGCAGCTTCGTGCCCTCCGAGGACGACTCGCTTCCGCGACAGCTCCAGCGAACCTGGCTTCGGATGCGGCGCGGAACGCGACGTCTTTTTGGTCGCGAGATGCCGCCGCGCGTCCTCGGTCTGCGGACGCTTGCGCGCTACCACCTCAACTTCGAAACGCCGCCGCGACTTGAAGGCGTCGCCGCCCTCTTCGTACAAGCCGAACAACACGTCGCGGGGCGGACGCGCATGATGTTCGACTCGATCGTCCAGGGCTACGACGCGCTCGCCGACGAGGCGATGGACGAGGTGGATCTCGAGGCCGCCCTCGCGAGCCTGCGGGAAGACGCGGAGGAACACTTCAACCTCGCCCTCGACGAGGTGGCGCGGATCGCGCGCGATGGTGTGACCCGAACCGCGCGCATTCTTTCCCGCGGGCTCCGCGACGTGAAGGAGGACGCGTCCTTTTATGGCACCTTCGACCTGCCGGAGCGTGCCCGCCGGAGTTCGCGCAGTCTCAGCGCGCGCGTCTCGGCCCTCGAAGCGCTAACGGCCACGCTCGCGCGCCTTCGCAAGTCGAGCGGTGGTGAGCTTGCGCTTCTCGCGATGGAACTCGAGCTCGTCGGTCTCGAGGCACAGGTTAAAGACGTCCTCGCAGATGGGGCGACCCGGCTCGAACGGGAGAGCGAGCGCCGGGCGGTCCTGCAGGCTGGCCGTCTGGAAGACGCCCTCGAAGAAGCGCTTCAGCACGTCGACGACACCCTCCGCGCCGCCGTGAGTACGGAGCAGCTCGCGCAGGGAATTCGGCAGATCACCGAGGTCACGGAAAAGGTCGCCGGCGAGGCGGCGCGCATCGTTCGAGAGCTTCGCGAGGAACTTCTCGACGAGGGAAAGCTCGTGCCGCTGATCACCGCCCTCAACGACGCCGCGTCCTCGTTGACCGCGCGCTACGAGGTGAGTGCGGGGCGCATGCAGCGCGGCGAATACAAACTTCCGCCGGCAGTCGAGCGTGTGGAGGTGCCTTTCCGCGAAGTAGTTCTGGGGCACGTCGAAACGCGCGTGACCCCGCAGCTCATTCAGGCCGCCAAGACGATGGCGGACAAGCTTCAGCCCCTCGGCGCCGCAATGAAGGAGATCGAGCGGCTCGTCGCGTTCAACGTGGAGCTCGCGACGTCGGAACTTGAGCTGGTCCTCGACGACGACGTGCCGAAGGACACGCGCGCGCTTCTCGATGAGATGATCGCGGGGCAGCTGGAGCGCAGCCAGGAGATGATCGCGGGGTACCGCAAGCAGGCCGAGCAGTGGCCCGCCGAGCTTGGCGCGGATCTGCGCAACGCGGTCATCGGCGGCGTGGCGGAGCTCCGTGGCCAGCTGGTCGACGGGAAGATCACCCGCGCCAAGGTCGACGAACTTCGCCGGGAGGCGAGCCGCCGCCGCCTTGCGCAACGAGCGAACCAGCTGCCGGTTCTTCTTCGGCAGGCGCGCCGGGAACTCGGTCGCGCGATCACGTCGCTCGTCGGCGAAGCGCGCCTTGAGATTTGGCGACGGGCGCTCGGCCTGCCGATCCCGAAGAGCGTTCGCGAAGCGGACACGCACGCGTTCACCGCGCCCAAACCGGAGGTGGAGCTCCCGCTGGTCTATCGGCGGCTCTTTTCTGCGGAAACGATGGAAGCCGGGGACGTACTCACGGGTCGCGAGGATGCGATCACGCGGGCGCGCACGATTCTTCAACAGCCCAAGCAGCGCGGCCGACTTCGCAGCGTCGCGTTCGTGGGGTACGACGGAGTCGGAAAAGCGTCCGTGACCGCGGCCGTGATTCGCGGAGGTCGATGGCGAAAGCTCGCGCGACTCTCGCTCGATCGTCCGATGAGCGTCGAGGACGTCGACGCGCTCCTCAAGGACACGGCGGACGCGCAGCTCGTCGTCATCGAGGGTGCGCACTGGATGCTCAGCGCGCGGCGCGGCGGGTTTGCGCCTCTGCGCCGCTTTGTCGACGGAGTGATCGCGGACGCGGGCAAGCGCGCGTGGCTCTTGAGCGCCGAACAGCTTTTTTGGGACTACGCGCGAACGATCGCCCCGATGACCGCGGCGTTCCCCAACATGATCGAACTCGCACCCCTGAGCGCGGAAGGACTCAAGGCGGCGGTGATGGAGCGCCACCGCCTCAGCGGCTACGGCCACTCCTTCGATCGCCTCGACGGGGGTTCGCGCATCGAGGGTCTCGTGGCACGAAGCGCGAGCCGAATTCGCCGACCCTTCGAGCAGTACTTTCAGGATCTCCACATTGCGACCGGCGGTCTGTTGCGCGATGCGCTTCGCCTTTGGCTCGCGTCGATTCGCGGCGTGGAGGGCGACGAAATCGTGCAGGTGGGTCACGTTCCGAACTCGGGTTTTGCGGCGGTGAGCCGGCTGTCCGATGAGTCGCTCCTCGTGCTCTTTCAGATTGCCCGACAAGGATGGATGGACGCGCCGACCCTGGCGGAGGTGTTTCGGATCAGCGAAGGGGACGCGCGCGCACAGCTCGCCCATTTTGCGCATCTCGGGTTGCTCGAGGAAGACGAGGGCGTCTACCGGGTTTCCCTCCACCTTCGCGGGACCACCGCGCGGGTGATTCAGCGTCGGGGGTGGATGTGAGGGCCCTCCTGCTGGTCTTGTGCATTCCGTCGCTCGCGCTTGCGCAGGGCGTCGGTGCGCGCGGTGCGATCGAAATCCGGACGCCGCTCGATCAAGCGCCTCCCGCCCCAGGGGAGGAAGGTGCTGCGCCGAGTGGCGAGCCCGAAACCGCTCCCGCGGAACCGGACGCTCCCGCAGACGTCGCCCCCGAAGCGGCCGCGCCAGTGGAGCCCGAAGCAGCCGCAGCGGTGGCGACCGAGCCGGCGACCGCAGCGCCGGCGGTGTCCGAAGCGGCGGTGCCCGAAGCGGCGGTGCCCGAAGCGGCGGTGCCCGAAGCGGCGGTGCCCGAAGCGGCGGTGCCCGAAGCGGCGGTGCCCGAACCTGCGCCTGAGACGTCGCCGAGCGAAACGGGACCGACCGAAGAACGCGTTGCGACACCCGAGAGCTCGCGTGCGCTTCAGCCACCTCCCCGGCGAGAGGAGCGCGCCCTTCTCGAACGCGTCCTCGTTCCGGTTCAAACCGAACACGAAGATCCTTTCTTTCAAGAGGTGCAGGACTTTCTTGGCCTCTTCGGTACCGATCGATCTCTCGGCGCGCTCCTCGCGATCTTTCTGTGGCTCGGGCTTGCGATCCTTCTTGCGTACGCCGTGCGCTGGCTGCGCGATCGCCTCCCTCAAGACGGACTGATCCCCAACGTTCTCGCCTTCGTCCACCTCGGTGTACGGCTCATCGCGATGGGGCTCGCGCTCGCCTTCATTATTCGCATGCTGCCGCCGCGGCTCTCCCTAGTGATGCTTCTTGCGTTCGGCGGTTTTGCGGTCGCGCTGGGCTGGTCGATGCGGGACGTCATGCCCGATTTGGTCGCAGGGTTTGTGCTGGTCTTCGAGCGCCGAATTCGTCGAGGGGCCTGGATCTCCGGCGGTGGCTTCGCGGGTCAGGTCGATGCGGTGGGCATTCGGGCCACGCTCCTGCGGGATGCGCGCGGGCACCAGGTCTCGGTTCCGAATCGGCAGATCCTTCAGGCGCCCGTGACGGCGGGCGGCAGCCACGATCGCGAACACGAAGTCACCCTCCGAATGCGGGTCGTCGCGCCGGCCGATGAAATCCGCGCCGCGCTTCGGGACGCGGTGCTCGCCTCGCCGTGGGTCTTTCCCGGCAGTGAACCGGTGGTCCTTCACGACTCGACCGATCCCTCCCTCTGGCGCGTACGCGGCCGTCTTCTGGAAGCGACCTTTGGCGCGCGCTTCGAAGGAGAGCTACTGGAACGCGCGGAGAGCCTCCTCGCCGACGAACCCCAATCGGATGTATCGAATCCATGACGCTTCTCGCTCGTCGTTTTCCTCGCCTCTCGATGGTTCCGCATGTCCCCCTTGCGCGGACGACCGCGGTGCAGCCGCTACGGATCCTTTCGACGGGGGGTCTCGATCTTTGGGTGAAGCGCGACGACACCACGGCCGACCTCTACGGCGGCAACAAAGTCCGCAAGCTCGAGTTTCTTCTCGGCGAAGCGCGGCAGCAGGGGGCAGACACGCTGGTGACGGCCGGTGCGTGGGGATCGCACCACGTTCTTGCGACGACGCTTTTCGGCCGTAAGTGGGGGTTCGACGTGCATGCGGTGATGGTCCCGCAGCCGATCACCGATCACGTTGAGTCCAACCTGCGCGTTGGGCTTGCCGCGGGTTCGGAGCTTCATCCGGTGCGAAGTTGGCCCGCGGTCGTTCCAACGACGGCTGCGCTCGGTGCTTCGCTTCGGAGGGACGGCAAGAAGGTGTACCGCGTTCCGTACGGAGGCTCGTCCGCGACCGGCGCGCTCGGTTTTGTGGAAGCTGGGCTCGAGCTCGCCGCGCAAATCGAGTCGGGGGAGTGTCCTGAACCGGACGCGATCTATGTGGCGCTTGGAAGCGGCGGAACCGCGGCAGGACTTGCGATCGGATTGGCCGCTGCGGGACTCACAACCAAGGTCGTTGCGATTCGGGTGACGCCGCTCCTCGTGTGCAACCGGGCCACGGTTTCGGCGCTCGTGCTCGCGACCATGCGAAAGCTTCGCGGGATCGAAAAGGCGTTCCCCGCGGTCTCGCGGGCGGCGCTTTCGCAGCTTGTGATCGATAGCTCAGCCTACGCGGGGTATGGCAACGTCGACGAGATCGTTCGTTCGACGTCTCTGAAGGCCGATAGTGAGGGCCTTCACGTCGATCCGACGTACACCGCGCGAGCGCTTGGGGCGATGCTTCGGGACGCGCATGAAGGCCGCTACGGAA
This sequence comes from Myxococcota bacterium, assembly GCA_039186435.1. Taxonomy (GTDB): domain Bacteria; phylum Myxococcota_A; class Polyangia; order Polyangiales; family Houyiibacteriaceae; genus JALVDI01. Next base: position 12,940 of record JBCDAA010000027.1, on the reverse strand, counting down.
AGCGGCTCCTCTTTTGGCTCACGTTGAGCGGCGCCGACCTTGATGTGCGTCTTGGGGATGCTCCGGGGCTTCCGTCTTGGGCTGCCTAGGTTCGAGGTTTCTGTTTTCTGTTTTCTGCTTTCTGTTTCGGTTTCTGTTTTCGGTTTCTGTTTTCGGGTTTCGGTTTTCGGTTTTCGGTTTTCGTTTTCGGGTTTCGGGTTTCTTGCGCGGCCGGTCGGGAGCGGGGCGGGGGGTTCCCTCCTACTGGAGCCTTCGCTTCGCTTCGGCTGCGCGACGCGTCCGAGCTTCGCTCGTCGCGACGCTGGCCAGACAGTCGGTCACCCCCCGCCCCGCTCCCTCCCTTCAGGTCTTGTGTTCCGCTTCGGATGGGTGGCTTGGGATCCCCGAAGCGGGAGTTGGTCACTGCTCGGGCGATGCGAGGCCGCTGCTTCGCAGCGTCCTCGTCTCGCTTTGCGCTGCGGCTCGACTTTGTCTCGCCGTCCCGCGGGATGTCGGTCGCACGGGGTAGCGTCCCGGTTTGGGGTTGCGTGCGACTCGTGCGGGCGGGTTCCGAGGGGCGGGTTCCGAGGGGCGTTCCGAGTGGGCGCGTTCCGACGGGCACCAGCGATTGGGCGCTGCGTTGGACCTGTTGGGGTAGACCTGTTGGGTTGGACCTGTTGGGGTAGACCGGTTGGGTTGGTGTCGGGTTCGGGAAGTTCGGCAGGTGACCCTCAGGCGCGCCGCTGATGACGATGTTGGTTGCCTGATGTGTCTCGGTGGGTCAGGGCGTCCGCAAGATGAACAGGATTTCGCTCTTTGCACTCTTGCTTCTTTTTCTTACGGCTTGCGGGGACGACGATGGAACTCCGGTCGACGCGGGGAGCGACGCCGCAGCGGTGGATGCCGCACGGACGGACGCGGGAGCCGACGCGGGAGCCGACGCGGCAGCTGAGGACGCGGCAGCTGAGGACGCGGCAGCTGAGGACGCGGCAGCTGAGGACGCGGCAGCTGAGGACGCGGCAGCTGAGGACGCGGCAGCTGAGGACGCGGGCGAGGACGCCGGAACCGACGCTTCAGACGGCGCGGTGATGGACGCGGGGCCGATGTTTCCGACGTTTGAAGATTGCGACGCGAGCCGGATGTGCGACCCGGGGTTTCGCTGCGAGGGATTTGTGGCGAGCATCGGCCTTGGCAAATGCGTGCCCACCGACGTTCCGCCGGGTGAGGGCGCGGATTGCACCGAACTCTTCGGGTGCGGTGAGGGTCTGCTCTGCTCGGGGCTGGGGCGGGGCTTCTCGCTTTGTCTTCCGGCGTGGATGCGCGGGTCGTTCGACGAGATGGCGGAGATGGCGATTCCCGATGACGACGAGCTCACGCGGACGATCACGGTATACGGCCTCGCGACGGTCGACATGGACGTGGAGCTCGAGGTGATCCTCGACCATCCCGCACCGAGTGAGCTGCAGGTGTTCCTGCGCAATCCGGATGGCAACGAAGTGCTCGCGTACGACGGAAGCGCGGCGGGCGATCCTCCGGGACGGGTTGAGTTTCGTGGCAACCCGGTGGGTTTCAGCGGCGACGAAAGCGTCAACGGAGAATGGCGTCTGCGAGTCGTCGACGATGCCCCGGGGAACACGGGGAGCCTGGTGCGCTGGACGCTGACGGTCTTCTCCCGTTTCGATTGAGTTCGAGCGAACGCTCCGACTACTCGGGCTCGCAGAAGGTGACTCGCCATCCGGCGCTGAGGCCCGAGCAGACCTCACCGGCGCGACAGGTGTCGGTTGGGAGCTCGGCGTTGCAGACCTCGCGACAGACGCCGCCCGGGTCTTCCCGAATGCACACGAGACCCGCCTCACAGAACCCTTCGTCTTCCCCGCAGGCCGTCCCGATCGTTCGCGGTCCCGCGGGTCGGCATCCCGTGTACCGCTCGTCGGTTTCCGGATCCATCGCAAAGGTGCACGCGTCGTCGGCAGCTTCGCAGTCCTGCGCGTAGACATCGCACGTCGGCGGGCGTAGACGACAGAAACCGAGGCACGCGTCCCCGATGCTCCCCGAGCATCGCTCTTCGCCACCGCAAAAGCCGACCGAACCAAGAGGACACGAGCGCTGGCAGCGCTGCTCGCCCCCGGTGTTGACGCAGAGGAGCCCTGGTCGGCAGTCGCTTCCCCGCGAACAGAGTTCGTCGAGGTCCGCATCGCCCGGGCCGGACCGACACTCGGTTCTCCCCGTGGAGCGACGCACGCAAACCTCGCCCGCGCGGCAGGCCGCAGGGTCGAAGGGATCGCAGTCGCCTGGCGGACGGCAGTTATCTCCCGCGTCGTAGGCGGAATCGATCGCGTCCTCGCCGGCGTCGGCGGGACCGGCCTCCGCCGCGTCCTCGGCCCCTGCATCGCGGGCCTCGCTGTCGTCTCCGCAGGCAATGCAGAGCACCAACCACAGCCACCACCCTGCGCGCATCCTTCCAAGAATAACGCCGCACCCCCGCGGCCTGCCAAAAAGTTGGTCACCGGGTCGATTCATGCGACTCGCCAAGGATGAAACGATGGCTGGTCTTTCTGGTCATGGTTGGCTGCGGCGGGGACGACATGGTGGTCGCCGGCAACGACGCGGCTCTGCCGCCTGTCGTGGAACCAGCGCCTGCGCCAGAGCCGGCGCCTTCGGCGGACCCGCTGCCCGAGCCGACCCCGCCGCCGACGCCGGCTCCGGATCCGGAAGCGGAAGCACTCGCCAGAGCGGAAGCCGCCCAGCGCGCCTTCGACGCCCAATATCCCAACCACGGGCTCACGTTTCACTTTCTCGCGCGCGTCCGCGGCCGACCTCATCACCGGGCCGACGTCGTGGGCTACATGCGCCGCGGCGCGCGCTTTCGGGCGAGCAGCCGTGTTCCTGGAGTGGGCTGCGCCCGGGGGTGGTTCGAGGTTCCGGGCGACGGGTTTGTCTGTCGCGGCGAAGGCTTTCTCATCGACGACGAGCCGCCGAGTTTCGAACCCACTCCGGTTCCGGCCGCCCTGGAGGACGCCCTTCCCTACGCGTACGGGTTCACCGCGCGGGCGGACGTGCCGCAGTACTGGCGTGTCCCGACCCCGGCGGAGGAAACGCGCGTCGTCGAGGCACTGAGCGCCCTGGCCGCCGAGGAAGCCGCCGCGGCGGAAGCGGAAGCCGCGACGGAAGCGGAGGCCACTGCGGCTGAGGAAAGCACTGCGGTTGAGGAAAGCGCTGCGGCGGAGGAAAGCGCCGCGATCGCGGAGAGCGCTGCGACGGCACCGGCGGAAGCACTCCCCGAAGAAGCCGCCGAAGAAGCCGCCGTCGCCACGGAAGTCGACGCACCGACACCCGCCGAGGTCCCCGAAGTCGACGGTACGGAAGCCGCTGTCGCGGTCGCGGCCCCCACCACCAACGTCGAAGCGCCGCCGCCCCCCGGAACACAAACCACCGAGAGCGAACCGGCTGAGGATGCCGTCGATCCTTCGCTGGTCGCGGCCGCGCAAGGCACGATCGAAGTGCCGGACTACGTGCGACTGCGGATGGGCCGCGGTTTCTACGTCAGCCTCGACGGAGAGGTCACCGACGAAGGTCGACGCTTCTTTCGCACCGTGCGCGGCGCCTACGTGCGCGCCAACACGATCACCGGCAACGAGCCTCCGACCCACCGGGGTGTCGTGCTGGGCGGTCGATGGCAGCTTCCCGTCGCGTTTGTCTTTCGATCCGGAACCCATCGCCTTCGCCGACTGCCCTCGAGCGGACGTCTCCGCGATCTCGGCGTTGTCGAACGTCATACGCCCTTTCCGATCGCGGACCGTTTCACGCGCGCTCGCCGCGAATATCTCGTCGCGCGCGACGGATACCTCGTTCGACGCACCTCGCTCCGCGTGGCGTCGGCCATCGAACGCCCCACCGAGATTCCCGAGAGCGATCGCTGGGTGCACGTGAACCTGAAAGAGCAAACCCTCGTTGCCTACGAAGGCGATCACGCGGTCTTTGCCACGACGGTCTCCACCGGGCGCGAAGGCTTCGACACGCCGGTGGGCATCTTTCGCATCGCCAGCAAACACGTCTCGACCACCATGGATGACCTAAACGCCGGCGAGGAGTCCTACCTCATCGAGGACGTGCCGTGGACGATGTACTTTCAGGGCAACTTCGCTCTCCACGCCGCTTTCTGGCACCACGGATTTGGCCGCGTTCGAAGTCACGGATGCGTCAACCTCGCGCCGGCGGATGCACGCTGGGTCTTTCAGTGGGCGGGGCCGGTGGTCCCGGCCGGCTGGCACGGCATCTTCGCGGGCGACGATCGACCGGGCTCCTGGATCGTGATCACCGAAGAGTAGCGATTAGAAGGGGCGGCAGTTTCCGAAGTTGTCGCAGGTCCCGGGCATTCCGCCGACGTTGCAGAACGCACCGACCGGCAGCTGACACGACCGTGAGCTGCTCGTGGTCGATGACTCGCACGTTCCCGCCATGCACGCGAACGTCGTCACCGGACACATCTGCATTCCAAAGCAACTACCGCCGATCATCGGCTGACACGTTCCGCACATCCCCATCATCGTGTCGTCGCACATGGTTCCGTCCGGCTCCATCGCATCACCGGGGCAGCTTGCGCTTCCCCCTGTGCAGACCTCGGCGATGTCGCAACTCCCCGTCGCTGACCGGCAGAGTGTTCCGCCGCTGAGAAACGCATCGCCCGGACATCCCGCACTACTGCCGGTGCATCGCTCCACGATGTCGCAGTCGCCGCTCGCCGCACGGCACACCATCGACGAAGGTGCGAAGCCGTTCGAGGGGCAGGCCGCGCTCGTGCCGGAGCATCGCTCTTCCACGTCGCACTCGCCCGCGCTCGTACGACAGACCGTGCTGCTTCCGAGGAACCCATTGACGGGGCAGTCCACGCTCGTGCCGTTGCAACGCTCCTCGCGGTCGCAATCCCCTGCGCTCGCTCGGCAAACTGTGTTGTTTCGAAGGACGTCGCCTGGACACGAGGGCCCAGTGCCGGTGCAACGCTCCTCGACATCGCATTCGCCCGCCTCGGGACGACACACGGTGGTCGCCGCGAGAAAGATATCGATGGGACAGGTTCGCGATCCTCCGGAGCAAACCTCCTCGCGATCGCAAGGACCGGCGGCCGCGCGGCACACCGTCCCGCTCGGTCGCGGGCTACACGTTCCTTCGGCCCCCGCGACATTGCAGGCCTCGCAGTCGCCGGTGCACGCGCCGTCGCAGCAGACTCCGTCCGCGCACACGAGGCCCGCGGCGCACTGTCGCGTCGCGGTACAGGCGTCCCCCGCGTCGCCGTCCAGAACGCAGTCGCCACCTTCGCAGTGCGCGCGATCGACGCATTCGGCATCCCCGCTGCAGTTCGAGGGACACATCGGCGGCGTCTGGTCCACGGCGCCGCTGCACGCGAGCGGGTCAAAGAGCCCGCAGTCGACGAGCACGCCCGCGTCGCACGCGCTGTCGTCGTCGACGCCCGCTTCCACCACGCACCGGTTCGAAGCGCACTCGGCGTCCCCGCGACTTCCCTGACAGCGCGAAGGCTCCTCACAGATCGCCGCGGTCGCGCCGCCTCCGGGACAGTCCGCCACCGTGCGACAGCATTCCCCGTCGTCGCAGCAGATCCCGCTCTCGCAGTAGCCAGAGAGGCAGTCGCTGTCCTCGTCGCAGCTGCCTCCGTTCGGCTCGTCCCGAACGCAACGACCGCCATCGCAGTGAGAGCGCGCAAGGCAGAAGGCGTCGTCGTCGTCGCCGGTGAGGTCACATCCGAGCGCGCAGCGGCCTTCCTCGCAAACGAACTCCTCGCATGAGAAGCGTCCTCCGGGGACGCATCGCCGGCTCTCGCACCTCTCCGCATCGACGGATACAAAACCCTCGCCCTCCGCTTCGCAGCGGGCGGGTCGACAGTCGCAAGACCCCGCGCCGTCGACGCCGGCGTCGACCACGCCGGCGTCGGTGTCGCGAAGCGAAACGCAGCCTTCCTCTGGATCGCAAAACGCGCCGGCTTCACACACCGAATCGTCCCGCTCGACGAGGCAGCTTCCCGCAACGCAGACGCGGCTCGCGCACGCGTCGAGAGGCGGCCCGGTACAATCGGCGACCTCACGACAGGGGGCAAACCCCGGAGGGCAGGCATCCGGCGTCTCGGGGGTGCACTCCGGCGGAACGCATTGCCCGTCGACGCACTCCGTAGCGTCCGCCGCGTCCCCCGCGCCCGGGCAGCGCACCCCCTCGCAGCTCCGCGTGAAGACAACGGTCACCGCGGTTGGTCCTGCGACCCGCGCCACCGCCTGCCGGGTGGCGAGTACGCTTCCATCGCCGCCGCGGAGAAGCGTTACCTCGACGCGAACGCGCCCTCTTGCGACCTCGGTGAACTCGGCGACGCGGCGCCCGCGGAGAAACGCCGCAACCACATCCGAGGTATTCAGCGCAACGGCGTCTTGCACCGCCCCGTCGCTGAGCTCGACGCGAACCGCGCTGAACTCCACTCCGGGTGCGTAGTCCGTTCGCACATCCACCGAGAGCTCCTGGCTTCCGCCGCCTCCGCACGAAAGGAGGAAGAGCGCCCCTGCGACTCGTCGCATCATCGACGTCAGTATAGCGCCCCTTGACCTCTTCCTTCGGCCCCCGTACGTCCGGGGAATGCATCCGGCGCGGCCGATCGCCCAGCCTCGTCCCTGCCCAGCATGCGGCAAGCCGACCGATCCGTTGCGCGCTCCGCGGGTGGTCGCGGTGGGCTCGAGCGTTCGCTACCTCTGCAGCGAAGCGTGCCGCCAAGCGTTTTCCCGCGGCGAGCGCGCCCATGATTCGCCCTCGATTCCGCCGCCGCGTCCCTCCGTCCCTGACCGCGTTCGGGAAGCGACCCGTCCGCGAATCGATCTTTCCGGGATGCGCAAAGCGGTGGCGCCTCCCGAAGCGCCTCCGCCTGTGCCTCTCCTCGGTGCGCTCGCGGCGCTCGGCGGTTTGATCGCCGCCCCCTTCGCCGAGAGCTGGCTCGCGGCCGGGGCCTCCGCGCTGCTGACCTTTGCGGCGTCGGCCGTTGCGCTCCACCACGGCCGGCGCGTTCAAGAGGAGATCGGAATTCTCGCGGCGGTCGTCGGCCCGCTTGGCGCGACGCTCGCCGCGATTGCCGGCCTTGTCGCCCGCGCCCAGGACCCCACGCAGTGGACGCCCCTCGCCGGCGCCGCCGTGGCAGCAGCCGCAATGGTCGCGCGGAACTGGCTCGACGCCCGCGCGCGGCGGCCCGTCGAAGAAGTCGTTCGGGCGCTTCATCGAACCTTGCCCTCTCGCCTCCGCATTCCCTCCTCGGAAGAATCCGGGGAGATTCGTTACGAGGAGGTTCCCACCAGCCGTATTCGCACCGGCGAAGAGATCCTGGCCATCGAAGGCGAAGTCGTCGGCGTCGACGGATTGGTCCAAGGCGGCGAAGCGCAGGTGCTTCTTCATCCCGGCGCGCAGAGTCCGGTTCGGCGCGTCGCGGGCGACCCGGTTCTCGCCGGCGCGCGCATCGTCGAAGGAGCGATCCGTCTTCTTTCGATTCGGGTCGGCAACGAGCGCGCCCTTCTCCGAATCACGCGTTTCGGCGCTGCCCAACGAAGCGGCGCGCGCGTTGTGCGGATCGCCGCACAGGTCACCCGCTGGGGTGGCGTGATGGCGCTCCTCTTCGCCCTCGGCGGACTCGCGCTCACCGGAAACCCAGGCGTCGCCGGGCAGCTTTCGGCAGCCGCAGCCGTCCTCGTGGCAGCCCCGCTCCTCTCCGCGCGCCGCTCGGCCGAAATGCCCCTCGTCGCAGCGGCCGCTTCTGGAGGCGCACGCGGCATCGTCTTTCACGACGCCCGCGCGCTCGAGGACGCCGGTCGCATCGTCACCGCGGCGCTTTGCTCCTCTGGAACCGTCACCGAAGGCGCACCAGAGGTGGTTGAGATTCACGTGATCGAAGGGAGCGACGACGACGCGGAGGAGCGCTCCATCCTCGCCCTCGCCGCCGGCGCCGAAGCCGCGAGCGAAGACCACGCGCTCTCTCAGGCGCTTCGCCGCTACGCGAGCAGCCGCGGCGTTCGCCCTTCGCCGGTACGGCGCGCGATTCACCACCCGGGGCGCGGCGTGACCGCCCAAACGTCCGAAGGCACGCTGGTCATCGGTAACCGAACGCTCCTCCTCAACGAGGGGGTGAGCGTCGCGCTCGCCGACGCCGCAGCGGCGCGCGCGGAGGACCGCGGCTACACCGCGCTCTTTGTGGGACTCGCCGGCAAGGTCCGCGCGGTCATCGCCCTTCGCGACGAGATGCACGTCGGCTCGCGCGCCGCGGTGCAGCGTATGTTCGATCAGCGGATCGAAGTGGTGCTTCTCAGCGGCGACCACCGCGGGACCATCGAGTCGATCGCGCGCCACCTCGACGTCTCCCATGTCAAAGCCGGCCTCCTTCCTCACGAGCGGGGCACCGAAGTACGCAAGCTCCGCGAGTCGGGCGGCCTCGTGGCGGTCGTTGGGCGCCATCGCCACGACGACGCCGCACTCGAATCCGCGGACGTGCCGGTCGTCCTCGGCGCCGCCGGCGGCCCCGACACGGAACGGGGCATTGCCCTCGCAACGGGCGATGTTCGCGACGCCGCCTCCGCCCTCTGGATCGCGCGCGCTGCCCGCGCGGAGGCCCTTCGCGGCGTGTTGATCGCGGTCGGCGGCGGCGCCCCCCTCCTCGCGGGAGCGGCCCTCGGGTGGATCGTGCCTGCCGCGGCAGCCCTCTTCGCAGTGGCGATCGACGCCTTTGTCCTCCCGGTTGGCGCGCGCCTTCTTCGCCGGATCGAGCTGCGCGTCCCGACGCGATGATCCATAGCAGGGCATCATGAGCGACAAAGCCTGGGGCGGACGTTTCGAGGAAGAGCTGGACGCGGTGGCGCTCCGGTACAGCGCAAGCGTTGACGTCGACAAGCGTCTCGCACCCAAAGACATTCAGGGATCGATCGCGCACGTCCGCACGCTCGCCAAAAGCGGCATCGTCTCTGGCGAAGAAGCCGAAGCCATCGTCCAGGGCCTCGAGTCGATCGCCGCGGAGATTCAAGCCGGCGAGTTTGTGTGGGACGACGCGCGGGAAGACGTCCACATGAACATCGAGGCGACGCTCACCGAGCGCATCGGCGACGCGGGCGGCAAGCTTCACACCGGTCGCAGTCGCAACGATCAAGTTGCCACCGATATGCGCCTTTGGACGCGGAGCGCGTGTGCCGACACGATGGCGCGACTCGATCGCTTTCTCGCAACTCTCGCGCTTCGCGCCGCCGACCACGTCGACGTCCTCCTTCCCGGCTACACACATCTGCAGCGGGCTCAGCCAGTCCGCCTGGCGCACCACCTCCTCGCGTGGGCAGAAATGCTCGACCGCGATCACGGCCGACTCCGGGATTCGGCCGCGCGCATGAACGAGTCGCCGCTCGGTGCGGCGGCGCTGGCGGGCACGACCTTTCCCCTCGACCGAACGCTCACCGCCACCACGCTCGGGTTTGCCCGACCGATGCGCAACAGCCTCGATGCCGTGGCGGATCGCGACTTCCTCGTCGAAACCGTCGCCGCCCTCGCAAACTGCGCGGTGCACCTCAGCCGCATCGCCGAGGAGCTCGTTCTCTGGTCCTCGCAGGAGTTTGACTTCCTCACCATGAGCGACGCCTACACCACCGGCAGTTCGATCATGCCGCAGAAGAAGAACCCGGACATGGCCGAGCTTGCGCGCGGAAAGACCGGCCGCGTGGTGGGTTCCCTCGTCAACCTCCTCGTGATGCTCAAGGGCCTGCCGCTCGCGTACAACCGCGATATGCAGGAGGACAAAGCACCGGTCTTTGACGCCTTCGATACGGTGAACGACACCCTGGACGTGCTGACAGGCTGCATCGCGCACGCGCGCTTTCACGGCGACAGGATGCGCGCCGCACTCCGCGAAGGATTTCTCGACGCGACTGAGGTGGCCGACTGGCTCGCTGCCCGGGGTGTTCCCTTTCGCGACGCGCACCACGTCGCCGGTCGTCTCGTCGGCCGCGCCGTCCGCGAAGGATGCGTGCTCGCCGAACTTCCGCTCGCGGTGTGGAAGGAAGAGCACGAAGCCTTCGACGAGAGCGTCTTCGCGGCCCTCGACATGGAGACCGCGGTCGAGCGACGAAGCCTCCCTGGCGGTCCCGCGCGCGCACAAGTCGAGGGGGCGATCGCCGAACTCCGCGAGCGTCTCAGCGCCCGATCGGTTGACGTTGATGCCGTAGGTCGCGACCTCGGTTTGGAGAACTCATGAGTGCTGATCCGGTTTTTGAGCGTCAGGGCGTTCCTGCCGACACCCCCTTCGTCCTCCAGGACGGTGAGCTCCACGTGGGTGGTGTCGCCCTCTCCGCGATCGCGGACGTCGCCGATACTCCGACCTACGTCTACGGCGGCGCGGAGATCGACCGCGCCTACGAACGCGTCGCGGGCGCGATGGCGGGCATCACCGATCGCGACGTCCTGGTTGCCTACGCCATCAAGGCCAACGGCAACCTCGCGCTCCTCGCTCGGCTCGCACGCCTCGGCTGCGGCGCGGACATCGTGTCCGGCGGCGAGCTCCTTCGCGCGACCAAAGCGGGCATCGATCCCGCGAAGATCGTCTTTAGCGGCGTCGGCAAGCGCGCCGAAGAGATTCGCGCCGCCCTCAAAGCGGAGATTCGCGCGATTCACGTGGAGAGCCCGACCGAGCTCGAACTCGTCATCGAGGAAGCGAAGCGGCGAGGCGTCGCGGCGCCGATCGCACTCCGGGTGAACCCGAATGTCGACGCTGAAACGCACCCGTACATTGCAACAGGACTCCACTCGACGAAGTTCGGTCTCGAGCTCGACGTCGCGACCGAGCTCCTCGGCGGCATCGTCCAGAGTCCGCATCTCCGCCTGGAGGGCGTCGCCTGCCACATCGGCTCCCAGCTTGGATCGGTCGATCCCCTCGAAGAAGCGGTCGCGATCCTCGGGCGCTTTGCCCACGAGTGCCGAAAGGCCGGCGCGCCGCTGACCTCCCTCGACGTCGGCGGCGGCTGGCCCATGAGCTACGGCCACGAGGAAGCCCCCTACCCGGCATCAGCTGAGTTTGCAGCGGCCATCGCACGTGGAATTCAGGCGGCCGATGCCGCGGACTTCGATCTCATCACAGAGCCGGGGCGAGCCTTGGTCGGCACGGCAGGCGCGCTCCTCACCCGCGTCGTGAACGTCAAACAACAAGGCGACAAACGCTTCGTGATCGTCGACGCCGCGATGACCGAACTCCTCCGTCCGGCGCTCTACCACGCCTACCACGCCATCGTTCCGGTGCGAGCGAGCGACGCGCCTCGGACCCCCGCGGATGTCGTGGGGCCCGTCTGCGAAAGCGGTGACTTCTTCGCCCGGAGCCGCAACCTTCCGAGCGACGTCGCTCCCGGCGACCTTCTCGCGATCTTGGGCGCCGGCGCCTACGGCCGCGAGATGTCGATGACCTACAACGCGCGCCCCCCGGCTGCCGAGGTCCTCGTCGACCAGGGCGAGTGGCGAACCGTTCGTCGACGCGCGACCGTCGAATCGCTCTGGGCGCTCGAAGAGATCGGTTGATCCGGACTTCGATCAAACGCGAGTTCCGTACGCGAATCCTGCAAACGAGGCACTCTGCGCCGGACGATTTGTTCGGCCCAAACGCGAATATCGCGCACGAACGGGTCCCTGCACACTGAGGGCATGAACCTTCGCTTCTGCCTCCTCGCCGTCGCACTTGGATGCACCGCAGCGCCGTCGGTGGGCGAAGAACGTGCCGGGCTGCGGTCGTCCTACACCATCGGCTACGGAGGCCCGCCGACCCTTCCGGGCGACTTCGAGGCGCCGACCGATGGCTGCTCGCTCGTCGATCTGGAAGGCCCCGCCGACGGGTTCTATCCAGGAACCAGCGAAGTCCTCTACGTGAAATCCTTCGACTTCGGGACAACGTTGGAGGCCCAGCTCGTCGTCACCGTCGGACCCTCGACAACCGGCACCTTCGACCTCGCGTTTCCCGACGGCGTCGAGGGCGAACCGACGTTCGTCCTCTTTCATCCCACGGACGACGGCGCGGATGTATACGTCGCCGTCCGCGGCGTTGTCACAGTCACCGGCCTCCCGAGTTCCGGCGAAGCGAACTTTCACATCACCAACCTTAAGCTCGCCCTCGTCGACAACGGCACGCAAGAAGTGATCGAAGACGGCCCCTGCCTATCGTTCTTCACCTTCGACATCGACGGATTCGCGGAGATCCCCTCGGGGTGGACCTGCTCCTCCGACGCGTACACGAACGCGGTCTGCGATTGCGGGTGCGGCATTGTCGACCCCGCGTGTCGAACGGCCTCCGAACGCAGCTGCGGCGTCTGCAACGGCACCGGCTCCTGCAACGAAGGGGCCCGCAACTGCTCGTTCATCGACGACGACGACAACAGCCAATGCGCCCGACCGGAAAAGCCGCGACCGCGACCCGAACGAATCTCCTACGAAACGCACATCTTTCCCATCCTCGAGAACAACTGCGACGGCCCCGGCTGCCATCTTCTCGAGCCTCCTGCGGTCGGCATCCCGTCCCTGGATCGTCAGAATCTCCTCGATAGCGGCCTCGTCGTTCCCGGTTCGCTCGCGATGAGCCCGCTGTGGACCGAGGAACTCGAGCCCGGCGCCATGCCTCTGAACGGCATGCTCACCGATGATGAGCTCATGGCGTTCTCCGGATGGATCACGGGCGGCGCGCTTCCGTAGCGCCGGGGGATGACGCGGTTCGGCAAAGCGTTCGCTCCGCGGAGTAGCCCACCGAATCGGACGACGGACCATTCGGCGAAGGGATCTCCTTTCGAAGCGCCCGTAAGCGAGTCGACAAGGAGACGTGGTGGTGCAAGTTCAGGGCGCGGTACGCGCAAACACTCGGTGGGTCTTCGGATGGTGGGTCTTCGGATGGATGGGCGTCGCCATGATCGGATGCGCGGTG
>JBCDAA010000026.1:0-42186 GCA_039186435.1 Myxococcota bacterium | reverse complement strand
TGGAGGCTGCCGCGACGATCAGGAGTGCACGGTCGCAAACGGTGAAGGCGCCTGCCGCGATGGAGTGTGCGCGGTCCTCCGCTGCGACGCGCCCTTCGCGGACTGCGACGGAGATCCGAGCAACGGCTGCGAGGTCGACACCGCCGAGAGCCTCGACCACTGCGGGGCCTGCGACGCGCGATGCGACGTACCGAGCGCGAACGAAACGTGTGAGCTTGGCGAGTGCCGCATCGGCGACTGCGTCGAAGGCTTTGACGACTGCAACGGGCTTCTGAGCGACGGTTGTGAGGCACGCCTCGACAGCGTCGCCACCTGTGGCTCGTGCCTTCAGAGCTGCGACGCCGACACGCCCATCTGCAACGCCAGCGTCGATCCTTTTGTCTGCGTCGAGGACTGCCCCGGCGGAGCCACGCTTTGCGATCGGCGCTGCGTCGACGCGCAAAACGACCCGCTCAACTGCGGGGGATGCGATCCCTGTCCGGTGCCCGAGCGCGCGACCGCGACCTGCAGCGCGGCGGTCTGCGGCTTCGCCTGCGAGGACGGATTCGGGAACTGCAACGACGACGGCGACGATGGCTGCGAAACGAACGTCACGACGAGTCTCGAACACTGCGGGGCGTGCGACGCGCCATGCGAGGGGGGAAACGCCACCTGGACGTGCGACGGGACCTGCCAGGTTGCTGCGTGCGACGACGGGTTTGCCGACTGCAACGGTGACCCGGAAGACGGCTGCGAAGAGAGCCTGAACGACAACGACCATTGCGGCGCCTGCTTTGCGGTTTGCGAGGAGGCATGCGTCGACGAAGTCTGCGATCCGGTGGTCGGGTTCGATGGGGAGCGCGACCACAGCTGCGCGGTGCGGCTCTCTGGACGGCTCTACTGCTGGGGCCGCAACAACCGCGGTCAGGTAGGCGACGGAACGACGATCGATCGGCTGGAAGCGACGCTGGTCACAAACCCCGCAACCGGCATGCCCTTGCGGGTTCAGGGCGTGGCGACAGGATTTCTTCACACCTGCGCGCTCGATCTTGACGGCGAGCTTTGGTGCTGGGGTAACGCGACCTACGGAGTTCTCGCGCAGCCGGGCGGCGCTCCGATCCTTCGGCCGCAGCGGGCCATGGGGGACGCCACGTTTGAAGCGCGAACCTTCACGCAGATCGAAGCGGCGCAGTGGTCGAACTGCGTGCTCGATGATCTTCGCCGGGTGTGGTGCTGGGGTCGAAACGACGCCGCGCAGCTCGGCCTTGGGAGCACGCTCTCCCTCAACAACCCCATGCCGCAGCGAGTCCTGAACCTCGACTCGGACGTTGCGGAGATCTCGGTGGGCCTTCGCCACGGATGCGCGCGCCTCGCCGACGGAACCGTGCGGTGCTGGGGACAAAACGCGACCGCGGAGGTCGGTACGGGAACGACGATGATGGTGTTCGAAGCCACCGACGTTGGCCTCTCCGACATCGCGACGATCTCCACCGGAAGCCAGCACACCTGCGCCGCCGATTCGTCCGGTGCGCTCTACTGCTGGGGCGACAACACCTTCAACCAGCTCGGGCTCGTCCCGACCAGCCAGGTCGACTCGCCCATGCGAATCGACGCGATCGAAGACGTCGCAAACCTCAGCGCCGGAGCGAGCGAGACCTGCGCTGCGATCGGCGGACTCGCGCGCTGCTGGGGAAATCGAAGCTCCGGTCAGCTCGGTGATGGACTCTTTGCACCGACCACCGCAGTGCCTGTTGCGCCGCTGGTGATCGCACCGGATTCGCGCTTGTTCACCGTGGGACACACCTGCGGGATTTCGGAGGGGGAGCTCTTTTGCTGGGGCGACAACGCGAGCGGTCAGCTCGGCTACGGCGAAGGTGGCGCGGCGCGGAGCGCAACCCCGGAAAGGGTGCGTGGGCTTTGAGAGCGTGGATCATCCTTGCGGCCGTCCTCACGACGGCGTCCGCAGGTGCTCAGTCCGAGCGCACGTCTGAGCGCGCCACGTCGGAGAGCGCCACGGGCGAGAGCCCCGCGTCGAGTGCACCCGCGCGCATCGCCGAGGCTCGCGCCGCCTGTGAGGAAGGTGCCGAAGCCTTTGCCGCGGGCCGCTTCGGGCAGGCGCTCGATCGTTTTACGCGCGCGTACGAGCTCGCGCCGCGGAGCGAGCTGCTCTTCAACATCGCGACCGCGCACGATCGTCTGGGGCATACCGAAGACGCGCTTCGGGGCTACCGGGACTATCTCGATGCGTCGCCGGACGCGGCCAACGGTGCGTACACCCAGTCGCGGGTGGAGGTGCTGGAAGCTCAGATCGAGGACCCGACCAGGGACGCCGCGGAGGGGAGCGCCGCTGAGGGGGACGTCGCTGAGGGGAGCGCCGCTGAGGGGGGCGCTGCTGAGGGGGGCGTCGCGGGAGAGGGAAGGTCAGGGGGTCGAAGCGCGGCCTTCGCTCTCTTCGCGGTGGGCGGTGCGGCAGCAGTCACCGCGGCGCTCACGGGAGGCTTCGCGCTTCGCCAGCGGGGCGACCTCGACGACCGCTGCACCGACGGGCTGTGTGACCCCAGCGCCCGAAGCGACATTCAGCGCCTCGACCGCCTCACCCGCAGCACCGACGTGATGATCGGACTCGCTGCGGCAGCCGTCGGCGCCGGACTCGTGGCGTGGATCCTCGGTACCCGGCACGCCGACGTCGCCCTCGGCCCCACCCGCGCCAGCGTCCGCGTGTCGTTCTAGCCAACCTCGAGGGGACTTCACTTTCGTCACTTCCCCGCCCCCAACCCGATCTGAAGTACCCTCGCCCCATGAGCGACGCGCGCCTTGGCAAAGATGTCTACCTCGCCCTTGCCGCCGTGGGCTGGGCCGACGGAAACCTCGACTCCACCGAAGCGGACGGAATCGTCAAAATGGCCCTCGAAGAAGAGCTCCCCCTCGAGGAGATCTCCGCGATCGAAGCCGCCTGTAAAGAACGTGTCGAACTCGGCACGGTAGACACCACGTCCCTCGACGAGGGATCGAAGCGCTTCGTCTTCGCGGTCGCCGCCTGGCTCGCCACCCTCGACGGGGAACTCGCTGCCGGCGAAAAAGAGGTCCTCGGAAAACTCGCAGGGCAACTCGGCATCGATGCGGAAGAGCAGGCCGACATCGACATCATCGTTCGGGAGGTCGCGTACGCATCGGGCGGCGATTCCCCGTTTGAGTACGACCTCCGCGCCCTTCGCGCGCGCTTTGATTCGTAGTTAACTACGTGAGAGCCCACACGGTCTTGCCATTGAGACCAAAGAACGCACTCTGTGGCCGTGGGGGACCTCGAGGCATGGTGGTTCGTCGGCCAGGACCTTCGTCCGAGGCACGGCCATCTCGCTCCTGCAAGCGCTGGCGTTGTTCATCGCTTTGAAGGCACGCTCACGCTCGGTCACGAAGGTCTTCACGCCAGCGTCCGCGCCACCGACGCGTTTGTGCACGGCCACGGCCCCATCGCCTGCCGCGTCGTCCTCCGCGGAGAGATCCTTCGGGGCGACACGCAGCTCTGCGGCGCCGAACGTGAGATCCTCTGGACGGTCGATGCGACGCCAGCGCTCGAAGCGCTCGTGACGTCGCTCGCGCCGCAGAAAAAGAGTGCGGACGATCTTCGCGCTGCCCTGCGAGCGCTGGAGGAAACGCGTCAGGACCTCGCCTGGGCGGTCGAGAGTGGACGCAGCGGCGATGCGCGCCTCGCCGATGTGACCGCAGAGATCGAAGGCCTTCGTCGCGATGCCCACGCGCTCGACGCGAAGGACGCGTTTGCCCGCGCGCACTGGGCCGGCGTTCGAAGCGCCCTCCTCGAGCTCGATCCCGACGAGGATGCGTTGACGACGGCGCTGCTCGCGCTTCCGCGAAACACCACGGCGGCGCCTGCGCGGCAGGAAGACGCGGCCCCTCAGCCGTGGACCCTTCCGTGGGATTTTGGGCACGCGCGCGAAGGCGTCGTGGAGGCCCTCAAGCTGATTCCGTGGATTCGCCGCGCCGCGATCGGCACCGCCTGGTGGTCGTACCCGAACGTGCCGGTCCTCTACGTCGATCTCGCGCGATGGCGCCTACCCAAACTGCGAAATCGCGCGGCGCTGATCTACGACGTCGTGCGGTCGGTCGCCCAGGTTCCAACGCTTCTTGTGGTCTTCGATCGCGCACACGCGCCGCGGGTGAACCTCGTGCAGTGGGACAGCGGGATTCGGGTGGGCCGCGTGATGATCGAAGCGCGCGAGCTCGAGGAACACGAGGTGCTCTTCGAGCGGGAGGTCGTCCGGCCGGTGGCGACCGACGCCGAGCCGATGACGATCACGCCCGCCATGCTCGAGGACGCCGCGTCGATCGCGAAGTTCTGGCCCGGCGCCGACGACGCGCCGCGCAAAAAGCCCTATCCGCTCAAGGGGCGAATGAAGGGGCAGCGAAAGCGAAACCTCAAGCTGTATCCAGCGCCGGAGCCCGCGCCCGAACCGCCCCCGCCACCGGCCTTCGAATGGTCCGATCTCTTTCTCGCGTTTCTCAAAGAAAAGCTCGGCGACCGAACGACGGCCTTCGTTGAAATGCGCGTGCCTTGCATCGGGCTTCGCGACGTCGAGCTTCCCTGTCTCGGTTTTCGCGCCCGCCTCGCGGCGAACCTTGCGCGCGCGGAAACAGACCACTGCCTGGTGATCGATCTCGATCGCAACTGGATCGTCGACGGCGTCGGTCCGAAGGTGCGTTTCTGGCCGCAGGACAACCGAAGCTATCCGCATCTCGGCTCGGAGCTTCGAAGCTACCTAATGCGGCCTGCGCAGGAGTTTGGCTCGCATCAGCTCGCCTTTGTTCCCGCCAGTTCGACCGTCGCCGCATGGCGCGCGGAGTGGTTTGGCGAGAGTGACCTGCCGTGCCTTCTTCTCTGGGAGTGGGCGCAAGGAAGTTCTCCCTACGAGCTTCGCGTGGAGGTTGAGTTCGCCCTCGAGATCCTGCGGCGGGACGAGGGCTGCAACGAGTTCCTCGTGGCCTACGCGCGACCTCAGGATTCCCATGGCGCGCATTTCGTGTACCGCGAGGAAGGCGTTTGGGAAGCAAAGCCGCTCCCGCAAGGCTGGCCCATCGATCCGCGACTTCTCTACGCGAACCCGCGTCTCACCAAGAAGCGGAGACCTACGTAGGCCGTCTCGCTCAAGCGCCGGCGTCGCTCAGCACATGGCCCAGGCGCTCGACATCGTCGTCCGGCAGATAGGGCGGCTCGCCGGCCATGCCTGTCGCGTTGCGAATCTGAATCGGACGTCGCGCGCCGAGGAGACAGCTCGACACCACGCTCGAAAGAAGCACGTAGCGCACCGCCGCCGTCGCAAGGTTGCTGACGTCGTCGTGCACCAGATACCGAAGCTGATTGAGCTGCCGCACGCGAATCGCGAGCGCCTGCTGCGTCCAGCGCGCTCGGCGATGATCGTCGTCAGCAAACTGCCGGTACTGCGTCCAGCGACCCGCGAGCAACCCATGAAAAAGCGGCGAGCGCGCGAGCACCCCAGCACCGGCCAATGCGAGCTCCGCTTCGAGATCCTGCAGGTCGTCGCTGTGAAGAATGTTGTAGGGCAAGCAGATCGCTTTGGCGCCGTGGGAGAGC
Source organism: Myxococcota bacterium (assembly GCA_039186435.1). GTDB lineage: Bacteria > Myxococcota_A > Polyangia > Polyangiales > Houyiibacteriaceae > JALVDI01. Next base: position 36,599 of record JBCDAA010000026.1, on the reverse strand, counting down.
ACGGTCCGCACATTGCCGACGTGCGAGGTCGAAACTCCCCACACCTTGATCAAGCCTTCATCCACGAGGGACTGACAGAAGGTATAGAGGTCCTCCTCGTCTTCCTTGGCGTCGTCGCCGTCCGGAAGATCGAGGGCGCCGGCTCCCGGTTCGTGAAGGAGCCACACGTCCGCGTGGTCAGTGCCCAGCCGCTCGAGGGAGCCCTCGAGATCGCGCCGCAGGGACTCCGGATCAAAGCGATGCTTCACGGAATCGCCGTCCCACACCGCGCCCGATCGCACGATGAGCTCGACCTCCTCGCGCTTGCGCTCCTTGATCGCGTCGCCAACCCACTCCTCGATCTCGCCCTCGCCCCAAAGCGGCGAGAGATCGATCGTCGTGACGCCCTCCTCGAGAGCGGTCTCGATCGTCGTTCGCGCGATCTTCTCTTCGAGATGGCCGTAGGCGCCACTCAGGCCCCAGGTTCCAAGGCCGATCTCCGAGAGCTGAATGTCCGTATGCCCAAGCTTCCGGCGATGCACGCGGGGACTCTACTCGCGTTCGTCGAGGAGTGCTCGCGCCATCGTGAACTCGTAAAAGCCCACCATGTTCGTCCGAAGCACGCGCCGAAAGAGCTCGCGGGCCCCGTCGAGGTCTCCCTGCGCCAGGCGTCGCGCAGCCTCGTAGAAGTGCGCTTCGGTCTCTTCGCCGACCCCTTCGGCCGCCGCGAGAAGCTCCCGATAAGGAAGATCGCCGACGCCAAATCGCGCGAGCTTGCCGCTCCAGTTGGCCGCGTCCGCGTTCTCCCGCAGCACGGAGGTCACGTCCGTATCGAGCTCACCGCCCGCGCGCGCCGCCACGACCTTCACCCAGAGCGCGAAGTAGACCTTCCACTCCGGCGCCAACGTGAGCTGGCGCTGTGAGGTGCGAAAGACCTCCTGCGCGAGCGCGAGATCCGTGCTCGCGGCGACGAGGTGCGAGAGGATCGACGCGTAGACTTCGCGCATCTGCGGCGCGGCGGTCATCGCGCCCCGAAACGCTGCGCGCGCGTCGTCGTGCTGACCGAGGTGATCGAGAATCACACCGCGGCGCACGCTCACGCGCGCAATGGCCGGACCGTCCTCGAGGTTCGAGCGCAGCTCGTCCCAGCTTGCGAGGCTCTGACGATACATGCGGGACGACTGCGGCGTGTTGCCCGCCGCCGAAAACGCGTCGCCGAGGTGCTCCAGAATCCGCGCGCGACGCATCGCGTCGAGAGCACCCGCATTCGGCGTCAGATCGAGCGCCCGCCGGTAGTGACGAACGGCTTCCTCGGCGCTGCCGGTGCGCTCCTTGAGCAGCCCAAGCTGAAGGAGTGCCTCGGAGGTCTCCGCGGTGTTGAGGGACGCCTGAAAGTGCCGCGTCGCTTCCTCCGCGTTGCCGGCGTGCATCTCCGCGGTACCGACCAGAAGCTCGATGCGCTCGCGTGGAACAGGCGTGGCCGCGTTCGGAAAGCGGCGCATGCGCTCGTCCAAGATTCGCTCGGCGCGGTGCGCGAGCGCGCGCGCCTGACTTGCGTCCTGGTCGAACATTCCGCGCTCGAGAAACTGATCGATCCGCTGGAGCGCCTCGTCGTAGATCCCGCGAACGTCCGGCGCGAGATCGATCGCCGCGGCGTACCAGGCGGTCGCGTCGTCGAACTGCTCCGCCTCCGCCGAAATCCGCGCGAGGCACGTCGGAAAGCGCGCGTCGGCGCGAAACCGCCTGAGCCCCGCCGCACAGATGCCCCGGCCTGTGCTCGGGCGCGGCTCTCGATAGGCTTCGCCGAGCTCCACGAGCGCGTCCGCCGCATCACCCCCATCGCCCCGCGCCTGCTCGAGGATCTGCAGCACGCGAATCGCCGTCTCGCCACCGTCCGCCATCGCGCGAACGTGCGTGATCGCGGACGCAACATCGCCATGACGAAGGAAGACCGCCGCGACGTCGAGAGGCGCAAGGCGCATCACCTGGGTCGTCAGCGGACCCATGCGAAGAAGCGTTTCCGGGCCGTCGCGGAAGGCCTCGAGGACCGAGTCCCGACGCTCCACGTGAAGCTGCGCGACGGTCTGAAGAACCTCCGGGGCCGGCGCGAGCTGCGCCTGGCGCTCCCACACGCGAAGAAGCCCGGAGAAGCGTTCAAAACCCGTGGGGAGGTTGGCGCGGGCGTCGCGTCCCCAGGTCACGAGCTGCTGGTACTCGCGACGAATCGCTTCGTCGTTGTCGCCGCCGATGCGAATCCGGAGCGCGGCCAACACGCGACCTTCGTCTCCGCGGGGGGCGCCCGCTTCCGCAAGGGCAACCGCAACTCGCACGATCGGCTGGGGGAGCGCCGACTCAAAATCGTCAGGGGAGAGCACCGAGGTCATGCGCTGAAAGTGGCTGACCAGGGCGTCGTAGTCTCCGGCGGCGATCACCCCGGCGCTGTCCGCGTCGATGTAGGCGAGGAGGCGTTCCTGCAGGATGCCGCGCTCATCGCTTCCAAGGGGGAGCGCTTGGTAGAGGCGTCGCATCTCGCCGACGTTCTCGTCGGTTACGCGCTCCGGAATGTCGACCTGAAGAGCCGTGGTCGTTCGGCCGCTCCCGCTGCTCGGGCCGCAGGCCACGGCGATCAAGAGCGTTAGCACCGCGAGGGAAAAGATGCGGATGTTCATGGGAAAAGCGATCGTCAGCATAGCAGCAACGTCTTGAGACTCCTCTTCCTTCCAGCGGATCTCTGACGTCTTGGAGGGTGAGGTGTCTTGGTTCTTTGGGGCCGGACCGAAAAACCCACAAGTTTACACAGGGGGACGCTCCGGTTTGACGGCAGGCGTGAGCGACCCGGTGCGAACCACGGCAAAAAAAACAAGCAATACCTAACACATAGGACCAATGGTGCGACTGGTCGTCAAACCGGAGCACCTCGTCCGCTGGGGTCCCGCATGGGCGCAATGTCGTCAAACAGGAGCGTCCCCTCTGTAGACTTCCCGGCCGATGGGTCGCCTTGGACAAGCGGTGTCGCTCGTCGTCCTCGCAGGACTCGGGACCCTTGGGGTTCATGCCGCCATTGCCGCGGGCCGAGCCCTGGTCGTTGGCGAGCCTTGGGCGCGCGCAGCGGCGGTCGTCGCGCAGCAACCTCTCGCGCTCGGTCTCGCGCAGCTCTTCGGATTTGGGTTCGCGTTTGCCCTCGGCCTTCGCTGGATGGACCAGCAGGTCGAAGTTCGAAGCGTTCCTCGCAGCGTTGTCCTCCTCGCGATCGCCGCGGGCCTCGGACTTCACTTTCCGCTCGCCGAACTCAGCAACCTCGCCCAAATGGCGCTCGGCGCCGAACCCAGCCCCCTCACCGCGCGCTTCTTGCAGCCGGCAAGCATTCTCGACGGAGCGGTCATTCTCCTCGCGGTGGTCGTCATCGCGCCGATCACCGAAGAGCTCCTCTTCCGCGGCCTGCTCGTCCCAGAGCTCCACCGCACCTACGGCAGAACCGTGGCCGTGCTCGGAACCGCGCTGCTCTTTGGGCTCGTCCACGGCCACGCACCGGCGGTACTCGCCGCGACGTTCGCGGGCGTCGTCCTCGCCCTACTTCGCCTTCGCGTTGGCGCGCTCCTGCCCTGCGTGCTCGTTCACGCCGCCTCCAACGCGCTGCCTTTCTTGCTCCCGGCAGCGCTCGTCACCATTCCGGGCGTCAACACCCTGGGCGCAGCTCACGTCCCCTTGCCCTGGCTCCTTGGAGGCAGCGCGCTCACCGTGGCTGCCATGTTCGGACTGCTTCGAGCCACCCCCGAAGAAACTCTGTAATGAGCAGCCTCGTCGACGGACAGACGGCGCGTGCAAAGCGAGCAAGCGCGAGGCTCAATCCTTCACCTCAAAGCCCAGCCGCTGAAACGCCTGGCGGAGGGGCGAGCGGTCGTCGCGCAAGAGCGTGCGCGTCGTCGTGTACCCGTCCTCGAGGATCGAACGCCGCGCTGCAAAGTTCATCGGCGAGTACATAAACATCTCCGCGTTGTCCCGTTCGGGCTCGAGAAGATGCACTTCCACGTCCGGGTGGTTTGCCCGATAGGCCGCGAGGCCTTGTTGCAGTCGCGCTTCGGTCTGAATGCGCCAGCTCTGGTTGTAAACCCAGAGCATGCCCTTGTCGCGAATGCGCGTTCGCGGACCGTGGCCCGTCGGCACCGTGCGCTGAAGCGGATCGGTGCGAATCGGAACCATCGCGTTGATCACGAGAACCACCTCGCAGCCGTGCTCGACCGCGACGTCGACATGTCCCGCCTCGCCCAACCCACCGGCGATCAGATCGCGACCGTCGAGGCGCACCGGCGCAAAGAGAAGCGGCGTGGCCATCGACGCGCTCACCGCCTTTGCGATCGGCACGTGCTCCATGGTGCCGCCCACGCCGAAGACCACCCGCGTGCCCGCGTCGAGATCGTTCGCGACGAGGAGCAGCTTCGACGGAAGCTCCGCGAAGCTCTTCGGAATGCCTCGGCGCGTCAAAAACTCGAAGAAGAACTGCTCGAAGGCATCCATCGTGAAGAGGCCCGCGGGCATCGAATCGAAGAAGCGATCGATCTCCGTCCAGACATCGATGCCGAGAGGTTTCGCCACCGCCGAGCTCGCGATGCGACGAAAGGCCTGCATCGAGGTCGAAAACATGCGCTGGATCTCTTTGACGTCGATCCGCATCAGGTGCTGACGCTGAAGCGGAAAGAAGTCGTCCGCGGGATCCAAGAGCGCCCGATACATCCGCTGCGCGCTAATGCCGCCGGCGAGACCGGTCGCCACGCAGGCCCCCGACGACGCGCCCACAAAGACGTCAAAATCGCTGACGTTGAAGTCCTCGAGCGCATCCTCCAGCGCGGCGAGCACGCCGACCTCGTACATCGCGCCGGTGATGCCGCCTCCCGCGAGGCAAAGCCCTGTGCGCTTCGGGATCTTCACGGGGCGTTTGTAGCACGTTCGGCAACACGCCTCGGGGCGCTCTCATGACGAGGCGCGTCGTAGCGAGCTGGCTCTGCGTTGCGATGGCAATCACGTGGGGAACTCCGGCCGAGGCACAATCGGATCCCACCGAACCCGCCGACGCTGCAACTGATGCTGATGACGCCGACGCCGACGCCGATGCCGACGCCGACGCCGACGCCGATGCCGATGCCGATGCCGATGCCGATGCCGACGCCGATGCCGCCGACACCGCTCCGCAGGTGCGTCCTCCGACGATCGCCGAGTTCGTCGAAGCGACCTATCCGCAGGAAGCCGAAGCGCAGGAACTTGAAGCGACTGTCGAGCTCGAGATCACCATCGCGGTCGACGGCGCCGTCACCGACGCGCGCGTCGTCACCCCCGTTGGCCACGGCTTCGACGAAGCTGCCCTCGACGCCGTCCGGCGCTTTCGTTTCACCCCCGCCATCGTCAACGGCGAACCCACCTCCGTTCGCATTCGCTACCGCTACGTGTTCGAGCTTCGCCGACCGGAACCGATCCCCGACATCCCCGACCCTCCCGCCCTCGGAAGCTTCGCGGGACGCGTCCTCGGCCTCGAAGACAACAACCCGATCTCCCGGGTCGAGGTGCTCATCACCTCCGCCGACGAAGCCACCGCCCGGCGCGCGGTTTCAACCGATGACGGGCGCTTTCAAATCGACGAACTCCCCGCCGGCACCTACCGCGTGCGCGTCGTCGCGGACGAATACGGCGAGCTCGTCCAGGAAGAAGAAGTCGGCACCGGCGAGATCACCGAAGTGGTCTACCGCATGCGCATTCAGAGTGAGGGCGACGACGCGAACACCTTCGGCGCCACCGCCATCATCGATCCTCCGCCGCGCGAGGTCGTTCGCCGCACCATCGCCCGGGAAGCCCTCACCCGAATTCCAGGAACCCGCGGCGACGCCCTCCGCGCGATCGAGATCCTGCCAGGCGTTGCGCGCCCCGCCTTCGGCGCGGGCGAACTGATCATTCGCGGCTCGGCACCCGGCGACTCGGAAATCCTCCTCGAAGGCGTTCCGATCCCGATCCTCTATCACTTCGGCGGCCTCACCAGCGTCCTCAACTCGCGCTTACTCGAGCGCATCGACTTCTTCCCCGGCAACTTCTCAAGCCGCTACGGTCGCCGCATCGGCGGCATCGTCGAGGTCGACACGCGCGACCCCCTCTCGATTCACGACGACCGCTCCATTCACGGGGTTCTCGAGTTCGGTGTCATCGACACCTCCATCCTTCTCGAGTTTCCTCTCGGCGAAGACGCGTCCCAGGCCCTCGCGTTTCGGCGCTCCCTCATCGACCTCGTATTCGAACAGGTCGTGCCCGACGACCTCAACGTTGTCGCGGCGCCCGTCTACTACGACTACCAGGCCTTCACGACCTGGCGCCCAACCGAACGCGATCGCTTTCGCCTTCTCATCTACGGCTCCTCGGATCGTTTCAAGCTCATCCTCCCGGACTCCCTCGGCGACGACCCGGCCGTGCGCGGCAACGTCGATCTTCAAACGCGCTTCAACAACGTGCAGGTCGCCTACGACCACCAGATCGACGAGAACACCGAACTCGACATCGACCTTCAGGGCGGACCCACCTTTCTGAAGTTCGCCCTCGGGGAGGATCTCGGTTTCGAGGTTCGCTTCAACCAGCTCTACGGCCGCGTCGAAATGCGCCACCGCGCCAACCGCCGCATTCGCCTCATCGCCGGCGTTGACATGTTCCTCGTGCCCTTCGTCGGCGAATACCAAGGCCCCCCGCCGCGCCAGGACGAAGGCGCCGGCGACGACGACGCTCCCCTCGCCGGCGAAAACGAAGTCTTCATCGACATTCGCGACACCATCGTCAGACCGGGCTTCTACGTCGAAAGCGACATGCGCCTTCTCGACGAGTGGCAGGTGCTCTTCGCGCTCCGCGCCGACTACGACCGCGGGATCGATCGCTTCGTCTTCGACCCGCGCCTTCTCACGACCATCGACGCCACCGACACCCTGCGTCTAAAAGCAGGGGTCGGTCTCTACAGTCAGCCGCCCGAGTTTCAGGAGTCGAACCCCGACCTCGGCAACCCCAACCTCGACTGGATTCACTCGATGCACCTCGGTGGCGGCTTCGAGCTTCGCATTGCCGAAGGCGTCCGCGTTGGGGTCGACGGGTTTTACAAGCGCCTCTGGGATCGCGTCGTCAGCACCGAGGGCGGCGTCGAGCCTCGTTTCGACAATGCGGGCATCGGCCGCATCTATGGCGCCGAGCTCAGCGCGCGCATCGATCCCATCCGCGGCCGCAAATACTTCGGCTACATCAGCTACACCCTCTCGCGAAGCGAACGGCGCGACCGGCCCGGTGACCGCTGGCGTCTCTTCGACTTCGACCAGACGCACATCTTCAACGCGGCCTTCGTCTACAAGCTCCCGCGCAACTGGGAGGTCGGTGCGACGCTTCGCCTGGTCAGCGGCAACCCCGTCACCCCCGTGGTCGGCTCGGTCTACGACGCGGTCAACGACGTCTACGTACCGGTCAACGGCGACCTCAACAGCCGGCGCAACCCGCTCTTCAACCGTCTCGATCTACGCATCGAAAAGAAGTGGATCTTTGCCCGCTGGCGTCTCGCGTTCTTCCTCGACATTCAGAACGTCTACAACCAGCAAAACCAAGAAGGGCTCATCTACAACTACAACTACGAGCAGTCGACGCCCATCAACGGCCTGCCCTTCCTTCCGGCGATCGGCCTGCGAGGCGAGCTGTGATCTGCCCCCCGCAGACATCGCACAATCGATGCACGTTGCCGTCGCAGCGCATCGAATGCGCGTCGGTCGAGGGGAGTTTTGTGAAGAATTGTCGCGCCGATGCCACGAAGATGGCGCAAGCGCCAACTCGACCTATGCTCGGGGGCGTGCAAATCCGCTGCGCTGTCTTAGTGGCCTTTACTTTCGCCGCGGCGGCTCCGGTCGCGGCGCAACCTCCCGCGGACGAGCCGGAGGAATCGCCGGAGGGAACCGACGAGGACGCCGACGCTTCTGAGGCGAGCTCGGACGAAGGCGAAGCGAGCTCGGACGAAGGCGAAGCGAGCTCGGACGAAAGCGCCGAGAGCGAAGAGCCGCGGGTCCGTCCGCCCACCATCGCCGAATTCGTCGAAGCGACCTACCCGAGCGAAGCCGAAGAACAGGGTCTCGAAGCGACCGTCGAACTCGAGATCACGATCGCCGTCGACGGCGCCGTCACGGACGCGCGCGTGATCACACCCGTCGGAAACGGGTTCGACGAAGCCGCCGTCGATGCGGTCCGCCGCTTTCGCTTCACACCCGCGATCGTCAACGGCCAGCCCACTTCCGTTCGCATTCGCTACCGCTACGTCTTCGAGCTTCGGCGCCCGGATCCTGAACCCGAGCCGGACGTTCCCGAACCGCCCGCACGCGGCAGCTTCGCCGGACGTGTCCTCGGCCTCGAAGACAACGAACCGATCGCGCGCGTCGAGGTGGTGGTCACCTCCGCCGACGAAACCACCGCGCGCCGCGCCGTGTCGGACGAAGACGGGCGCTTTCAGATCGAGGAGCTTCCCGCCGGAACCTACCGCGTGCGCGTGGTCGCCGACGAATACGGCGAGCTCGAACAGGAAGAGGAGATCGGCTCGGGGGAGATCACCGAGGTGGTCTACCGCATGCGCATTCAAAGCACGGGTGACCAGGGCAACGCCTTCGGCGCCACCGCGATCATCGATCCGCCACCGCGCGAAGTCGTTCGCCGCACGATCGCTCGCGAAGCCCTCACCCGAATTCCCGGAACGCGCGGTGACGCCCTTCGCGCGATCGAGATCCTCCCGGGCGTCGCCCGGCCTGCTTTTGGCGCCGGCGAACTGATCATTCGCGGCTCGGCGCCCGGCGACTCGGAGATCCTCCTCGAAGGCGTTCCGATCCCGCTCCTTTATCACTTCGGCGGTCTCACCAGCGTCATCAACTCGCGCTTGCTCGATCGCATCGACTTCTTTCCCGGGAACTTTTCGAGCCGCTACGGCCGTCGCATGGGCGGCATCGTCGAAGTCGACACCCGTGACCCGCTCTCCATTCACGACGACCGCTCCATTCACGGCGTTCTCGAGTTCGGCGTCATCGACACCTCGATTCTCCTCGAGTTCCCCTTGGGTGAAGACGCGTCGCAGGCCCTCGCCTTTCGGCGCTCCCTCATCGACATCGTTTTCGAGCAGGTGGTCCCGGACGATTTCAACGTCGTCGCCGCGCCGGTCTACTACGACTACCAGGCCTTCACGACCTGGCGGCCGACCGAGAGAGATCGCTTTCGCCTTCTCATCTATGGCTCCTCCGATCGCTTCAAACTGATCCTCCCGGATGCCTTTGGGGACGACCCAGCGGTGCGCGGCGACGTCGACCTCCGCACGCGTTTCAACAACGTACAGGTCGCCTACGACCGGCAGATCGACGAGAACACCGAGCTCGACATCGACGTGCAGGGCGGACCGATCTTTCTCGACTTTGCCCTCGGCGAAGACATCGGTTTCGAGGCGCGTTTCAACCAGCTCTACAGCCGCGTCGAAGTGCGCCACCGGCCGAATCGCCGCGTGCGTTTGATCGCGGGCGTCGACATGTTTCTCGTGCCCTTCGTCCTCGAGTATCAGGGGCCGCCGCCAAGGCAGAGCGAAGGCGACAGCAACGACGGTCCCCTCGCGCGGGAGAACCAAGTCTTCGTCGACATTCGAGACGTCGCGGTTCGACCCGGCTTCTACGTCGAGAGTGACATGCGCCTTCTCGACGAGTGGCAGGTGCTCTTTGCGCTGCGCGCCGACTACGACCGCGAGATCGATCGCTTTGTGTTCGACCCGCGCGTTCTCACGACGGTCGACGCGACGGACTTCCTGCGCCTGAAGGCGGCGGTCGGTCTCTACAGTCAGCCGCCGGAGTTTCAGGAGTCTGCCGAAGAGATTGGCAACCCGAACCTCGACTGGATTCACTCGGTGCACGTGGGCGGCGGCTTCGACCTTCGTTTCGCCGAAGGCGCGCGCATCGGCGTCGATGGCTTCTACAAACGCCTCTGGGATCGCGTCGTCAGCACCGAAGGCGGCGTCGATCCGATCTTCGACAACGCAGGCATCGGCCGCATTTATGGCGCCGAGTTTAGCGCGCGCATCGACCCAATCCGCGGCCGCAAATACTTCGGCTTCATCAGCTACACCCTCTCGCGAAGCGAACGCCGCGATCGACCCGGCGAGCGGTGGCGCCTTTTCGACTTCGACCAGACGCACATCTTCAACGCGGCGTTCGTCTACAAGCTGCCCCGCAACTGGGAGGTCGGCGCGACGCTTCGTCTGGTCAGCGGCAACCCGATGACGCCTGTCGTCGGCTCGGTCTACGACGCGGTGAACGATGTCTACGTCCCGGTCAACGGCGAGCTCAACAGCCGCCGAAACCCCCTCTTCAACCGCCTCGATCTTCGCGTCGAAAAGAAGTGGGTCTTTTCGAGCTGGCGTCTCGCGTTCTTCCTCGACATCCAAAACGTCTACAACCAGCAGAACCAGGAAGGCCTCATCTACAACTACAACTACGAACAATCGACGCCCATCAACGGTCTACCGCTGATTCCCGCGATCGGTCTTCGGGGGGAGCTATGAGGCGCGCTCTGGTGATGGCGTTTTGTGCGACGGTGCTTCTCGGCTGCAGCGACGAGCTCGATCCCACAAGCCTCCTGAATCAGCCGCGCGTCCTCGGCGCGTTTGCGTCGGTGGAAGGTGACGAGGAGCGCACCAACCCGCGACCGGGCGAAACGGTCGTGGTGGACTGGCTGCTCGCGTTCCCCGAAGCGCGGCTGCCGGCGACCTACGCGCTGATCGCCTGCGAGCCTGCCGACATTTCCATTGGCGTCGATTTTTGCCAGTCCGAGGAGCTTCTGACACTCGCGATTCAGGTGGATCCAACGAGCGACGCGCCACGGATCGTGGTGGAGGTTCCCGAGGACTACACCAACGACCGGATTCTCGTGCAGGGCGCGATCTGCATGGGCGGCGTCGTAAACCAGGACGTCGACTTCGAGACGAGCACGATGCTTGAGATCTGCCGCGACAACGTGGGGGAAGGTCAGCTCGTCTCGCTCATTCAGCTGGTTGATCAGACAGGACGTTTTGAAAACCGCGCGCCGGGGATCGCTGAGCTTCGCTTTGGGGGCGAAGTGTGGACCGCGCCGGTGCCGGACGATGTGACCGCGGGATGCGACGGACTCGATCTGCCGACGGTTTCCGTGGACGGAGACGACGTGCCCATCGTGATTCGCATGGAAGAGGGAAGCCGGGAAACGTTCATCGATCTCGAGGGCGATCCGCTCATGGAAGTTGATGCGATCGAGTCTCTTCAGAACTCGATTTTGATTACCGCAGGCGAGCTTGAACGGACCTTCACCTTCATCGAGGGCGACGATGTCGAGACCGAGGTGGACTACACGCCGATTCAGTCGGACGACGAATTCGACGTGCCCCCGGGAGGGCGCGTGGTGAAGTTCCTGGTTGTGATGCGCGACCTGCGCGGCGGTCTCGACTTCGAGCAGCGCGCCCTCTGCGTTATGCCTTAGCTTCGGCCTCAGGTACGGTGCTCGGGTGAACTTCGTCGCAAGCGTTCTCGCAAACGATTTGGAGCAAACGCGAATCCATCTCGACGCGGGGGCGGACGCCAGCGAAGGGCTGCCTTGGACCACGACGGTCGAGATGCTCGAGCTTCTCTTGGAGCGAGGCGCGAAACCCGAAGAGGCCGCGACCTTGCTGGAGGCGGCCGCGCGCGAGGGACAGCTCGAGATCGCTCAGCTCCTTTTGCGCCACGCACCCGGCCTTGCCACCGAGGATCGTGCGCTGATGGCTGCCGATCATCCGGAGACGGAGCGGGTGATCCGCGAAGTTGCGCGGGGCGACGACGTCGACGCGCTGGTCGATTCCAAGAGCGCGCTTCGGGCAACGCGCGTGAGGCCGACCTTCGGAGCCCCTGCCCCCCACAAGAAAACCTCCACGCGTTTCTACTTTCCCTCCCGTCCGAGGATGGACCTCGACGAGGCACGTGCCCGGACCCTGACCGAAGCGATCGACCTAAGCGAAGATGACGTCGTTTTCGCTGCCGCTAGCGGGGTGATGATCTTCGGTACGAAAACGCGCTGGGTCGGAAACGGCGAGGCGATCCTCCTCGACATTCCTCCCCTCGACTGGCCCTACGAGCACGCCGTCGACGAGGCGGGAGAGCACTTCTTCTTTGCCTACGGCCAACGACGACTGCTCGGGATCACGCGCGATGGCTCGGTCGTCGTCGATGAGGATCTCCCCGGCGCCGGATGGGGCAAAGCGATCGTGCGTCTTCCGGGCGAACCCGAAGGTGGCCATTCCTACCCGGCGCGCCTTTGCATCGCGGGTCATTGGCTCGCCGCCGTCAGTCTGGAGCGAATTCACCTCGTCCCCTTTGGGCCTCACGCCGGGCTTCCGATGCAATGGTTTACCTGTCAGCTGGGCACCTGCGCGGTCCCTCTTCGGGAGGGTCGGGCGATCCTGGTGGGCGCACGGGCGGGAGGTGCGCTCTTCGGCATCGACGGCGACCGGGTCGAGCGCTTGGCGAACGTCGAACCCACTCTCTTCGAAGGTACCCCGAGCGCGCTGCATCAACAGCTTCGAATGGCGCTTCGTGTTTCAGGACGCGGCCACAACGACCCGCGCAGCCTCAACGCAACTGTCAGGGAAGGGGGCAGCACGATCGTGGCGCGGGGCGTCGGCGGAATGGACGAGAGAACCCTCTTCGTTCCGGGCCTTCAGGTGGATTCTGCCGAACTCGAGGCATCGTGGCCGACGCGTCCCGAAATCACGGACGCTTGGGAAACGCCGGAAGGCGAGATCCGAGTCCGCGTTCAGCCGGTGGGTCGTGACGACGTTCGCGCCTTTCGCTTGAACGGCGTCGACGAACTTCTTGACTCCGCGTTCGCTGCGCTGGAGCTCGGTAGCGTTGAAGGTTTTGCGGTGGTCGCCAGTCCAATTCCGCGACCCTATCCGCCACCTCACCAGTCGATGGGAACTCTCTCGTACCCAGAGGTGGGTCCGGCGGGGTACGCGTTCGGCCACAAGGTTTCTCGGCGACCCGGCAAGTGGAACTCCTACGTCGTCGATGCGGAAGGCGTTCACGCCTTCGAGCCGCACTGGTTTAGCGGCGTCACCTACAGCGGTTTTCATCCGCGCGAACCTCGACTCGTTGCGGGAACGGCGCGGGAGGTGATCGAGGTCGATCTCGCGACGCGCACGTGGGAGAAGCGCGATGTGAACGCAGCCGTCCGCGGCGTTGCCTACGTTGGCGCGGGGCTCGCCGTGCATGCCGGCGCCGAGGTCATGATCCTGGATTCCCTGCACGCCAAGCCTCGCCGGGTGCTGAAGGCGCCCGTGAGCCGAAACGCAAATATGGTCTCACTCCACGGCGCCACGGTCCTCTGGATTCCTGTCGAAGACCGAAGTGTTCTGCTGGCCCTTCGCGGAACCGAACTGGTGGTGCTCGGCGTGCTCAACATCGGCGCGACCGGAAAACACGAAAGCCCCGAAGGTGAGATTCTCGCGTTGGAAAAGGGGGCTGCGCGCCTTGTTGGGCTCGATCATGCCATCGCGGAGGCCAAGCCGCTCGAAGGCGATGATCTGACGGTCGTCTCCGGACCGCTTCTGACGCAAATCGACCGCTCGACGTGATTGCACCGCATTTCGATCACCGCATTTCGATCACCACATTTCGATCACCGCATCTCGATCGCCCACGCGGATGCTTTCGAGACAGCGACTCCCGAGTCCGAGGTACACTCTGCCGATGCGCGTGCTGGCCCTTGCGTTGGGTTTGTTAAACGTGTCGTTCGCGTACGGCCAAGAAACGCACGCCAGCGAGGCGGAGGCACGCGCGCTCTTTGAGACGGGTTCTCGGGCTGTCGAAGCTGGCGACCTCGAGGACGGGATCGAAAACCTAGAGGCGTCGCTCGCCCTCGTCCCCTACTTGCCAACCGCGTACAACCTCGCGGTGGCGCACGCGCGGGCCGGAAACGCGGTGCGCGCCGCCGAGCTCATCCATCTCATTCGCGAAGGACGCTTCGGCGATCTCAACGAAGCCCAGCAAACGGACGCGCGCAGTCTGGCGGCAGATCTTGCGCCGCAGGTGGCCACGATCGAGGTTGTGGTCCGGGGCGCAGAGGAGCCTTGGCTTCGGGTCGACGAGGGCGAAGCGACGTCGCTCGCGGAACGCGACCGCCTCTGGCTCGAGCCGGGGTTTCATCGCCTCAACATCGGCGCAGAAGGGTTTCGGCCCCATCGCGTTGGACTTCGGGTCGCGGCGGGAAGCGACCAGACAATTCGCGTGGACCTGCTGGCGTCACCGCAGGGAAACCTGATCGTGGTGGCACCGCAGCCGACGGATCGCGTGGAGATCATGGGCGTGGCCGATGGGCTTGGGCGCATCGAACGAACGGTGCCGGTGGGCGTCTACGAAGTCGGGCTCACGGACGCTCCTGCGTCGCGACGAAGCGTGAGCGTGGAGCGCGACCGCACCCAGGAGGTTCAGCTCCGGCTTCCTGAGGATCCCGGACCGCGGCGCCGACGTTTGGCCGCGGGGGTTTCGATCGCGGTGATCCTTCTCGGCGCGGTGGCGATCGGCGTCGCAACCTCGCGGTCGGGGGGCGGGCCCGAAAACGACCCGGTGTTTGGCACCATCGAAGCGCTGTCGACACCCTGAACCACCGTGTCGTGCGTCGGGTTTGCGAGGCTCGCCATGAACTCGCGCGCGAGAATGAGCTCTCCGTCCGCCGCAAGCGTCGCCATTGCCCGTTCGAGCTGATGCACCACCACCCGCGCGCTTTGGGGACGGTCCTCCGGACGCTTCGCGAGGAGACCAAAGAGCAGCGCGACCGCTTCGCTCGGCACGTCGGGTCGCTCTTCCAAGAGATCGGGCTGGGGCTCTTCAAGAATACGCGGGACCGCGTCGTCCCCACCGTAGAGCCGCCGACCGGCCAGAAGCTCAAAGAGGACCACGCCGAAGGAAAAGAGATCCGAACGCTGGTTGGGCTGCTCGTAGCGGAGAACCTCCGGCGCCATGTAGCCGACCTTGCCTTTGAGGATCGCGCGAGTGGTCTCCGTCGCGCGGCCGAGCGCTTTCGCGATGCCAAAATCCGCAAGCCGCGCGACGCCGTCAAAACCAACGAGAACGTTTTCCGGCGAAAGATCGCGGTGGATCATTTCAAGGCGCTGGCCGCCCATATCGGTGCCCTCGTGCGCCGCCTGAAGACCGAGCGCCACGTCGCGCATCAGCTCAAACGCCACCGCTGCCGGAACGTCCCACTCCTCTTCGCTGCACTTTCGAAGGATCTGCGTGAGCGACATCCCATCGATGTGCTCCATCAGCATGTAGGGACCGTCGTCGTCGCTCCCGACATCAAATACGCGCACCACGTTCGGGTGGTAGAGCAGCCCCGCCACGCGCGCCTCGTCGACGAAGGCCACCTGCGCGGGCCGGTTGCTTCGCAGATCTTTGCGCAGACGTTTGAGCGCGTAGCTGCGCACGAAGGCGCCTTCGCGGCGAACGACGAGCCACACCTCGCCCATGCCGCCGCGTCCGAGAAGTCGAACGGTCTGAAACCCGCGAAGCACTACGGGCATTGGAGCGGCTCCGAATCCACCGAGAGCTGATCGACCCACGCGGTTCCGTTGGTTCCGGTGGCGGCGACCTGGTTCAGACCGATCCGCGCGTGCGTCATGTCGCTCCGCATCACATCGACCAGCGCGCCCCCCGGAAAGGTCTCGCGCGCCCCGTCGACCCCGACGTGAATCATGCCCTCTTCGTCGACGCCGAGCTCGACGCAGGTCCATCGCCCGGGCTGGACCGGGTTCATCAGCGGCGTCATTCGTTCCCCACCGGTCGCCCGCACTAGGAGCTCACTCCCGCTTGGCGTCCAGCGAAACTCCACGCCCTCACGGTTGCGCGCGCGCCGCCCACCACTGCTTAGCGAGAGGATCGATGTCGCCTCGCCATCGCCGCGGTCCAGCCACAACCAGGCGCGAAGGAAAATCCCGTCATCGAAGGTCGCCGGCGCGACGTAGTACGCTGCCGCGGCGCCGGTTTCCGACGAGAAACGAACGAGCCGGAGCATTCGCTCCCCGCAGGGGGCGTCCACGCTCGGCGCCAACACCGAACCGTTTTCCGTAAACTCGACGCGACCCGCGGGCGAGGTTTCGCAGGGCCCCTCGCCGCAGCGGTCGAGCATCTCGATCGTTTCGAAGTCCTCCGCAAACACGCCCAGCCCACAGGGATCGACCGCGGCATCCATCCCCGCATCTTCGGCGGCATCCACGCCAGCGTCGGACGCGTCCGTACCCGCGTCCAAACCGCCGTCCATCTCGCGCACGCAGGGACCCGCCTGTCGCGGATCATCCTCGCGACGCGTCGGCGTGACGCACGCGCTCTCACACGCGCCATCGATGCAGGTCGTCGCTTCGTCGCAGAGCTGCTGCCGGCAGTCCCCCGAAAAAAACAGTCGCACCATCCGTTTTCGATTGCGCCGAAATGAGAGCTGCGCTCGCTGCACCCCGAGAAGCTCGCCCTCCGCATCGAAAACCTGCGCGAGAACGAGGACCCGTCGCTCGAAATCTCCGTCGCGCGGCACGATCGGCACGCGAAAGGGCCAATCCCGCGTGGAATCTCCGGGCAAAATCTCGCTGCTTCGCACGGTTCGGTCGCCGTTTTGACTGATCACTTCGACGGAAAGCAGCGCACCGTCGACGCGAATCACATCGTCCGCGTCGAGGACAACCACCACCTCGGTAGCGCGGCTGGTACATCCGCAAAGCGCGCTCACCAGGAGTAGCCTAGCGACCACCGAGAAACGTTCGGCCGAAGCAAGCGGCACCAAATGACGGTAGCATGGCCGCGAGGTGGCAGGCGACGACGAGCAATGGGTGCACGCGCTGCACGAGGGCAACCTCGATGTCGTCGGTGCGGAAGAGTGGGCGCCAGCGGTCACGTGCTTTGCGTATCTCTTTGGCCAAGCTGCGGCGCCCGACCTGAATCCCTCCGCCAATCCAAACGCGCGAACGCAGCAACACGTAGCGTTGGTGCACGCGCACGCTGCGTCGATGGGAGCGCTCTCACGGCCCGCAGCCCCCAGCGACGTGAGCCATCCCGATCGCGATGGATGGACGCACGCCGCCCGGCAGCTTCTCGCGTTTTTGCACAACGAACCTGCGACTCCAGTCGTTGAGCTCTCACGCGATCGCGCGCTTCGGGTGGAGCAAATGTGCGTGCGCGCCCTTCAGGGCCTCGCGGCGGGCGAGCTCGACGTCGCAACGCAGCACGCTCGCAGAGCGACTCGAGCGGCCTACGCCGAAAGCCTCCGCGGCCAGGAATACCTCGCGTATTGGGTGCTCGGGCGCGTCCGCCGAAGCACTGGAAACCTCTATGCGGCAACTCGAATCTTCGCCGCGCTCGCGCGCGCAACGCCTCCCGCGTGGCGGCCCCTCATGGAGTGGGAGCTCGTTCTCGCCGGCGGTGACCTCCCCGGTCAGGAGCTCAGCGAACCGGCGAACACCTGGCGCTCCCTCTGCGCGGCAACGCTGAACGGCGATCGCGCCACCTGGGTCGACGCCCAACAAAAACTCGCCGGCGCGGTCTTGCCGCCGCGCCTCGCCCTCGAACGAGACGCCCTTCTCGGCGGGCTGGAGGGGACCCTCAACGTGGCGGCGCATCGTGCGGTCGCGGGCGCGCTCTACGAAAGCGCACTGCAGATCGGAAAGACCCCCGCGGTCTGGCGTCTCTCGCCGGGCGCAGCGCCGCGTCTTCAGTGGTGTGTTGCCGCGCCGCTCGAAGACGAAGAAAGCGTTCTCTTCGACGAAGGGGATCGCGTCCGCACCGCCGCTGCGGTCCTGGCGGAGGCAGGCGACGCCGGCGCGCCGATTGAGACGCTCTTTCGATCCGTTTACGGCTTCGACTTCGATCAACGCGTGCACGACGGCATCTTTCGTGTGCTCCTTCACCGCGTTCGAGAAGCGATGGGCGATCGCGCGGAGATCGAACGCGAAGGCCCTCGAATCACGCTCCGCGCGGGCGCAGCGATCGCGCTTCCCGAGCCGCGAAGCGAGCCGCCCTTTGGGGATCGCCTGCTCCGGCTCATCGCCACCGACCCCGGCGCGACCGCCAAGGATCTCGCGGACCGCTCCGGCATTCCCCTTCGCGGCGTGCAGCGCGCGCTCCGTCTGCTCATCGACACGGGCGCCTGCCGCGCGGACCGAAAAGGACGCCGCATCGTGTATGCCGTCGAGGACACGACCTTCAGCGAACCGACGCATTTCGGACAGCGCCCGTGACCGCGCTGGATCTCGAGCTCCACGTCATCAAAGAGGTTGCTCGCGGCGGAATGGGAACGGTGGAGCTCGCCTTTCGCAGCGACGGCGGCTTTCGACGCATGTACGCCGTCAAGCGACTCAAAGAAGGCAAGCGCGACGACCCGGATGCGCTCCGGCGCCTCAAAGACGAAGCGCGTCTCACCGGCGAACTGCGCCACCCGAATGCGGTGAGCGTTCTCGACGTGGGCCAAGACGATCGCGGCCCCTATCTTGTGATGGATTTTGTGTTTGGCTTTTCGCTGCGCGAGCTTTCGAGCCGCCTGCGCGCGAAGGACCAGCGCTTTCCCTTGCAGCTCGCCCTTCGCGTTGGGACGTCGGTGGGGCACGCGCTGTGGGCGGCGCACTCGATGGAGGACGAGGAGGGCAATCCGGTTGGGCTAATCCATCGCGACGTCACGCCGGGCAATGTCTTGGTGGGCTTCGATGGCGTTGTGCGACTCGTCGACTTCGGTCTCGCGAAAGCGACCGCGGATGGAGCGAGTGCCAACCTTCTTCACGGCACCAGCGGGTACCTCGCGCCAGAGCAGCTTCGCTTTGAGGGCGTCGACGTCCGCACGGATCTTTTCGCGTTTGGGGTGGTCCTCCACGAGCTCATCACCGGCGAGCGCCTCTACGGCGACACGGACGTGCGCACGGCCGCCCGGCGAACCCTGCTCGATCCAGTGCCCGACCTTCGCGATTTCGACGCGGAGACTCCCGACGAGATCGCGGACCTCGTCAAATCGCTTCTCGCGAAAGACCCAGGCGACCGACCGGCCTCGAGCGCCACGGTCACCCGCGACCTCGAGCTCGCGCTGCGGCGCCGCGTTCACGCCGAAGGGCCGATCGATCTCCTCGGCTTCTTGGAAACGAACTTCGCGGACACGATCGCAACCCGCCGGCAGGAGCTCTTTTCCCTTTGGCGCGCCTTCGATCGAAAACGGCCCAACGTCACCGTCACCATCTCGCTTCAACACGCGAAGGACGAGACCACTGCTCGATTGCGTCATGATCAGCCGACCGCCCGGAGCAACACCTGGGTCGGAGCGGTCGCGGTCGCGTTTTTGGTCTTGCTCGTGGGAAGCGTCGTCTGGGTCACGCGCCCGGCGCCGCGGCCAAGCGCAAAGACCCTCAGCCTTCCCGAGCCCGCCGAAATCCCAGCGGAACCGGTGGTCGAACCGGCAACCGAAATGGCGACGCCAATGACCCGGCGACGCCGGCCACCCCGAATGCGTGCGCGCCCGCGTCCTGCAAAACAGCCGGAGAAAACAGGTCGTCAGCTCTGGAACTGGGAGTGAACGACTTTCGTACACGCGCCTAACCCGTAACGGATCAACGGGAAGGGCACCGGCACAGTGAGGTCCATGCGCTGGATACTCATCGCTCTCGCCCTCGGGGCCTGCGACGGGGTGATCGACGATCCTCCGGCGGTGATGGAGCGCGATCCGCGCATTCCGCCCGACACTCCGCGCGTCGGGGAACTCGTGCCCATCGCGCCCACCGTTCGGCGTCTCACGCGCGACGAGTATCTGTTCACCATCCTCGACGTGACGGGCGTCGCGCTCTCGGACGAGGACGCGCGAGACCTTCCGGTCGACCGTCCCCTCGAGGGCTTCGTCAACATCTCCACGGGCCAAACGGCGCTCCCGGATCACGTTCGGGCCTACAGCGAGCTCGCCGAGTTGATCGTCAGCGAGGCGGCCTTTGCCACCTTTCTCAGCGACACCGTGTCTTGCGCGGATACCTCGGATAGCTGCGCCGCAATGGTCGCGGAGGACGTCGGACGCCTGCTCTTTCGGCGGCCCCTCGAGGAGCGGGAAACCACCGCCTTTACCGCGCTCTTTGCGAGCGTGCGCGACGAGGGCGAGGACTTCGACCGCGCCGCTCGAGCGGTCGCGCAAGCGATGCTTCAATCGCCACCCTTTCTCTACCTCATCGAGCGGGAGGTCGTGGCCACCGACGAGGAGCGCGAGGAGAGGGTTCGCACCGTCGGCGGCTACGAGATGGCCTCGCGCCTTTCCTACATGCTCTGGGGTTCAGCCCCCGACGAGGAGCTCTACCGCGCGGCGGAAAACGGCGACCTCGATGGCCCCGGAAACCTTCGCCGCGAAGTCGAGCGCATGCTCGGCGACACCGACAAGGTCCGCCGCGTCACCCGCCGCTACATGATCGACTGGGCGCGCATGGAGAGCCTCCCGGACGACGACGGACTCAAGGGCGATCTCATCGACACGGCGGTCGCCTTCTACCAAAACGCGGCTGCACGGGGCGAAGACCTCTTCGCGCTCTTCGAAACCCAAAGCGCGCACCTCACGCCCGAGCTCGCCGAAGCCTACGGGCTCACGCCGCAAGGCGAGGGCGTGCAGGAGTACGACCTCACGGACGCGCCCGGCCGGCAGGGGATCCTCGGACAGCCGGGCGTTCTCGCGGGCATGACCAACGCCGACGGAGGCGCGATCGTCGCCCGCGGTCTCTTCATGCAGGCGCAGCTTTTCTGCCGCGAAACGCCCGACCCGCCCGCGTCGCTTCAGGAAGAGATCGACGAGTTTGTTGCCGAGCAGCCAGAGAACGCCTCGGACCGGCAGATCGCCGAAACGCGGCTGATGCGAACGAGCTGCGCCCAGTGCCACGGCCAGTTCGATCCTCTCGCGTACGGCCTCGAGGCCTTCGACTTTCGCGGCACGTTCCGCAGCGAAGACGAACACGGCAACACCGTGCGCAGCGACGGCTGGATTCCCGCGGTCTTTAACCTCGAGCGCGTGCAGCAGCCCTACGAGGACTTTGAAGGCTTGATGTCGCTCCTCGCACAGAACACCGATGTCTCGCACTGCTGGATGCTTCGACAGTCCGAGTACGCGCTCGGTCAGCGCGTTCACGAACTGCAGGAAGAAATCGTGGGGGAGATCGCCGACGCCGTGCGCGAGGACGGTGGCGATCAGGAAGCCCTCGTCCGCAACCTCGTCGCCCACGACCTCTTTCGGGTGATTCAGCTCGAGGATCCGAACGAATGACCCGCAAGAAACGACTCTCTCGGCGACACCTTCTTCGCGGCGCAGGAACGATCGCGATCGGTCTTCCCTTTCTCGAAGGGCTTCGGCAGCCCTCCTACGCAGCGCCCGGCGATGGTGTGCCGGAACGTTTTGTCACCGTGTTCTTTGGCCTTGGCCTCGATCCCTCCTGGCAGCGCGATCTTTCGGGACCCCTCGCGCCCTACGCGCCCTACGCCGGCAAGATGGCGATGTTCTCGACCCGCAACGGTCAGGGCAACGCGGGCGGCGCCCACTGCAACACCTCGACGGTGGTCTTCGTTGGCGAGCAGCAATCGAGCGTCAACGTCGCCGGCGGTCCTTCCATGGATCAGCTGATCCGCCGCGAGCTCGATCCGGCCGCGCCTGTGCTCGCCTCCGGACTGTGGTGGCGACGCGGCGCCTGCGATGCCCAGGCCCTTCGCGTCTTCAACGCCGACGGCTCGTCCCGCAGCCCAGTGAAGCGTCCCTCGGACGTCTTCGATCAGGTCTTCGGCAGCTACATGCCGCCGCCTCCACCGCCGCCTCCCGGGGGAGGAGACCCCGATCCCGCGGTGGAAGCGATGCGCCGCGAGCTTCGGATTCGGCGAAGCATCCTCGACACGGTCATGGACCAATACCGGCACTTTCGAAGTGACGCGTCGCCGCTCAGCAGCCGGTCAAAGCTCAAGCTCGAGCAGCACCTCAACTCGATTCGCGAGATCGAAGTGCAGCTCGCGCCCGCCGACGACTTCATCGACATGGGCGACGGACCGGGTGATCCCGGGGATCCGGGCGACCCGCCGGCGGAGTGCGATGTTCCGGCCACGCCCAGCGATCCGCCCATCGCGGACTACGACCGCTTCACCTACGGCACCGGCTCCGGCGCGCCGGAAATCGCGTGGGAGGACTACCAGCAGGTCTTCCGGCTCCACGCCGATTTGTACGCGATGGCCATGCGCTGCGACCTCGTCCGCTACGGCAACCTCATGTGGGAGTCCGCCGGCGGCCACACGAACTTTCAGGGCACTTATCGCGCGCTCGGGGACTCCACCAACTTTCCCGGCAACTCGCAGCACGACTCCTATTTTCACGGCGACCAGCCCCAGCACGCGCGCCTCGTTCAGCACCTGGCGCAGGCGAACATCGCGTACTTCCTCGGGCTCCTCGACGACGACGAGTTCCGCGAGGAAAACGGCGAAACGGTCCTCGACAACTCCACGATTCTGATCGGCACCGAGTATGGCTGGAACCACTCGAAGCAGGATGTCTTTCACGCGGTCTGCGGCGGACGCGGACGGTTCCGCTCGGGCATCTTCACCGACCGGACGATGAACTGCATCGACTTGTACAACGCGATCGCGACCGGCTACGGCATCGACGCGCACATCGGCTCGCGCACCGGGGTCGAGAGCGAAGGCGACGCCTCCATCCTGCTCGCGTAGCGTTCGCTCCGGCTGGCGCGTTTTGATCCTCGACATCGCGCTTGAGCGAAAGCGCAGGATATGAGACCTCCGTCGGTCAGTGGCCGCGCTTCGTCTTGAGCACATCTCCGCAACCGAACCGCGTCGTCTTCCTCGTGGGACTCGCGCGTGGATGGCCATGACGCTCATCGCGTCGTTGCTCGGGTTTGCGGGGAGTTCGTTTGCGCAGTCGGTCGAGGCTGAGGCTGAGGCGTCCGAGGGCGAAGACGGGTCCGGCGGCTCGGATCGGTCCGGCGACTCAGCCTTGGGTGCGTCCGGGCAAGGGCAAGGGCACGGGCATGGGCACGAATCGAGCTCCGCCGAAACCGACGGCGACGCCGCTGTTGAAACCGACGTTGACGCTGCGGCGGCGATGGGGGTTGAAGCGGCCATGGCGGCGGAAGCGGCGATCGCCGAGACCGTTGAACTTCCTCCGCGGGTTCCGCTCCTCGATCCCGAGCTGACCCCCGAAGAGCCGGAAGTGCGTCCGCCCCTCGCCGCGCCTGGCCACGGCGCGCCGCTGCACTGGAACGAGAACTGGGGCCACTGGGGGCTCGCCGATCAGATCAACCTCGGCATCATGCTCGGCTCCACGATCGCCTTTCAGATCGTCGGACCCCGCCGGACCGGCGACGACGCGTGGACCGGAACGACCGCCCTCGACCGAACCTTTCGGCGTGGTCTCGCCGTCAACAACATCGCGCGCCGCCAGCGCATTCGCGACGCGAGCGACGTCTTCCTCACCCTCGCGGTGAGCTGGCCGCTCCTCTTCGACGGACTCGCCAGCGCCCTCTGGTACCACCAGAGCCCGAAGGTCGCGCGCGAGCTGGCGCTCCTCTCCGTGGAAACCCAGTTCATCACGGCGTCGATTCAGTCCCTCGCGAACATTCTCGGCAGTCGGCGCCGCCCCTACGTGACCGACTGCGGCGGCCTCGTCGACGAACGCGACCAGGAGTGTCGCGGCCGCGTTCGCTTTCGAAGCTTCTTCAGCGGTCACACCTCCCAGGCCTTTGCCGGGGCAGCGACCACCTGCGTGTTTCACGCGCGCGTTCCCCTCTACGGCGGCAGCGGCATCGAAGCGCTCCCCTGCGTCGCGATGATGACGGTCGCCGCGGCCACAGGTCTCTTTCGCATTCTCGGCGACATGCACTGGGCGACCGATGTCATCACGGGCGCTGCGGTCGGCATCACCGTCGGCTCCCTCGTGCCCGCCTTACGAATGCGAACCTGGGGCGATCGCACCCGCGTGCGCATCGCGCCGCACGGCCTTGGGCTGGCGCTGCTGGGGCACTATTGATGCGCGCGCTCGTCTTCGCGCTCACTCTCGGTCTCACGAGTGTGGCGATGGCGCAGCCGGGGGCGCCAGGTGATTCGATCAACCCTCCCTCCGCCGGCCAGTTTTGGAATCGCGGCGAGAACCGCGGCTTCCTTGCCGTGAGCTTCGACCTCGGCTTTCTCTACCTTCGTCCGCGTCTCTCCGCCGGCTGGGGCAAACCGCATCGCTTTTGGGTGGGCATCGACGCCAACCCGATCGTGCAGGTGAGCGCCGCCGGCAGCTACGTCGGCCTTCGCTTTGCGCACCCCAACGTGAACTTTCGCGTCGGTCCCCGCTACGGCGTCGCCTACAACCGCAGCTACCTCGACCCGCAGGACGAGTTCATCGAACGCGACTACGCGATCATGGACAACAGCGCCGCGAGCTACCTCTCCTGGGACGCGGAGCTCACCCTCAGCATGGAAGTCGGCGAGCTCGGCGAGCTCTTCAGCGAAACCTCGGTCGTCTACATCAGCCGCGTTCCCGCCAACCGCTTTGTTCTCGAGGAGTCCATCCGCGTGATCGTCGACCCGCCCTGGGTGTGGCGTCAGCGGGTTGGCTACGCGTTTCGTTTCGGGGCTGAGCGGGCCGTTTCCGTCGGGGTCACCGCCGAGATCATCGGGGTGCCGAAGCGAGACTACGCCATGCTCCGCGGCGGCTTGATCCTGCGCTGGCACATCACGCCGCAGCTCCAGGTTCGTGGGACCTTCATCACGGCCCTGGTCTCCCGCGACCGCGTTGGAAACGTAAACGGCCAGATGGGCCTCCTAGGGCTCCGTTGGCGCTGGGCGACGGGAATGCCCACCCAGCTCGAGGAAACGCCCGAGGAAGGCGCTGAGGCCGCGGAAGAGGGTGATGAACCCTCCATCGACGAGCCGCGTTGAGCCACGAAAAATGAGCTGAGATCAGATCCGCATGGGCATGATGACGCCGACGAAATCGGTGCCTTCGCCCACCGGCCGGACCACGCCCGGGTCGAGCTCGCCGCTGAGTTCGAGGGCGATCTCGTCGTGGCTCATCGCCCCGAGCGCATCGAGGAGGTAGCGCGCGTTGAAGCCAATGGAGACGTTGTCGCCCGCGTAGTCGACGTCGACCTCCTCCATGCCTTCGCCGACGTCCGGGTTCTGGCTGATGATCTTCAGCACCCCCGGCTCGATATGCAGCTGCACGCCGCCGCTCTTGTCGCTCGCCACGAGGCTGATGCGCTTGAGCGTGGAGATGAGCTTGTCGCGGCCCGCCACGATGCGCTTGCTCTGGCTTTGCGGGATGACCTTGTCGTAGGGCGGGAACTGCTCGTCCGCGAGCTTCACGCTGAGCTGCAGATCGGCGCGGCGAAAGAAGGCGTTGCCCGCAGCGACCGCGATGTCGATCTCGGGGAGCACGTCGTTGCCGCCCTTGCTCTGCGTTTTCGCGTCGGACTTCGCGTCCTCGATCACGCGCTTGAGCTCGGCGACACCCTTGTGCGGCACAAGCATCGAAAAATTCAGCATCGAACCGTCGATCTTGCTCTCGGCCTTGCTGAGGCGATGCCCGTCGGTCGTGACCATGCGGACGAGTTTTCCATCGCCCTCGAAGAGCGTACCCGCGAGATGCGGCCGGGTGTCGTCGTTCGACATCGAATAGTTGGTCAGCCCGATGAGCTCACCCACGAGGTTGGCGTTGAGCGTCGCGAACTCGGTCTCCGCAGGGTTCGGCAGCGGCGGGAAGTCATCCCCCAGCAGCCCGGGCATCTTGTATTTGATCTTTCCCTGCTCGAGGGTGACCGACTGGTTCTCGCCGACCCGAAGGGTGATCTCTCCTTCGGGAAGCGCTTTCACGATGTCGAAGAGCGTCCGGGCGGAGAGCGCGATCGCGCCGCCTCGTTTGATGCTTGCAGGCGCGACTGCCGTGATGCCGAGGTAGAGGTCGGTGGCGCTGAGGCGAAGCTTCTCGGGACCCTCGGCGGCCAGAAGCACATTCGAGAGGATCGGCATCGAGCTCTTCCGATCGGCGACGCCATGGGTGCGGGCAAGGCCCCGAAGAAAGTCCCGCTGTTGAATCATGAGTTCCATGGATTGCCTCGGATGCGCGCCAGTGGTGTTAATCAAAAGAGAATTTAAATTCTCGTCGTCGTCTTAAGGGCTGTGGATTGGGGATCGAGACGAGGAAAGCGAAGAGGATCGTTACGGAATTGTGCCGATCGAAAGCTGTTGGAATCACGGGGATGGGGTGTGGAGAGGTAGGTCCCGATCTCACCCACAGGCAAATCCCCAGGGATACCCACATGATGTCAACCCGCCCGAAAAGCGGCGATCGCGTGCATATCCCAAGCCGTAGACCAGCACAAGATCACCGTCACGTAGGGTCACGTAGGGCCACGCTTTCGCCTCCTGAAATCCTTCGTAGGTCGGGCAAGGGCAAGGGCACGGGCATGCGAATCCATAGCCGTCAGGGGGCCTTCGCCTTCGAAAGAGAGCGAAATCACAAATGTGGACCCGTTTTCGTCGTCCGTCGCCCGTTCCCGCCGTCTTCCTCGCCAAAGGAGTTCTGATGCCCCGTATCCACGTTGCTCTCGCCGTTCGCAGCCTCGACGCCTCCCTGCCCTTCTATCGAGCCCTCCTCGGCGTGGAGCCGTCCAAGGAAAAGCCTGGCTACGCGAAGTTCGAGCCCACCGAGCTGCCGGTAAACCTCACCCTCAACGAGACCCGAGCCGAGATCGCCGGGAGCGTTGCGCCGGCGCACTTCGGCGTCGAGGTGGAGAGCACCGAGGCGGTTCAGTCCGCTCACGGGGTGATGCGCGCCGGCGGCTTTGCCACCCTGAGCGAAGAGGGCGTGACCTGCTGCTTCGCGGTGCAAGACAAGGTGTGGGTGGTCGATCCGGACGGCCATCGCTGGGAGGTGTTCGTCCGCCACGCAGACGCGGAGGTTCACTCGCTTCCTCCGGAGATCACGGAAGGAGACGAGGGACGTGTCTGCTGCCCTTGAAGCGAACGCCGCGCTCCGCGAGTCGCTTCGGCGCTTTGTCGCGGGACGCGTGCCGAACGGTGAGGTCGAGGATCTCCTGCAGGAGATCTACCTGCGCCTTCTACGCGCCTCCGCCGTCGAGCACCTCTCTGGCTACGCCTATCGCGTCGCCCGAACTGTGATCGCGGACTTCTACCGGCAGCGTTCCGTCGAAGCGCCCCCTCCAGAAGAACCCGAGGATGAAAACGACGCGGCGCAGGTTGTGGCGAGCTGGCTTCGTCCGATGATCGAAGCGCTCGACGAACCCTGGGCGTCGGCGCTGGTGCAAACCGAGATCGAAGGTCGTTCGCACGCGGAGGTCGCAGCGGCGCTTGGTGTTCCGCGCAGCACCGTGAGCTCTCGGGTCGCCCGCGGGCGGGAGCTGCTTCGAAAATCGATCGTTCGCTGCTGCGAGATCGAACTCGACGTACGCGGCCACGTGATCGGTTGGGAGAAGCGCAGCGCCTGCTGCGATTGAGACTCGACGAGCGTCACCATCACACCTAAGGTCGCCCGGCGATGCTGGTCGATAACCGGGGAAGTGTTGTTCGCCTTCTGCTGTGGCAGTGGCGCAACGTACTGATCTTCATCATCAGTGGAACGGTTGTCGCGACCATGCGCATCGTGCTCGAGTGGGAGTGGCTTCAGCTGCCCATCGTGCCGATGAGCATTGTGGGCGCGGCTCTCGGCATCTTCGTCAGCTTTCGAACGAACTCCGCCTACGATCGCTGGTGGGAGGGCCGAAAGCTCTGGGGCCGCATGATCAATACCTCGCGCCATTTTGCGACCGAGGTGCTCACGCTGATCCCTTCCGAAGGAGGCGAGGTTAGCGAGGTGCAGCTCACGCTGGTCATGCGGCATGTCGCCTACGTGCACGCGCTCCGGGTGCTCCTTCGTTTGCAGGATCCCAACAAGGATGCGGATCTTCAGCGGACGCTTCGCGACGACGAAAAGGCATGGACCGCGCAGAGCAACCTCACCCACGCGCTTCTTCACGAACAGCAGCGCACCCTGGCGGCGCTGGCGGACAAGGGAACGATCGGCGAGATGCGACTTCATTCGATGGACCTCTCCATCGCAAAGCTCCTCGACATTCAGGGGGGCTGCGAGCGCATCAAGAAGACGCCCCTTCCGCGCGGCTACGGCTTCATCGCGGAGCGGTTGATCCTGGCGTTCGGGATTCTTTTTCCGATCACGCTGGCGCACCAGCTGGGGTGGGTGGTGATTCCGGTCAACGTGCTCGTGTGTTTGAGCTTTGCGCTGATCAGCGAGGCGGGCCGCGTGCTCGAGGATCCGTTCAATATGTTTTGGAACGGTCTTCCGCTGACGCAGATCTCGCGAATGATCGAGGTCAACGTTCGCGAGCGCATGGGCGACACGGATTTGGTGCCGATTCCCAAGCCCGACGAAAACGGAATCTTGATGTAGTCCTCAGTTGCGCAGTCCGTAGCGCCGGATCTTGTCGACGAGCGTGGAGCGCGAAATCTGAAGCACGCGCGCGGCCTCCGATTGGTTGCCGCCACAGCGGGTGAGCGTTTCCTGAAGGAGCTGTTTTTCGTAGGCGTCGACCTGGGCTCGGAGACCTTCCGAGAGAGGACGTCCTTCCGGGTGCTGGAGCGCGTCGACGCCGAGAACGCCGCCCTCGGAGAGTGCGAGCAGGCGCGCGATGGTGTTCTCCAGCTCGCGAACGTTGCCGGGCCACTCCCGGTTGCGAAGGGCTGCGATCAGGCCCGGTTCGAGGCGCACTCCTTCGAGCTGAAAGCGCTGGGCGTAGCGCGATGCAAACGCGCGCGCGAGACGCGGAATGTCCTGCCGGCGATCGCGAAGGGGCGGCATTTCAAGTTCGACCACCGCGAGCCGGTAGTAGAGATCTTCGCGAAAACGATCGCGCTTGATCGCGTCCTTTAGATCCTTCGCGGTGCAGGCGACGATGCGCACATCCACCATCTCCGGCTCCGCGGTGCCGAGCGGTTGAATCTCGCCGCTTTGAACGGCCCGCAGGAGCTTGGCCTGAAGCGCCATCGGCATTTCGCCGATTTCGTCGAGGACGAGCGTGCCCCCGTGAGCCTGGCGAAAGTAGCCCTGCCGCGCTGTCGTTGCACCGGTGAACGCGCCGCGGGCGTGTCCAAAGAGTTCCGCTTCGGCGAGGTCGTGCGGGAGCGCGGCGCAGTTGAAGCGCACCAGCGGCGCCCCCTTTCGAGCGCTCGCCGCGTGCAGAAGCGACGCGAGAAGCTCCTTACCCGTGCCGGTTTCGCCGGTGACGAGCACCGGGAGGTCTCGCGAGGCGACGCGAAGCGCGCTGTCGAGTACCGCCCTCAGGGCTGGCGCCTCGCCAATGATGGGAACGCCCACGCGTCGTTCGGCCTGCGCCTGTCGCTGTCCTCGTCGAAGCTGACTGACCTCGATGGCGCGCTCGATCGCGAGGGTCAGCTCGTCGTTGTCGAAGGGTTTGGTGAGATAGTCATGCGCGCCAAGTTTCATCGCGGCGACAGCATCCGCTTCCGAACCGCGCGCCGTCAGCAGAATCACGGGAAGGGTCGGTTCGGTTGCCCGCAGCGCTTCGAGAAGCGCGAGGCCCGACATCTCCGGCATGCGCAGATCGGTCAGCACCACGTCCACGTCTGGCGCTCGCTGGAGTGCGTCGCGTCCCCGCCGGCACGCGGTGACTTTGTGACCGCGATCCTCAAGAACCTCAGTCAATGTGAAGCGGACGCTTCGTTCGTCGTCCACCACCAGCACATGAGCCATTAGGAGGGGCCCTCCTTCGGAAGGCGGAGCGTTGCGCTTGTGCCCACGCCGACTTCGCTCTCCACGATAAGTTCGCCTCCGTGCTGGCGCAGCACGCTTTGCGCCAAGGTGACGCCGAGGCCGGTGCCTTCGTCGCGGGTGGTGAAGTACGGAGTTCCAATCCGCGCCAGCGTTTCCGCGCTCATGCCCTCGCCGCCGTCCTTCACCTCGATCGTCGCGAACGCCTCCCGATCGTGAACTCGGAGCGTGAGTGGCCCGCCGTTCGGCATTGCGGCGAGAGAGTTGCGCGAGAGGTTCAAGAGCGCTTCCCGAATCCGGCGGGGATCGACGATGGCGGAGAGCGCCTCGCCTGCAACTTCGAGGGAGACCCCGCGCTCTGCGGCTTCGGTTTCAAGGAGCGATGCGACGTCGTCGACGATCGCGCGCAGGTCCGCTTCGCGAAGCTCGAGGTCGGTCAGCGGCCGCGCAAAGCGCAGGTAGTCCTGGAGGATCGTCGCGACGCGGTCGACCTCTTCCTGCACCACGTCGAGACGGCGCTGATCTTTCTCGCGCTGCGGTGCGCTGGCGAGAAGCTGCACGAGCCCTTTGATCGACGCGAGCGGGTTGAGGACCTCGTGGGCAACGCGCGCGCCCATCGACTCGGCTTCCCGCGCTCGTGAGGCGGCGTCGTCGAGAAGCGCGCGGCGAAGGCGACCGGTCGATTCGCCTGCGCGCTGATACGCGTCCGCCAGTCCGGTGACGCCGACGTGCATTAGTACGAGGGCGACCGCGACGCTCACCAGCGACATCCACCGGTCGTAGGGTGCGGCGACGGCCGGAAGCGTCCCAAAGGGATCGAACGCGACGAGCAAGACGACGACCGCGCTGGCGACGACGACCCAGAGGCTCTCGCGTGCAAAGGCCGCAAACGCGATGACCACCGGCGCAAAGACCAGCGGCAAGAGCGGGCTTCGGGCGCCCCCGCTGAGGGTGCAACCGAGGCCGATGGCGAGGGCGGTTGCGATGAGGGTCGTTCGAAGCCAGGCCTCGGTGAGCGGTCGTCGCCGCAGGACGATCGCTTCGACGGCGAACGAGGCGACGAGGATGGCCATGGCGCCACCAACGAACAGCCGCTGGTGCATCGGGGCGCCCGAAGCGGTGAGAAGCGCGCCGTTGAGGAGGGCACCCACAGCGGCGATCCACGGCCGAAGCTGAAGAAAGCGCGTGCCGACCGTGCGAACGCGAAGGTCTCGAATCGTGCCGTAGGAAGACGCCACCACACACCCAGCATGCATCGGACGGGGCGCTCGTGTTGGCGAATTCGTCGCGGGCAACTTCGGGTTCTCACCTGCCCGAGATTTCGTCGGCGAGCCGGCAGCACCTGACGGATTTCCGTACAGGCGCGGGCTGCAGTTTTGTCGTTTGCAGCACGTCTTCGCGCACGAGCGTGGCGGCACGATGCTCGCAGTGGCTCGCCACATGAACCGATCGATCTTCGTTCCTCTTCTTCTTTGGATGGCCGCCTCTGCAGTGGTTGCTCTCAGCGGCGTGCTCACGATGGAGCGCCGAGGGCTGGTGCCCCTCAGCATTCTTGGCGCGTCGCTCGCGCTGGTCTTCCTCTACTGGAAGCGAACGCGCTTTCGCGAACAGGTGGATGCGATCGACGTGCGCTGGTGGCTCGGGCTTCACGTTCTTCGCGCACCCATCGGCGCCGCGTTTCTTTGGATGGAAGCGCACGGCGGACTTCCTTCCTTGTTCGCGCAACGCGCAGGCTGGGGCGATCTCGTCGCGGGCGCGGGTGCGTTCGGACTGCTTTTCGGAGGTGCCTGGCTCCGCACGCCGCGCGGTCAGCAGGTCGCTTGGATCTGGAACCTCGTCGGCTTTCTCGACATCGCGGTCGTGGTCGGAACGGCGCAGTACCTGCTCTTTGTCGCCGGTGACGAAGGCATGCTGGTGCTCACGAACTTTCCCTGGGCGATGCTCCCAACCTTTCTCGTACCTCTCGTAATCACGACACATTTGCTTCTTTTTCGTCGCTGGAAAATTAAATTTTACAACGTTAAATTAACATCGTAAGATTTATCAATGGGTCGTCCGGTTCTCACCGAAGCGTGCGTCGCCGCGTTTCGTCGCCGCGCCTGCGATGCGGCGATCGAGATCATCGCGGAGGGGGCGCAGGAGGTTTCCTTTCGCCAGCTCGGTGCGGCGATGGGGTGCAGTCACGCGACCCCCTACCGCTACTTCAAAAGCAAGGACGAGCTCTTCATGGCGGTTCGCGCGGAGTGCTTTCGTCGTTTCGCTGTGTTCTTGGAAGACCGTCTCGCGCCCATCGCGGATCCCATCGAGCGCATTCACGAGATCTCGCGGGGCTACGCCGACTACGCGTTCGACCACACGGCGGAGTTTCGACT
This sequence comes from Myxococcota bacterium, assembly GCA_039186435.1. GTDB lineage: Bacteria > Myxococcota_A > Polyangia > Polyangiales > Houyiibacteriaceae > JALVDI01. The sequence continues at coordinate 4,398 of JBCDAA010000026.1, read as the reverse complement.
GATGTTTCAGCTTGGACAGCCGCGACCGGAGGACGAACGTTCGTATCAGGCGGGCGTGGACGCGTGGTCCATTGTTCAACGGAACGTTCAAGCTGCGGTCGACGCAGGACGCCTTGCGGGTGATCCGACCGACCTTGCGCATATGTTCTGGGCGTCGGTCCACGGCGTCGTGTCGCTCGAGCTCTCCCATCGCTTCACGGTGGGGCGAGACGCGGGCGATCTCTTGCGGCCCATGGTCGATGCGCTTTGCCGCGCGCACGGAGCGATGTCGTGATCGAAACGAGCGAGCTTGTCGCCCCCGAGCCCCAGCCCTTTCGGGAGCTCGCCGCGCTTCGGGAGATCGCGCGCCTGCCAACCTATTTCACGCGTCTTCGAGGCGAGCCGCGGGGAAACGTGAAGGTCCTGGTCGTGCCGGGTTTCATGACCGGCGACGGCTCCACCTGGGTCCTTCGTCAGGTGCTTCGCTCCCTCGGCCATCGCGTCTTTGGCTGGGGTCTCGGGCGCAACCGCGGCGACGTGGAGGAGCTCCTTCCGAGGCTCTCCCGGCGCCTTGAGGAACTTTCCCGCGACGAGCCGGTGCATCTGATCGGCTGGAGTCTCGGCGGCTATCTCGCCCGAGAGGTTGCGCGCGATGCGCCCGATCGCGTGGCGCAGGTGATCACCCTCGCCAGCCCGGTTATCGGTGGCCCTAAGTACACGGTCGCCGCGAACTACTACCAGGAGCGAGGCATCGACCTCGACTCCCTCGCAGCGGACATCGCCGAGCGTGAAGACGTACCGCTGAAGGTGCCGGTTACCGCGCTCTACAGCCCGAACGACGCGGTGGTGTGTCCGGCGGCGTGCATCGACCCCTACAACGCGGTCGATCACATTCCGATCGACTGTGCCCACGCGGGCTTTGGATTTTCGCCGGAGGTGTTCGCCATCGTCGCGGCGCGCCTTGCAGCGCGTCCCTGGAAACGAGATGGATCATGATCAACGAAGAACTGCGCGAGCGATGGTTTCAGGACGCGGACGGATGGCGTTTCGACATGCCGACCGGCTGGATGCAGGGGCGCTCTGTGTTCGGCGGTCTCACAGCTGCAGCAGCGGTCGCTCTCGGCATGCGCCACGTGGACACCTCGCGCCGTCTTCGCACCCTCAACGTGCAGCTCCTTCGGCCCGTGGTGGCCGGCGTCGTTCGCGGCACCTGCGTCAAAACGCGTGAGGGAAAAAACATCAGTTTTCTGGAGGTACGCCTCACCCAAAACGAGTCGCTGGTGGCGATCGTGAACCTCATCGTAGTCGTGCCCCGCGCGTCGAAGGTACGGGTGGAGCTTCCGATGGAGTCCATCGATGCAAGCCCGGATGACCTCAAAGAGCTGCCCTACGTACCCGGCCTCACGCCGGAGTTCACCCAGCACGTTTCGATGCGCTGGGCGACCGGATCGCCGCCCTTTCAAAACGATCCCAGCCGTTCCTTCACCGGATTTTGTCGCTTTCGCGGGGAGGCCGGCGGTGTCGAGGGGGTGATCGGACTTCTCGACGTGTGGCCCAGTCCAACCCTCTCGATGCTCTCCAAGCCCGCCTTTGCGAGCACCGTGATGTGGACCGCGCACATCGCATCGGTACCGACCTTCGACGATTGGTTTCGCTTTACTTACGAGACCGCGATGGGCGAAGACGGCTACCACACGGCCGTTGGCAAACTGCACGACGCGAAGGGCAACGTCGTCGGCTGGACCGAGCAGCTTGTGGTGGTGTTCGACAACGAGTCCTGAGCGTGTTGGCGCCGCGAACCGGCGGCGTGGCACGTCTTCTCACGCTCAAAAATGCGCGGCATTTCCTCGGCTCGCAGACGCGCTGCCTCGCGCCGGCCACCGATCGACTGACGGGATTTTTGAGATGTGCTCTAGTCGCCGCAATGTCTCGATTGCGGGTGGTGGCTCTTCTTCTCGTGGGCTGCGGCGCGACCGCGCCTCAGGCATCCGCACCCCCGCCTGCATCGACAGAGAGCGCACCCAACACGCTCCAGCTTCACATCGTCTCTCGTTTCCTAACGCGAAGTGTGATCGCGGCGGACGATTCGGGAACGCGCTTTGCCGCCGGACCGTGGCGCGTCGAGATGACCGCGGAAGGAGCGCGTGTTTCCGAGGATCGGACCTTCCTGGACATCGGCGCCGTGAACCGATGCGGCGAGGGGTGGCTGATTAAATCCGAGGGAGGGCTCTTCGCCTACGCGTCCGAGTTTCTTGGGCCGATGGAGATCCTCGGGACGGAGCTGACCCTTGCGGTCGACCGGCACGGAGACGGCGCGATCGTTGTTGGCGAACCCGCGGCCGACATCGATCCTTTCTTTATCGACTGTCAGGTACCAACCCTTCGGCGCCTTCGACCGAGCGCTGCGGATGTGGTCGACGCGGTGCATGACGGGGACGACATCCTCGCGCTGACCATGGACGGTCTTGTCTACGAAAGCCGCGATCGAGGCGTGAGCTGGGCCCGCGTGCCGCTCTCCGATCCCGCGGTTGCGATCGACCACGGTGCCGAATCTGCGGTGATGCTTGCAGGAGGGGGTCGCCACCCTTGGCGCACGGTGGACCGGCCCGCGTACCGCTACGATCCGCTGGCGGACGAGATTCGCGATCAGGTCGCGATCGCGGCGATGGCCGAGCGGCCCGAGCTTCGGTTCACCCTTCGCGACGCGAGGACTTCCATCGCGACGGCCGACGGCCTTCTCGCGTATCGCGCCATGCCCTCGGCGGCGGTGCTCTTTGCCGATCACGCGGGAACCCTTTCCATCGATCCGAGTCCTCTGGCATCGTCGAACCTGCCTCTTGGACGAACGCAGGTCGGTCCGCGATGCCGATTGGATCGCTGGGGCTCGAAGATTGGATTCTGGTGCGGCGAGGTATTCACCGCTCGGCGTGAAGAGATCCGGCCGGTCGGCGTGCTTGCAGGACGCCACGTGCTTCAGCCGATCTACTCGACGAACGGGCGCCACCTCGTCGTGGATGCATCGTGTGGTCCGGACTCCGACCTTCCCGAAGATCTGCTGCCCTATTGCTTCGTGGACGCGGAGGAAGGCGTGCGTGGACGCAGTGCGCCTGTCACCGACGGGCTTCTAACGATCGTCGGTAGCACGGTCGTTTTTGCAAACGCAGACGTTCTCCGGATGGTCCCGCTGCGTGGCCCCGCGCAGGAGTTCCCGCTCTTTCACGCAGGGGATCGAGTGGAGGTGATATCCGCACGGGCGCTCACGAACCACCGTGTGCTTCTTCGAGGCCAGACGAGCGGCGAACCTCTGATGTCGGTCGGCCGCGTCGACGAGTCTCCCCGCTGGCGACCGGTCCCTGCGCTGTATTTTGACTTTGCGGACCTTGGGTTTGGCGTCGCGGCGGGCGAGAACGCGTCGGAGATTTGGGTGACCTACGATCGCGATCGCTGGCATCCGATCGCGATGGATGTTGCATCGCTTGCGGCGCTCGGTCAGCGCCGCGTCGACAAGGTGGTGTGCGACTTGGATGGCTGCCAGGTTGGCCCCCTCTTCCTGTCGCGGCCGGAAGGAACGCCCGTGGTGGCCGAGTTTGCGAACCCCCACTCGCAGCTCTGGGTCGTGAGCCAAGCCGATCCCTGCGAGGTGTTGTGCCGCACGCGGATCTACCGCTGCAGCCGCGGCCTGGTCACTGGGCTCGCGTTCGATTCCTGTGACAGCACGCTGTACGTCACCGACGGCCAAGTCACCGAGAGCCTGACCGTCGTCGACCCGCTGCGGTGCTCGCTGCGCTCGCTGGGCTGCTGCCGCAAGCAGCTGTCGCCGATCTACCGCGGCCTCGCCGTGGTGCCCGGCTGGCGCGGTCAGGTGTTCGGACGGGCGTGCGCGACCGGGTCGTGCCCGGCGTGCCCGAACGTCGCCATCGGCTCGGTGGGGGATCCGTCGCTCGGCGGTAGCTTCACGGTCAATCTGCAGAACGGACCGATCGGCGCCCTCGCCTGGCTGCTGATGAAGAACGGCCCGTGCGGGCCGGCGGTGTCGTTGCCGCCGCCATACTGCGGCGAGCTCTACGCGTTGCCCGCGTCGATGGTCCTGCCACCTGTGCCGCTCACCGGCTTCGCCAGCTGCACCGGGCAGGCGGCACACGCCATCCCGATTCCCGCCGCGCCGTCGCTGTGCGGCATGCCGCTCTGCTTCCAGTGGTTCTACGCGTGCGGCACATCAGGCACGGGCCTGACGCCGGCGCTCGAGGTGTCGATCGTCGGTGGCTGAAGCTCGGCGCGATGGCTCAAGCGTGACTCTCGCGTGACGCTCGGCCTTCTAGAAGGCGGGCCGGAAAGGGCTTTGCACGGCGAGTGGTGTCCAGGGCTTCCAGGTCGGTGCGCCGCTAGCCGTGTGAATGCCTTTCCGGCCGGCCTTCTAGG
>JBCDAA010000025.1:0-42633 GCA_039186435.1 Myxococcota bacterium | reverse complement strand
CGGGAGCAAGCAACCCGCCGGCTTCGACAGCTTCGGGCCGGACGTCCCTGGGGTCGTATCGGTACGGCGCGGGTTCTTCTGATGGGGCGCGTCGCGGCGCGCGCCGGTCTCACCGACGAAGTCGACGCGGCCCTCGCCGAGATCGTCCGGCGCAACGTTCCGCCGGGGCTTCGTCTGCGCGCGGCCCTCGAGCTCAGCGGCGCGGGCGATGACACGCACATCCTCGCTCTCCTCGAGGGGGTCCACGATCGCCCTGGCAACATTGGGCTTCAAGCGGCCTACCACCGCGCGCGCACGCTCCATCGGCTGGGTCGCGCGGCGGAAGCAGAGATCGCGTTTCTCGAAGTGATCGAGCGGGATCGGGGCATCACCCCCTTCTACGCGATGTGGTCGGAGCTTCAGCTCGATGATGTGCGCGCGTCGATGATCGGTAGCTGTCTTCCGGACGCGACCTGCGGCGACGAAGCGGCGCCCGAAGCATCCGCTGTGAGCACTTCCGCGAGCACGGACGCTTCCGCGAGCACGGACACGTCCAACACGGACGCTTCCGCGAGCACCGTCGAGTCCAACCCGGACGCTCACCCGGGCGCGGAAGCACCTGTGGGTGTCGAGGCGATGGCCGGCGCGTCCGAAGAGCACGCCGAGCAAGTCGTTCAGACGCTACCGGAGAGCCCGCTCGTCTCGCTCCCCGCCAAACCGGAGGGAGAGATCGGCGCGGTCGTCGAGGAGGAAGCGGCACCCTCGCCGAATCTCGAAGCGGTCGTCGCCAACTTCACGCCGACGCAGCCTCAAGAACTCGACGTAGAACGAGCCATCGAAACCCTCGCTCCCCTCGCAGAGGAGTACGGCGACGCGTATCCGTGGTTCGGTCGCGCCCACGACTACCTCTTGATCGGTGAAGTCGACGAGGCGGGTCGGCAGCTCTACGAAGCATTCCTCGCCTGGCGTGAGGCCTCCGGTCGTCCGATTCGGCGAACGGGTCGCGAGTCCGTCGCGCGCGGCGACAATCGCCCGCGGCAGTTCCTCGGCTGGGAGCTCAAACGAAAGCGGCGCGAGCTGACGGGCGAAGCACGCCTCGCCCTCGCCGACGTGGGCGTGGCTCTCGGCGACATCGGGGTCTCCACCGGTTTCGGCGGCTGGGATCGCGTCGCCGAACGCCCCCGCGCCTACGCCGCGCAGGTCGAAGCCGCCGCCTCGCGCCACGGTCTCGACCCCAACCTTCTCTTCGCGATCATGCGCGTCGAAAGCGTCTACCAGAAGGAGATCGTCAGCTACGCCGGCGCGATCGGCCTCTGTCAGATCATGCCGCGCACCGGGCAGCTCATCGCGAACTCGCTCCATCGCTCCGACTACACCGCCGCCGATCTGCTGGACCCGGAAACGAACCTCGAGTTCGCCGCGTGGTACCTCCGCTCCCTGATCGAGCGCTTCGACGGTCGCGTTCCCCTCGCGATCGCCAGCTACAACGGCGGCCCCCACAACGTGCGCCAGTGGATGGCGAGCCAGCCCGAAGACATGCCCCTCGACGTCTTTCTCGAGCACATCCCCTTCGAGCAGACGCATCGCTACGTACGCCGCGTCCTCACGCACTACCGCGCCTACCGCGCGCAGCAGGGCCTGCCGATGATCTCGCTCTCGACCGACCTTCCCGCGGTGCGCACGGACACGGTCGCGTTCTAGATTGCTCGTCGCTTAAGCTGATCTCGTGATCGCGCCGGGCTCGGCGTTCCTCGCAAGACGGGAAGTCGATGGAATACCCAGTGGTATTTCAAGACGAGCAACGCCGCGAGGGGCGGCGAGAACAAGCGAGCGCGGGGTCAGTTTAGGCAAAGACCGATCTAGCCCGCGAGCACGACCAAGAACGTTGTCGACTCGTTTGTCGCATCTTGGAGGTTCTCCGAAACGTCACGGAGCACCGCCCGCCCGAGCTCGGCGTAGGCCGCGTTGGTCTTGGCCCCGCCGCGCCAAATCAGGGCGACGAGCGGAGCCTCCATTCGATCCAATCCGCCCCAGAGGGAGTCCGAGAGCGCGTCCCAGCTGTCCCAGCCGACCAGAGGCGGGTCGAGATCAAAGAGTCGCTTTACCTCGTCGAAGAACTCCCCTTTCGTTTGGGGGTCCTCCATCACCCGGACGTCACATCCACGCGATTCCAAGGACGCGATGAGTGCCGGAACGCTGGTCTTCGTATCGACGACAAAACGGTTCATCACTGGCAGGAGCCCTTAGCGGCTACTCATACACTTTGGACCTCGTATTCGAACGATGCCCCCGGCCACGCGTAGACTCTAATTTGACTGCCGCGGTACTCGAGTTCGAGATCACAGGGGGCATCGGGACTCGTGAACCGAAGCGATGGCGTCGAAGCCGGAGGTACGTGAATCTCTTCCGCCCAGGGTTCAGCCACGACTAGCAGTGGCGTCGACTGACTCGTCAGGCGCAGTGAAGCCTTTGTCATTCTTTCTGCTCAGACTTGGAGGCTACATCCGGCGCTCGATCCGCCAGCTCGAGCAGTCGCGGTCGAAAACGGCGCTCCGTCTCCTCAACGCTCACGGTTGCCCCATCACCGAAGAGCGCGCACGCGAAGATGACGTGAAAGTCGCGCGGACGGAGATCAAACGCTTTTGAGAACCAGTTCAGAACGAGGCCGCGGGTGTACTTCGGACACCCCTGCACCTCATGAAGCCTATCAACCAGCTCCATCAGCGTGGCCCCGCGGGCAACGTGGTCTCGGAGATCCTGGATCAGGTCTTCGTCGCGCATGCCGTTGGCACTTGTAGGTCTGCCAAGGCGATTCGCAAGCGAGAAGACTTCGGAACGAAGGATTTCGGCGAGCGAAGCACAGCGCTATTCGACGGTCCACTGCGCAACTCGTTCGCCGCTCTCGATCACGAAAACCGACACACGTTTGCCCGCGCCGACGGCGACCTGGTCGCCGGTGGGGCTCAATGCGACGTGACGCTGACCCCGCATCTCCGTCTCGATCGTTGCGAGTCGTCGACCGGACGCGACGTCGTACACTTCAACGCCCCCCTCGAGACCGGGCGCGGCGAGCCGCGATGCGTCCCGGGTCAGCGAAACGAGCGCAGGAAACGCGCGGCCAGCATCGACAGAGGCAAGCTGGCGTCGTGAGGGGACCTCGAAGACCTCGACGTGCAAGGTCGGTTCCTCCCGAACCACAAAATCCTGAAACACGACGACGCGCTGTCCGTCGTCCGAGAATCGGGTGAATCGATTCGCGTCCTCGGCGGTGTGTGTGCCCAACGAACCGACAATCGTGGCAGTGGCGGCATCGATGAGCACGAACTCCCCCGCATTCGTGGCCGCTGCCGCGTAGGCCCCCTGCGGAGAGACCGAGCATCCAAAGCGCTCCCAACGCTGCCCCGAGGGCACTGCAACCCGCCCCCGCACGCTTCCCGTCGCGGCAGCAATCGTGAGTTCGTCCGAGCCGCACACGACGATCGGTCCATCGGCGGTGGAGGTGTGAAGTTCGGCGCCATTGGGAGCGATGTCGTCAAGCCGATGAACCGGCTGGCCCGTTTCCGTATCGACCACATCGATCGCGTCATCGACGGCTCGAAGAGTGATGCGCCAATCCGACGACAATCCCGACGCGATAAGCAGGGGCGTCTGCTGGTTATCGGCGAATCTCCAGCGAGTCGCGCCCGCGCGCACTTCATTACCGGTGTCGTCGAATCCCACGCTGACCGGCGCGCCTCCGCGGAGTTCGGACCTGGACATGGCTCCGCGAAGCTCGCCGGTCGTCGCGTCCCAAACGCGCGCGGAGAGCTCCAGGTCGACCGCCGCGATATGGGCGCCGTCCGGAGACCAGGCGATGCCCATGATCTCGCCGAATGGGGTGCGAACCTGGGGCTCGCTTGCCTGCTCGGGCTCGGGTTCGGACGCCGGCGCAGGATTGGACGGAGTCGCCGGACGAGCTCCAGGCGTTTGGCCCGCCCCCGAACAACCGACCGCCAGTACCGCAACCATGATTGTCGAAGTCACCCGTTCACGCATTGACACGACTTCGCACACCCGAGCGTCGATTGCACGATCCCTGAGCCCGGGCCAACTGGACCTCAAACCAAGAGAACAGAAGCCAAGCGAGAGCATCCAATGAACGCCAGATCCCATGCCGCGTCTTCTTTCATGCGTTCCGATCGGCACCGCCGAGCACTCTGCCCTCGGTGTCCGGCGGATTAGTGCCTTTCCACGAAGAACCGTCTGAACGGCCATACCACCGCCGAGAAGCTGCGTCCTCGCCGCTTCACCGATTCGCGCGACGTTCGGCCGCGAAGCGCGGGAGCTCCGTCGTCATGTGACTTACTCCATCACCGATGAAGGGCGCGCCGGCCTGCGCGAGGTCTTCGAGGAGGATGGTGCTGCGGCCGTAGACGCCGAGGGCGAGACGCTCCCCGAAGTCGACGAAGTCCTGGACAACGTAGTGCCAGCGATCGTCGTCGGCGTTGGGAATGCGCGCGTGGCGAATCGTGCGCACGACGAGCGTTCGTCCGTCGGTCGGGAGCGCCTCCATGTTGGCGCGAAAGTCGGGCGTGTAGGCGAAGAACTGTTCGGCGTTGCTGAAGTAGACGATGCGCACCGGCACGCCGAGTTCACGAAGGGTCTGACCGACGCTTCGAAGTGTGGTGGTTCCGGTGACGTCGCCCGTTCGCGCAAACACCCGCCCGTTCACGAAGAGCTGCCGCACGTGCGCGTAAAGCGCGGGATCGGCGAGCCAGCTCCCCGGCTGACCTGCCCGCGAGCGCTCCTTCACGCGGCCGAGATAACGGTGCATTTCCCCGCGAATGCGTCGAAATACCCGAACGACGCGCCGCTCCTGGGCGCCCTCGTAGGCCTCTTCGAGAAGCGTCCGCGTCGCCCGCTCCTGGGTTTCCTCGAAGTGAGCGATCAGCGCGTCGGCGGTTTCGCTTCGGGGCACGAGCACCTGGTAGATGTCGTGCATGAGCGGAATGCGGTTGTCGTAATCCACCGCCACGATGAGCGACGAGCCCGCCATCGCAGCGAGGGTGTACACCTGGTCGGCACCCACACCGATCACCGCGCCGCCGCGACCCGCAAGATCGCCCGCGATGAGGTCGTGCCGTCGTTCGTTCGAGCGGTAGTAAAACTGGTCCGGGGCGTCGATGCGCTCGGAGGGCAACGCGCTCAGCGCCTGGCGCGCGGCCTCGGGAAGCGGCACGCCGGGATCGTGAATCGCCTCGACGGCGGGCTCCTCGGTCGGCGCGGGCGCAGCCTCCGCAGTCGCCTCCGTCGATGGCTCCGTTGGCACCGCTGCCTCGCGTGCCTCACTCGCCTCTACGCGTGGTTCGACACTCTCCGAACTTCCCGACGACGACGTCGGCGCAGGCTCACTCGCCGCAGGCGCTCCGCAGCCCAGGATCAAAAGAGCCCACACCCCTCGTTTGCAGGTCATGGCGGACCATGCCCCTCCCGTCGCTCGCCGTCCAGCTCACCCCTCGGAACGCTGCTCAGGGGCAACGTCGAGAGACGCCGCGCAGCGAAACCCGTAGCGGTGATGCACGCGATTTACCGGCGGTTTTCCCCGTCGATAGGTGGCGGTTGCGTGGCTGATCGGCCACCACCACGAGCCCCCGCGCACCACGCGAAGACGGCGGTCACAGCTCGCGTCCCCGTCGCAGGGACCTCGTGGATTGGTTCCCGCACAGGCGTCACCACACTCGCGCTCGCAGCCGCGATAACAGGGCGCGTACCAATCGGCGACCCACTCGTCGACGTTGCCCGCCATGTCGAAGAGCCCCCAATGACCGGCGGGCAGCGTTCCAACCTCCCGCGTCGTTTCCGAACCGCAGCCGTGGCCTCGAACGTCGCGAACCTGCGCACGCGCGCATCCTTCGGCATCGTCTCCCCACGGAAACCGCGTGTTGTTCGGTCCGCGCGCAGCGCGCTCCCACTCCGCTTCGGTCGGAAGGCGCCGCCCGCGCCAGCGGCAGTACGCGTCGGCGTCCGCCCAGTGCATCGCGACGACCGGCTGCTGCGCGCGACGAAAGTGTCGATACGGAAAGGGCGGCTGGCAAACGTCCGCGGCAATGCATTCGGCGTAGCGCTCGTTGGTCACTTCGCGAAGGTCCATGAGAAACGTTTCGACGGTGACGTCCTCGACGGAGCCCGAGCCTTCTTCGTCGCCGGAGCCGCGCGCGAAGGTGCCTCCGCCGACGCACGCCATGTCGTTGGGGATCTCGGCAGGACAGCCCCGCGGCCCCGCGACCGGGTCAGGCGGCAGCTCCGGTTCTCCCGATGTCGGCTCGTCTCCGGGCTCCGGTTCGGACGGGTCGCCCCCCTCGGGAACCTCCGCCGTTTCCACAGTATTTTCAGTTTCTTCGCGGTCTTCTTGGCGCGCCGGTGCCGGATCCTCCGGTGCCCGCGCTGCCGTCGCCCCACACCCGACGATCACCCAGAGCCACAGAGCGCGCCTCATCCCATCATCATAAACGCCGAGCCGCCGAGGCTCTGGCCGCCATCGACCACCAGGGTCGCACCGTGAACCAGCGACGCCGCATCCGTGCACAAAAAGAGCGCGACGTCCGCGATCTCCTGAATCGTCCCGATGCGCCCGAGCGGGATCGACTTGAGCATCTTCTTCGTGATCTCCGGCGGCGCGAGCCGAGAGAAGCCCTCCGTGTCGCCGATGGGGCCGGGCGCGATGCCGTTGACGCGAATGCCCATCGGTCCCCACTCGTAGGCGAGAGAGCGCGTGATCGAGTCCACGCCCGCCTTGGCCGCCGACGCATGAATCTGAAGCGGCGTCGCACCGTAGTGAAGGGTCGCGGTGATGTTGATGATCGTGCCGCCGTTCTCCTTGAGGTATTTCGTGAAGGCGGCTTTCGAGACGTTGTAGGTGCCGATCGTATCGATCTCCATCACCGTCTTGAACGCGTTGTAGGAGAGCGTCGCCGCCGGCGCGAGAAAGTTCCCCGCCGCGCCGTTAACCACGATGTCGATCTTTCCAAAGCGCTCGAGAGCTCGGTCGAGCGCGGCTTCGACGGTCGCCGGCTCACGCACATCGCACGCAACGCCAAGGCATTCGCGGCCGGTGGACTCGGCCATTTCCGTGGACGCGGCGTCGAGACGGTCCTGCTTACGGCTCGTGATGACCGCATTCGCGCCGTGGGCCATCAGCGTTTCCGTGATGCCCCGGCAAATCCCGCTGCCGCCGCCGGTGACGAACGCCACCTTGCCAGCCAGCACATCTTCTTGAAAGACCGTCATACTCTTCTCCTCGTGGCCAGGATCTATCTCAGGTGACGATGGACGTCGACGCAGTCGTGATCGGAGCAGGGGTGGTGGGGCTCGCGATCGCGCGAGAGCTCGCGCCCTCGATGGATGTGCTGGTCTTGGAGGCACAGCGCCGTCACGGCCAGGAAACTTCGAGCCGAAATAGCGGGGTCATTCACGCAGGCCTCTACTACCCCGAAGGCAGCCGCAAAGCGCGCACCTGCGTCGAGGGTCGCGAGCTTCTCTATCGCTACTGCCAAGCGCGAGACATTCCCCACCGGCAGGTCGGCAAGCTAATCGTCGCCACCGACGACGCCGAAGCCGAAGCATTGCTGACGCTCCGCACCCGCGCGCATAACAACGGTGTCGCGACGGAGCTTCGAGACGCCGCGTGGCTTCGAACGCATGAACCGAACCTGCGCGGTGTTCTCGCCCTCGACGTCTCGGTGAGCGGGATCGTCGACGCGCACGCGCTCATGGACGCGCTCAAGGCGGACGCGACCTCGCACGGCACAACCTTCGGCATGCTCGCCCCGGTGACCGACCTTCGCGAGATGACCGAGGGCTGGCGCGTTGAAACGCCCACCGGAGACGTCAGCGCGCGCGTGGCGATCAACGCGGCGGGTCTTCACGCGGATCGCGTGGCAAAGCTCGCGGGCGCCAAACTCGGCGAACTGCATCCCTGGAAGGGCAGCTACTTCGCCCTCGACGCGTCGGCGCCGCGCCCGAGTCGACCTCTCGTCTATCCGATCCCGGTCGTTGGCGGTCTCGGCATCCATCTCACGCAGGACCTCGGCGGGCGCTGGATCGCCGGGCCCGACGCCGAGCCGGCAGCAGCGATCGATTACGCGGTGGATGCGGCAAAGGCGGATGCGTTCGCGGCGTCGATCGCGCGCTACCTCCCAGGCATCCGACCTCGGCATCTCACGCCGGACTACGCGGGGGTTCGGCCCAAGCGCCGCGCGGACGGGGAGTTCGCGGATTTTCTCGTCGAAGAGCAGCCCGCGCGGATGATCCATCTCCTCGGAATCGAGTCGCCGGGACTGACGGCAGCGCTCAGTTTGGCGCGCGAGGTTCGAGCCCTTGCATCGCGTCACGTTTGAGGGGACAAACCGACTCACCCCTACGGACCCTCCCGAAGGAACGACGAGGAATCATGGCTCATAAGGTTGTCATCATCGGATCTGGACCCGCGGCGCATACCGCTGCGATCTACGCGGCGCGAGCCGAGCTCAAGCCGGTCATGTTCGAGGGATTCATGGCGGCGGGCGTCGCCGCGGGTGGCCAGCTGACCACCACGACCGATGTCGAGAATTTCCCGGGCTTTCCCGAGGGCGTCATGGGGCCGGAGCTCATGGACCGCATGCGAGCCCAGTCGGTTCGCTTCGGCACCGAGATCATCACCGAGACCGTCAACGAGGTGGACCTCTCGTCGCGCCCGTTTAAGTTCAAGACCGACAGCCTGGAAGGCGAAGCGGAAACACTCATCATCGCCACGGGCGCAACGGCTCGTCGCCTCTACGTCCCGGGAACGAACGACAACGAGCTCTGGATGCGCGGCATCAGCGCCTGCGCGGTTTGCGACGGAGCGCTTCCCATCTTTCGCGACAAGCCTCTCGCGGTCATCGGCGGTGGCGACAGCGCCATGGAGGAAGCCACCTTCCTCACCAAATACGGCGCAAAGGTCTACATCGTGCACCGCCGCGACGACCTTCGCGCGTCGAAGATCATGCAGCAGCGCGCCCTCAACAACGAAAAGATCGAGTTCGTCTGGTCGCACCAGCTCAAGGAAGCCAAAGGAAGCGACCTTCTCGAAACCATCGTCGTCGAGAGCACCAAAGACGGCTCCACCAAGGAGCTCGAGGTCTCCGGTCTCTTCTTCGCGATCGGGCACAAGCCGAACACCGACTTCCTCGGCGGGCAGCTGGAGCTCGACGAAGACAACTACATCGTCACCAAGCCGGGCACGACCGAGACGAGCGTCGAAGGCGTGTTCGCGTGCGGCGACGTCCAGGACAAGAAATGGCGCCAGGCCATCACCGCAGCTGGAACGGGCTGCATGGCCGCGCTTCAGGCTGAGCACCTTCTCGCCGGGTAGCCTCACCCGATCGGCCCATGCGCTGGCTTCTGATCGTTCTCCTGCTCGGGTGCGCGGAACCCAAGCATGCGGCCGAAACCGCGCAGCCGGCTCCGGCCGCGGGAACACTTCGCGTGACCCTCACAGATCGGGCGGCGCTGCCCCGAACTGGGCCGGTCGCGTCCGGAGGGGCGGTGTTCTCCACCTTACGCGGACCCATCCAGGAGGTCGGGTACACGCCCGGGGGTGAGGGCGTTGTCGTCACGAGCGGCGATCAGGTCGTCGCCCTCCTCGATGCGACGACTGGGGTGCTTCGCGCGATGCACCAGCTCGTCGTAGGCAGCGACTCACGCCTCCAGCTGCGCGGGTTTGACGGGTCCGGAACTCGCCTCCTCGTGACGCTCACCCGGCCCGAGCGCGAGGAACTCTTGGTCTGGGATCTCCGCGCGGACACGTGGAAGAGGGTCGCGGAGTTTCGAGAGGATCGCCCTGCGTTCGCGACCTTTGTGGGCGAGGTCGTCGTTCACACCAAACGGCGGGGACTCCGGGTCCTCCCCCTGAGCGGAGAGGCGCGCGACCTTCTTCTCGGGTCGTTCGACGAACCGGCGGAGGAGTTCGCCGCGCTCACCCCGATCGACAACGAGAGGCTCCTCGCGCACTACGGCGAAAGCCTTCACTTTGTCGATGTCACCGCTGCATCCGTGGTCGCACGGGTGGAGGAGGGTTCCAGCGCGGTGGTTCGGCCTCAGGGCGGCCTCGTGGCGGTCTCCATCGGCGAGAGCATCCGAATCTTCGACGCGCGCGGAGAGCCGCAAGGCGTTCTTGCGAGGACGCGCCCTCACTTCACGCAAGACGGACTGCTCTCCGTCGGCACACCTGCGACGCGCCAACTCCTCGACCTCCGAACCGGGCAGGTCGTCGCCGAAGGGGAACCGTCAGGACTGCGTTCAGACGTGCAGCGGCGCGCGGACGAGTACGCGCGGAATGGCCGTAACATCGTTCGCTACAACCTCGAGTCAGAAGCGCAAACGACCGTCTTCACGCTCCCTGAGGACGCGGACGCCATACGAAGCTACGCGCTCTCCCCCGACGGAAGGGGCCTCGCGATCGCCACTGAAGCCCGCATCCACTTCGTCGACGCCCGAACCGGCGAAGCCAACGCCGAGTTCGTCGTCGGCGCCGGCGACCGAAGCGTTTGGGGAACCCGGGCGGCCGACGCAGGGCTCGTTCTCTGGGGACGCGGCTGGAGCCAGCACTGGAGTGCTGCCGGTCAGCGCACCACCCAATGCGAGGGAAGCGGTGATCACGCGGAAGCCGTTCCCTTGGAAGCGACGAGCGCCTTCGTCGCACGCGACCGTGCGTGCACCGACGGCAGGACGTTCACCGCCCGCGGAACCTTCTTGGGCGTTCACGAGAGCCGCGTCGTGGACGCCGTCGAAGGACAGTTTCTTCTGCGAGATCTCCGGAACGGACGTGTTCGCTCCGCCCTTCGCGCGCCCCCTGGATTTACGCTCGAATGCATGGGCGCATGCCTTGAGGAATACGTCCCCGTAGGCCCCCACGCCGCGATCCTCCTCAACACCGACGAGGGCAACTGGTGGCTCGGCCGAGGGGTCGCCCGCAAGGTAAACGACGGCGTCGCAACCCGCTTCGGGGCGCTCACCGCAGTTCATGGACCCGGGGGACTCACCGCCTACGACCGAGCCGGTCGCGCAGTGCGAAACGTTTCCGGGGAGAGGTTCGGTCCCGACCCAGCCTCGCGGTGTGGCAGGAGCAAGAGCTCGTCGTCCGCGGACCGGAGGACGAAACGCGAATGCGTACGTCTCGTCCCGCGCCGACACATCTCGAACTTCGAAACGATGCGCTCGTCGTCGTGGATCGCGACACAGAGTTCTGGAACGTCCCCGAGGCACGCGCGGTTGCGCGCTTTCGCGATCAGGTTCCCTACGTCTTGTTCGACGACGGAACCCACTTCGCCGTTTGCGTCGACGAGCGCCTTTCCGTGCACTCGATTCACAGCGGAGAGGTCATCGCACAGCTCGGGTCCTGCGCGTTCGCCGACTCCATTCGCGGGATCCACACCACCGGCGGTGACGACGGGCTTCGCGGGTGGATTGTCGTCGATGCGCAGAGCCTCGTTCGTGTGCACCCTCTTCGGGGAGGCGACCCACTCGTGATTCGAACCTCGGCAGAAGGCTCGTTCGCGTCGGTCGGCACGTCGGTGTGGTCGGCCGAAGAAACCCTCGGCCGATTCCATGTACGCGAAACCGGTCCCTTGCTGCACGCCGCCCTCCAAAGCGCCGGGGACCGCTTCGATCCAGCGCTTCTCGCGCGCTTTTTCGAGAGCGCGCCCTGAAACGCTAGAAATCACAGGGTTATTGCCCACAGCGCCGCGGACTTGGCCGAGAGGCCTATCCTTCGCCGGTGCGTTTCCTACTCATCCTTCTCATCGCCTGTGGTTCGACGCCGCCGGTGGAAACCACCACGACCCCGCCCGAGGCCCCGCCAGAGGTTGAACAGCCGCGCGGCTTTCTCGCCGAAGGTTTTACCGACGCGGAGGTTGTCCCTCGGACGGATGGAGTCGCGCCTGGCGGCCCGGTCTTTCCGAGCGTTCGGGGAGGGATCTACGAACTGGCGTACACGCCCGCCGGCGATGCCGTCGTCGCCCTTACAACCGACCGTGTGGTCGCGCTGATCGACGCGCGAACCGGACTTCTTCGCGCCGCGCGCCGCGTTGCAGTTCGCTACGACCACTCGGTTTGGCTCGGCACCTTCGACCACACCGGAACGCGCCTCCTCGTCATGACCTCCGGCTACCCCGTGACCGACACCTACGTCTGGGACCTCCGCAGCAACGAGTGGCATCACATCTCGCAGCTCAACGGGGAGCAGCCCTCGGTCGCGGTATTCGTCGGCGACAAAGTTGTCCAAACGCAGGAGGGTGGCCTGCGCGTCACGAACCCCGACGGGACAACCCGCACGATCGAACTCGAAGTCGCCACGGACGACCCTCCCGACGATAACGCCGAGCGGTTCGTGCCCCTCGACGATCGGACATTGCTCGTTCAATCCGGCGAGGAGCTGCTCTTCATCGACGTCGAAACGGGCGGCCAGCGTGCCACGGCCCCGGCCGGGGATGCGGTCTTTGTGCGGTCCCAGGGGGGTCTACTCGCAATTCAGGACGGGCGGGACACCCGGCTGCTCTCCGCGAACGCCGAAACGAGAGGCGTCCTTCGTGGTTCGCACGCGCACTTCAGCCGCGACGGACTGGTTGTGATCGACGAGGTCGGTGGCGACGCGCGCAAGATCGTGGACCCCAGAACGGCAGAAACCGTGGCCGAGGGAACTTACCGAGGGAGCTCGGGGCTCCTCTGGGGAAGCGACGAATTCGCCGACCGCGACGACGGTCGAATGCTCGTTCGACGAAACCTCGTCTCAGGTACGGACACGACCCTCCTCGAGCTCTGGCCTGAGGGGGAGCAGGCACCCTTCGACGAAGACACCGGCGTCGAGCCGGTCGTCCGCGCGTTTGCGCTTTCTCCAGACGGGACGCAGGTCGCGATCTCGCGCATCGATCGGGTTCTCTTCGTTGATGCACAGAGCGGAGAAGCCGAGGCGTCGTTTTCAACCGGCGCCGGCGAAAGCAGCGTTTGGGGAGTCGAACCGGCGGACGACGGGTTCGTCGTGTGGGGCCGTGGGTGGACGCAGCGATGGCGACCGGAGGGATTGTCCACGACCCGCTGCCCCGGCGACGGACAGGTGGTTTCCCTTGGAAGCGAGACGGGATTCATGACGCCTTACCAGGCGTGCGTCGGCGACTCGCAGGTCGGTGGAAATGGGTCGTTGATCGGGCTCCACGGCGAACGCTTCGTCGACTTCGCCAACAACCAGTTTCAGCTTCGCGATTTTCGCACCGGTCGCATCCGCTCTCGTTTTCGGGCTCCGTCCAACATGGAGATTTACTGCGAAGGCAACTGCAGCGCCCGCTACATCCCACTCTCCGCGCGCTCCGCCCTCGTGCTCAGCCTGGCCGACGGCTCCGCGTGGCTGGTGGGGTCCGGTCGCCCACGTGAACTCGGACGTAGCCTTGGAGACGTCATCGCGTCGTTTCGCTTTGGTGACGCGGTTGCGCTCGGTGGCACGGAGCTTCTTGCGGTCTACAACACGCGCGGCCGAAAAATCTCTGAGGTCCCCGGCTCCGTCTTTGGTGCCGATCCTGAGGGCGGCGTGGTGACGACCTGGCACGAAGGAACGCTTCGCGTTGTCGCTTCCCCGGGCGGCACAGAACGAATGCGCGCCGAGGTCCCCGAACCTCGGCGGCTCGAGCTCCGCGACAACGCGCTGATCGTGACCAGCGAGGACGGGATCGGGCTTTGGAACGTCGCCGCGGGTCGCGAGGTTTCCCGCGTGGCGCCGCGCACTTCCTACGGGCTCTTTCAGGATGGCAGCCACTTCGTGGTTTGCGAAGCGGGCCGTATCTCAGTCCGCCGGGTCACCGATGGCGAAATGGCGTCGCAGCTCGGCTCCTGCGCCCTCGCGGACTCGTTGACGCTCCTCGAGGCGTCGGTCTCGGAAGACGGCACCTTTCACGGCTGGGTCGCCGTCGATGCGGTGACCGTGGTGCAAGTCCATCCGCTTGCGGGCGGGGAGCCGCTGGTGATTCGAACGTCCGGCGGTCGCTCGGTCGCATCCCGAGGCGGAAAGCTTTGGTGTGAGCCAAGCGCTCTCGAAGGCTTGCGCTTTCGCGACGAAGGGCCTCTCACCGAAGGTGCCATCGTCGACGCCCGCGAGCGGCACGACCCGGATCTCCTCAAGCGCTTCTTCGAAACGCCCTGACGAGTTTTCTAGATCAGTCCCGACGAAGGCGGCGTCGACGTTTGCGCGCCACCGCCGCCGCACGGCGCCGCTTCTTCTCCCTCGAGGGCTTTCGTCCCGGAAGCGCGTCCTGCTCCGTGTGGGGTTCAGCGAAGGAACCAGGCATCTGCCCGAGTTCGAAGATCGCCACTTCGCGCTTGGAGCGCTCGCCGACGCGAAGGGGGACGACCGCCGCACCGATCCCCGCCCCGACGTACACCGCGCCTTTGGGCTCCGTCGGCTGAGGCGCACGCCGTCCGTAAAGACCGTGCACGTACTTATGGCCCGCGATCTTTCCGACCGCGATTTCATGCAGCCGCGCGACCGTGACCTGGCCCGCGTGCGTGTGCCCGGAGAGAACAAGCGATACGCCCGCGTCCCAAAGTCCGTCCGCCTCCTCTGCGATATGCGAGAGGCCGAGCGTTGGGACGCCCTGCGAAAGACCCTTGGTCGCCGCGCGGCGGTCGGCATGGCCCGTATATGCGTCGTCGAGGCCCACCAGCTGGAGCTGCTGACGATTGCAGGTGACTGTCGTCCACGCGTTATCGAGAACCTCAGCGCCACCGCGCCGGAGCGCCCAGCGCACCTCGTTGCCACCCGACCAGTGATCGTGATTGCCAAGCACCGCGAACACTGGCGCGTCGAAGGCGGCGATCACATAGGTCAGCTCGTCGAGATGCGCTTGTGAGTGACACACAAAGTCGCCCGTGATGACCACCAGGTCCGGCGAGGATGCGTTGGTGATGCGGACCGCTTCGAGCTGCGCTTCCATGGGCGTCACGCGACCCACGTGAAGGTCAGTTAGGTGCGCGACCCGCAAATGCGAAAGACGCGTCGCGTGCGCCTGCGGGCCGGCGAATCGCCGAACACGAAACTGCGACGCAAAATCCTTCGGTCGTCGACGGCGGCGGGGTTTGGTGTGAGGCGGTTTGGGGTCGTCGTTCACGCGCGCTACAAACACCCCTTCACGGTAGCCATCTTCGAACGCGTTGCCAGCTTTTCCGCGCGAAAAACGCGGTGCTTGCGCCGGCGCGACGAAGACGAAGACTCGCGCGGAGGAACAACAAGCGCACGCTCCGATCTCTTCCCCGGGTTCAGCGCCGCGTAATCCG
The DNA here is from genome assembly GCA_039186435.1 of Myxococcota bacterium. Taxonomy (GTDB): domain Bacteria; phylum Myxococcota_A; class Polyangia; order Polyangiales; family Houyiibacteriaceae; genus JALVDI01. The sequence goes on along the minus strand of JBCDAA010000025.1, from coordinate 27,339 downwards.
TTGCGCACCCAAACCAACGAACCTGAGCTACTCGCGCTTCTTGCGAACGAGCGCCGATGCGGGAACGTCTACACGTTTTCGTTTCGGGGTCCGCGACCGAAACCCAAGCTTCCAGACGAGGTACACCAGGGCGCCGGCCACGATCGCGCCGGCCGCGATCCCCTGCCAGGTCATCCGGTCCCAAGCCCGAGTGCGGAGCCCACTTGATAGACGAGAAGCGCTGCTCCGTACGCCAGACCGGTCATGTACCCGAACATCACGAGCGGCCACTTCCACGATCCCGACTCGCGACGGATGACGGCGATGGTGCTCATGCACTGCGCCGCAAACACAAAAAAGACCATCAGCGCGATTCCCGAAAGCGGGGTCATCAAGGGCGCGCCGTCGGCGTGGGTCGCAGAGCGCAGCTGCTCCCGGAGCGAATCGCTCTCCTCATCGACCTCTGAGCCCACCCCGAACACGATTCCCAGCGTCGACACGAACACTTCCCGCGCCGCAAACGCCCCAATCACACCGATGCCAACACGCCAATCCATTCCCAGCGGTCGAAGCACCGGTTCGATCGCCTTGCCCATGCGTCCGCCGGCGCTGTGCGAGAGTTGACCCGACGCTTCTTCGGCGTCGAGGGTCGCGACCCGCTCCTCAAGCGCCTCGCCGTCAAGGGTCGCCGCGGCCTCTTCCCGAAGCGCGTCGTAGCGCGCCGTGAGGTCCGAGTCTTTCGGAAAGGATACGAGCGCCCAGAGCACGATCGTCAGCGCGAGAATGATCGTGCCCGCGTCCACGAGAAAGCTCCGCACGCGCGCCCACGTCGTCGAAAGCAAGTTTGTGACCGTCGGCCATCGATAGGGCGGCAGCTCCAGCACCAGCGTGGGACGCGGTCCTTTGAGCACCGTTCGCCGAAGGACCGCGGCCGCACCGAGGGTGGCAATGACGCTCAACGCGTACATCACAAAGAGCACGGCCGCCCCGACGCTGATCACCCCGAGAACTGGCTCCTGTCCAGCAAAGATGGTCGCGGTCAGCAGAACATAGACCGGAAGCCGCGCGCTGCAGGACATGAGCGGCAGCGCGAGCATGGTTACCAGCCGATCCTTTCGGTTGGCGATCGTTCGCGTCGCCATCACCGCGGGAATCGCGCACGCAAACCCACTCAAGAGCGGCACGAACGCTTTCCCGTGCAGCCCTACGCCTTTCATGAGGCGGTCGATCACAAACGCCACGCGGGCGAGGTATCCCGAGTCCTCCAGAAAGGTGATCAACAGGAAGAGCAGCGCGATCTGGGGGACGAACACGACGACGTTGCCGACGCCTGCGATGACGCCATCCACCAGAAGATCGCGTAGCGGCCCTTCGGCCATCGACGCGACAACGAGCTGCTGCAGCCATCCCACTCCGTCTTCGATCAGCCCGATAAGGGGATCCGACCAGGCGAAGAGCGCCTCGAAGATCACCAGCATCGTCAGCGCAAAGACGACCATGCCGGCGACGGGGTGCATCAGAATATCGTCGAGACGTTCGGACGCCGCGCGCGGGTCGCCGCCGGGACGATGAGCTCCCTGGCACGCTTCCTCGAGAAAGTCGTAACGCGCCCGCACGATCGTCTGGTCGAGATCGACGCCCTTATCCTCCGCGGTCTTTCGTGCGGCTCCCGCGGCACGGCGAAGTGCGTCCTCCACCTCCAGCTCGTCGTCGCCGAGGCTTAGGAGCGCCCAGGTCGCCTCCGCACGCCCGCGGGGCGCCAGCTCTTCGATCGCGGGTTCAGCGTCCTGGTAGTCGATCTTCAGCGGCGTCGCTTCGTCGCCGAGGGCACGCGCGATCGCGCCCTGGAGTTCATCGACGCCGCTGCCCTGTGCCGCAACCACCTCCACGACCGGCGCGCCCAAACTCGCGCCAAGCGCTTCGCTGTCGATCGACGCGCCCGCCGCACGCGCCTCGTCCATCATGTTCAGCGCGATCACCGTCGGGACGTCGCTCTCGAGCACCTGCACGGCGAGATAGAGGCTTCGCTCGAGAGCGGTCGCATCCACGACGACGACCACCACGGCCGGAGAAGCCGCGAGCACCTCGTGCGCCGCGATTTGTTCCTCCGGCGACCTCGCGCTCAGGCTGTAGGTTCCCGGAAGATCCGCGAGCTCGATCTCCTGGCCGTCCGGAAGCTTTAGGCGCGCCGCGCGACGCTCGACGGTGACGCCAGGAAAGTTGCCCGTTCGGGCGCGCGTTCCTGCAAGCTGATTGAAGAGAGTGGTCTTGCCGACGTTGGGATTGCCGGCGAGAAGAACCGTGGGAAGGGTCACGTGGGTTGCTCACGAGCCGCGGCCACCACCGCGGCGGAAACGAGCTCGACATCGATCGCCTCCGCCTCCTCACGGCGAATCGAGAGCGCGTAGCCGCGAAGCCGAAGCTCGAGAGGGTCGCCAAGGGGAGCGCGTCGAATCACCTCGACCTCCGTCCCGGGGAGAAGCCCGAGCTCGAGGAGTCGGCGGCGAAGATCACGCGCGCAGCGAACCGTTCGAACCACCACCCGGGTTCCAACAGCCACCGAGGCCAACGCGCGAAGCTCTCCCATCAGCTATTGATAGTGACTTGCAACAAGCCGGGCAAGCGGAATGAGGCTAAGGAACGGTGAACGCGAGCGCGTAGTCGAAAGGCCGGTCGAGTTCAGCCTCCGTCGCAACGACCACGTAGCTTTCGGCAGGAAGATCGGTCGCGCGGAGAACGGGGCAGACGCCGTCGCCTTCGGGGGCGCCTGTCGCAACGACGCGGCCCGCGCTGTTCTCAACCGTAAGCGTCACGCCTGACTCGGCGGAGCACGCGCCACCACCGTCTGCGCGGAGCTCGATGTCGATCGCGCCCGCCGGGACGGAAAGAAGATATCGGTCCGGGTCACATTCGTTCGCAAGGCGCGCGTTCGCCATCGCCGAACCACCGCTAAGGTCGACTACGTTAGCCCCGGAGTTGTCGTCGTTGGGCTCCCGCTCCTCCGTCCGCGTGTCGCTGATCTCATGACGGCAGAGTTCGTCGCAGCCATCACCGGGATCGAGGTTTCCGTCGTCGCAGGTTTCGCTGTGCTCCACGTTGTTGTCGCCGCATACGGGCCTCACCGCGAGCAGCTCATACATGCCGGGGTCGTTGTCTCGGCTGTCGATCCCGACCACGAAAATCCCGTCGCGATCGGCGACGAAGCTCAGATGCTCGTCGCGGTTATCGCCGCATAGATCGATGCCCTCCCCTTCGCCGCAGGTTCGCTGATCGCAGTTCGAATCGAGCACGTAGATCGCGGGGTTGAGACCGTCCGCCAAGGTGTTGCGAACGTGAAAATGCCACTTCTCTCCCGCGCGCATGTCCACCGCGAAAAAGCCATCTGGGCCCGGCGTGTTTCCGTTCAGGCACTCCACGCGATCGCTGATGTCGTTTCGAAAACCCGTGAGATCGACGACCACGTCGAATCCGTCGCGGGGAATCACCGGGAGGTCAGCGCTGCACTGATCGCTCAAGATCAGGTTCTTCGGAAAGAGTTCACACCCGAAGAGTGGCAGCAACACGAGAAGGCCAAGTCGAAGCGGTCGGGTCATCGAGAAAGATAAGGGTTGGTTTCCAACGTGGGCCCGGAGGGGCCCGGTTCCATGGTCGCGTCGGCTTCCATCGCAGAGTCCATCGACTCTCGCATCTGCTCGCGCATTTGCACGCGGCGCATTCGTGAATCCTGGCGCCTCGCCTCTGGCTCGGTGTCGAGTTCGGTGCCTTCCTGCGTCGCAGCGCCTTCCTGAGTCGCAGTGCCTTCCTGAGTCGCAGCGCCTTCCTGAGTCGCGGCGCCTTCCTGAGTCGCGGCGCCTTCCTGAGTCGCGGCGCCTTCCTCAACGCCGGGCTCCGCTCGGGTCTCCGACGAGGCCCCCTGGACAGCACTCGCCTCGGATACCGGCTCGTCGACCTCCGCAGCTGCGGCCGACGTATCGGTCGAAAGCGACGCCGGCTCTTCGCCACGAGGCCAAAGCGCAAACGCCATCACCCCCATCGCCGCGCCGAGCACACCGAGCAAGACCGCGGCCTTCATGGACTTCGCGGACGGTGGCGCGGACATCGACGACGAAGCCAACGCTTTTGATTCGCGCACGCCGGAAGCGACGGGCGTCTCGTGCCAGGCCCCCGACGACTGCGGCGGTACGCGAGACGTACGGGGTCGCGACTGCAGCCGCGGCACATGGTAGATATCGCTCGCCATCATGGGCTGCGCGCCGGTCTCAAGGGACTCGATGTGCGCGCGAATGGCCGCCTTCCGCGCGCTGATCTCGTCCGCGAAACGGGCGCTGATCTCGTCCGCCACCTCGTGACGCGACGCCAGCCAACCTTCCTTGCTCGCCGCGGCTTCGAGCGCGACCGCCAGGGCACGGGCCGACGGATAGCGTTCGTCGAGCTCTCGCTCGAGCGCTTTCATGCAGACCTCTTCGATCGCCTTCGGCACCGCCGGGTGAACCTCCGAGGGCTTTTTGATCGGTGCGGTACACACCTTCATCAGTGTCACCGCCGCGCCCCCCTCGGCCGACTGGAAGAGCATTTTTCCAGCAAGAAGCTCCCAGAGAACGATCCCGAGGGCAAAGACGTCCGCCCGTGAGTCGAGGGATTCGTCGCCGCGCGCCTGCTCCGGCGCCATATAACAAGGCTTGCCTTTGAGCATTCCAGGACGCGACGCGGTGATTCTTGCAGCGGCGCGCGCCACGCCAAAGTCCGTGATGCGTCCCGCGCCGTCGGTACCGACGAGAATGTTCTGGGGCGATACGTCGCGATGCACGATCCCGAGCGGCTCTCCGTCGTCGTCGGTGCTGACGTGCGCCGCATGAAGCCCCGCGCACGCGTCGAGAAAGACGCGAAGTCCGATCTTCGCCCGTGCTTCGGGTTCGTTGATTCGAGTCGTCAGCTGCTCGAGGGAAAAGCCGTCGACGTACTCCATCACGAGGTAGTAGCCGAGGGGCGAGTCGCTCACGTCGACGATGCCGACCGCGTTCGGGTGATGAAGTCGAGCCGCAAGCCGGGCTTCGTCGAGAAGCATCGACACGAACTGTCCTTCGTCGGCGAGATGTCGGTGCAAAAGCTTCAGCGCGAAGAGCCGCTGAAACCCGGCGACGCCCTCCAGGCGCGCGAGGTACACCGTCCCCATTCCACCACGCGCGATCTCGGCCACGACCTCGTAGCGCCCGAGCTTTCGCCGAATCCGAATCGGGCCATCATCGTCCGACTTCGCGCCCGGCTCCGTGATCGCGGAACCGCTCATCGAAGACCCCCGAAGCGGCCAACGACGCCAAGGGTTCCCCCCTCGCGTCCGAGCTCGAGCTGCGGCACCCACGCCGTGTCCTCATCACCGCCGGACCAGTCGGTCGCCAGAACCGCGATGAGAAGTGTTCCGATGGCGACGACACCCGTCGTCACCCCAAGGATCCACGTTCGACGGATCTTGTCCTGGCCGCTCTCAAAGAGCTCTGGACTCGGGTTCGCCTTGAAACTGTCGCTCGTATCGAAGAGATCGACGATGGACCAAACCAGAACGGCACCGAGCGCTGCCGTCGCACCGATGCCGATCCACGCGCCCACCGGCGACCAGCCTCGTCGGGACTCACGATCGATCTGAAGCGGCTCGCGCCGAAACTCCCCAGGTTCGCGTTCGCGCGGCGGCGGATCCGGAACCGGTTCGAGCGTCGGCTCCTCCACCTCAGGCGCAACGAGCGAGAGAGACTCCGAGCCACCCGCTGCCACCTCGACCTGCGCCTCTTGCGTGCCGCCGGAATCAAACGCTGCCCCTACCGTGTGTGCGCCGGCGTCGACGAAGAACTCGAGCTGCGTCACTGAGCGGAGGGAAACCGGGGATCCATCGACGAGCACGCCGCAGGGACTGTCGCAACGAACGGTCACACGCCCGAGCTCAGCCTCGTGGTCGGAGAGCACCTGGGTCGCAAGCGTCCGAGTGGGCGCATCCGTCGCGTAGCGAGCGATCGCCTCCAAACTCAGGGTCGCCGCCCGCGCGTGGGCACCTCCGGCTTCGTGGTTTCGAATTGCCGAACGAAGCGCCGCAGGAGCAGGAGCCGCTCGATGCGCCACCTCAAAAAGCTGGGCCGCGCGGGCGTAGTCCCTTTCGAGCTGGGCGCGCTGGCCCTCCTCGAACGCCCTCGCTGCAGCACGAACATCACCGTCCGAAGGTTGCGCAGCTGCAACCCCGGCTAGCATCCACGCCCCCAGCGCGACTTTCCAAGCAGACTTCAACTCTCGGCTCTCGGCGCAGTGTACGTGACGGCCACTCCCTGCGCTACGACCGTAGGAAACGTTATTATCCGCCCATGCTCCAGTTCTCCAGGGACGCCCAGGTCGCCGAGCAGCAGATGCACGCGATCATCTTCTACCTGACCACCTTCGGCTACATCGACGGAGATTTTGATCAGAGTGAAAAGGAGTTTGTCCGCGAATACATCCGCAAGCTGGTCAAGGGCCGCGTCGAAGTCGGCATGCCCTCGGCGACCGCAGAGGTGCAGGAGGAGCTCGTCGGGCGCTTCACGACGCACTTTCACGAGGTCTTCGAAAACATCGACGCGTATGTGCGCGATCTCTTCACGGAGGCGGTCGCTCAGGACGAAGACCAGGACGCGTTCATTCACGCCAAGCTGAAGCTGCGCTGCTTCGAACTCTTTCAGGGCTTCGAGCGCACAAATCAGGAAGTCCTCATGAAGGCCGTGGATGAACTCATCCATGCGGACGGCCAGGTGCATCCCGCCGAGGAAAAGTTTCGGAGCGAGCTCGTCGCGCTCTTCGAGGACGAGCTGTCGATCGACATCGATCTCGAAGACGACGGCCAGCGCACCACCATCGCGGATCCGATTCAGCTACCTACGGCGCAGGAGGACCACCCCTTCTTCGGGCAGTTCGAACATCACTTCTCGGCCGACAAAGACAAGATCCTCAAGCAGATCGAAGCGGACCGGAAACTCCTCGACGACGTCCTCGCGCAGCTCGAAGCGCAGCGCGAGAAGGGCAACGGAACGCTCACCGGAAAACAGAAGGTCAGCGAGCTTGGCAACGAGCCTTTCCTCGACGGACACGTCTGGGTGCACCCCCTCAAGGAGGGCCAGCGCTACGAGCTCACCGTTCTCGGCGATCTTCATGGCTGCTACAGCTGCCTGAAGGCCGCGGTGATGCAGGCGGACTTCTTTACGAAGGTCGCGGCGTACAAGAAGGACCCGACGCAGCCCAAGCCCTTGCTCGTGCTCCTCGGCGACTACATCGATCGCGGTCTCTTCAGCCTGAACGGCGTGCTCCGCACCGCGCTCCAGATGTTTCTCACCGCGCCCGAGCACGTCTACATGCTGCGCGGCAACCACGAGTACTACATCGAATACAAAGGGCAGATTTACGGCGGGGTGAAACCAGCCGAGGCGATCAACACCCTTAAGCCGCACCTGCCCATCGACGTCTTTCGGCACTACAGCAAGCTCTTCGAGGCGCTCCCCAACACGCTCCTCTTCGATCGCACGCTCTTTGTGCACGCGGGCATTCCCCGCGACAGCATCATCAAGGAACGCTGGAAGGATCTCTCCGCGCTCAACGACCCGGACATTCGTTTTCAGATGATGTGGAGCGACCCGAGTTCGGTGGATGTGATTCCGGCCGCGCTCCAGGAACAATCCGCCCGCTTTCCCTTTGGGCGTCTTCAAGCCGTGCACTTTCTCCAGAAGATTGGCTGCAACACGCTCATTCGCGGCCACGAGAAAGTCGAAGACGGTTTTGCGCGAACCTACGACGACGATCAGGTCAAGCTGATCACCCTCTTTTCGGCAGGCGGCAAGGACAACCAGGATCTCCCGGAGACCTCGAGCTACCGCTCCGTCACACCGAAGGCCCTCACGATTCGCTACGAGGACGGCGGCGTTACCCTGACGCCCTGGGACATCGACTACTCGTCCTTCAACGACCCGAAGCGAAACGCCTTCTTTCAGGCGCCGCCGGAAATCGAACTCAAGGCTTGAAGGCCCTCATCCGAGCAGGCGCTCGACTTCGGCCACCACGTTTTCCGCGGTGAGCCCGAGCTCGCGATAGAGCGTTTCGTAAGGCGCGGACGCGCCAAAGCGCTCGAGGGTGACAAAGCCGTTCGCCCACTGCTGCCATCCCTGACGCACGCCCGCTTCGATCACCACGCGCGCGCGAACCGACGCCGGAAACACCTGGGACCGGTAGGCTTCGGACTGCGCCTCAAAGAGCTCCCAGCAAGGCACGCTCACGACGCGCGCGGGCACGCCCTTTTCAGCGAGCTGATCGGCGGCCGTCACTGCGATGGAGACCTCGCTGCCCGTCGCCATCACGATCGCCTTCGGGTCATCAACATCTCGAAGCACGTACGCGCCGCGGTGCACGCCGCCCACATCGCCGTGGGTAGTCCGGTCGACCGTCGGAACACTCTGTCGGGTGAGCACCAGTGCCGAGGGCCCCTTCCAGCGAAGGGCCGCGATCCATGCCTCGCGGGTCTCGTTCGCGTCCGCCGGCCGAAAGACCGCTAGTCCCGGGATCGCGCGAAGGGACGCGAGCGTTTCGATTGGCTGGTGCGTCGGACCGTCCTCGCCAAGACCAATGGAGTCGTGGGTAAAAACGTAGCGCGTCTGAAGGCCCATCAGCGCCGCCATACGAATCGCGGGTCGCATGTAGTCGGCAAAGACGAGGAAGGTCGCGCCGAAGGGAACCACGCCGCCGTGAAGAGCCATGCCGTTGAGCGCAGAGCCCATTCCGTGTTCGCGAACGCCCCAGAAGACGTAACGCGGGACTCCTTCGACCCCGTTTCGAAAATCGACGGTGCTGATCTTGGTCTTGTTCGAACCGGTCAGGTCCGCCGAACCGCCGACGAGGGTCGGAATCCGCTCGCCGAGGGCGTCGAGGACCTTCCCGCTCGATGCGCGCGTCGCGAGGCCTTTCGCGTCGGTTGCGAACTCAGGTAAGCCCTCGTCCCACCCGGACGGTAGTTCGCCAGCCAGCGCCGCCTCGAGATCCTGTGCGCGCGCTTGGTCGGACGCGGCCCACTCGGTTCGTTTCGCTTCCCAGGCTGCCCGCGCTTCCTTCCCTCGGGCAAGGATGGCATCCCGCGCGCCGCCGATTTCCGCAGGCACGTGAAAGGGCTCCGCGGGCCAGCCCATGATCTTCTTGGTCGCGGCGATCTCATCGGCGCCAAGGGGTGATCCGTGCGCGCCGGAGGTGTCCTGCTTGTTCGGTGCGGGATAGCCGATGATGGTCTTGACGCGGATAAAGCTCGGCCGTGGATCGCTCTTCGCCGCGAGCGCCGCCTTTTCCAGCGCCGCAAGATCGTTGCCATCGTCGACGCTTTCGGTGTGCCAGCCGTAGGCCGCAAAACGCGCGACGACGTCCTCCGTGAAGGAAAGGTCCGTGCGCCCGTCGATGGTGATCTCGTTGTCGTCCCAGAACACGATGAGCTGACCGAGGCCGAGGTGTCCCGCGAGCGACGCCGCCTCCGACGCGACGCCTTCCATGAGGTCACCATCCGACGCGATCACCCAGACGCGATGATCGAAGAGCTCCTCCGAAAAGCGACGCCGCAGGTAGCGCGCGGCCATCGCCATCCCCACCGCGTTCGAGATGCCCTGCCCGAGCGGACCGGTCGTCGTCTCAACCCCCGGCGTGTGAAAGACCTCCGGGTGCCCCGGCGTCTTGCTCCCCCACTGACGAAACGCGCGAATCTCGTCGAGGCTCACGTCGTACCCACTCAGGTGCAGCAGCGAGTACTGCAGCATCGACGCGTGTCCGCAGGAGAGCACGAAGCGATCGCGCCCCGCCCAGTCCGGAACGAGCGGATCGTGCCGAAGCAGCTTCGAGTAGATCAGCCAGCCGAGGGGCGCGAGGGCCATCGGCGTTCCAGGATGACCGCTGTTGGCCGCTTGCACCGCGTCCATCGAAAGGCCGCGAATGGTCTGAATGGCGAGCTGATCGACGTTCTCGGGCATGGCGCCGCTTCTACCGAGGTTGGTCCGCCGCAGCAACCACCTACGAACGATTCTCCGAGGCGTCCTTCGTTTTCCGTGTTCTTCCGGCGGTGACCAACCACAGGGCGGCGGCCCCAGCCGTCGTAGACGCCATTCCGATCGAGATCGTGAGGCGCGCGGTGAGACCCGGATCCGCGCTCGGAAAACCATAGTCCGCCCGCGCGCTCAGCACCGCGAACGCGGCGAGCGAAGCAAACGAAAGTCCTGCAAACGCGCGCCGCCTCGTCTCACGCGGCCATGGGGCGAGCATGAAGAGAAGCGACGCCCCCAGTCCCACGCCCGCGCCGATCGCGAGACCGCCCGGGAGGAAACGCACCGGCACGAAATGAACCCCCATCACGACAAACGCAGCGAACGTTCCGCGGTCGAACCCAAAGCAGCGCTTGGTCGTCCCGAGGAGGAGCACCGACGCGAACACGGTCGCAACCACCTGCGGCGCGGTCTCCGCCGCAAGACGCGCGCGGAGCATCTCGCTCAGCGCAGGATCGAGGTCGGCGTCACTCCGCGGAAAGAAAACCCACGCCAGCGCCACGACGAGCGCCCCGCCAAGGAGCGCAAGCGCGTAGGGAACGGCGGCTCGCTCGGGATCGGCGCGCCAGGCCGAGCGGCGAACCACGCTCTCGTCCGGCGGGACCCAGCGACCAAGTCCGTCGTTCACTCGGATGCCGGCTCGATCGCCGGAAACATCCGATCGAGCACACCGCCCGACGCGCGATATTGCGGCGGCCAGCGCACCGAATGCCCCAGTTCACTGGCGGCGTGTCGGGCGAGGTAAGGATCCGCGAGATGCGCGCGCGCCAGGGCCACGAGATCCGCGCGTCCTGCCACCAGGATCGTGTTGATGCGATCGTGGTCGTAGATATTGCCGACGGCGATCGTCGGAATGCCGACCTCGTTGCGAATCCGCTCCGAAAAAGGCGTCTGAAAGGCGCGTCCGTAGACCGGCGCTTCGTCCGGGGTCACCTGCCCCGAACTCACGTCCACGATGTCCGCGCCTCGCTCCTTGAGCCACCCCGCAAGCTCCACCGCGTCGTCCAACGTGAACCCACCGGGCACCCAATCGGTCGCGCTGATGCGCACGCTCAGCGGACCCGTCCACACCTGGCGAATCGCCTCGAGCACCTCCAGCGGATAGCGCGCCCGCTTCGCCGCGTCACCGCCGTACTCATCCGCGCGCTGATTGCTCACGGGGCTCAAGAAGCTCGAGAGCAGATACCCGTGCGCCATGTGCAGCTCGAGCAGATCAAAACCGCACGCCGCCGCACGTCTTGCCGCCGCCACGTGCTCGTCGCGCACGCGCACCATGTCGTCGCGGTTCATTTCCCGCGGCGCGTGATTCGGCGCGTAGGCGATCGGCGACGGACCGAGGATCGGCCACCCGGCCCCATCCGGAAGCGGCTGGTCCATCCCTTCCCAGAGGAGCTTCGTGGAGCCCTTCCGGCCGGCGTGGCCAAGCTGAATCGCGATCTTGCTCTCGCTCTGCCCGTGCACGAAATCGACGATGCGCGTCCACGCCGCCTGCTGAGCGTCGTTGTAGAGACCGGTGCATCCCGGCGTGATGCGCGCATCGGCCGCCACGTTCGTCATCTCCGTAAAGATCAGTCCCGCGCCACCGACCGCCCGCGACCCAAGATGCACAAGATGCCAGTCGTTCGGAACTCCGTCGATCGCGGAGTACTGGCACATCGGCGAGACCACGATCCGGTTCGAGAGTCGCAGTCCCTTGAGGGTGAAGGGCGTAAAGAGCGGCGGTGTGATCGGCCCGTCCTTCGGCAGTCCCTGCTCCTCCATGTACCAGCGATCGACCGCTTCGATATAGGCGGGGTCGCGCTCCCGCAGGTTCTCGTGGGTGATGCGCCGCGTCCGGCTCAACAAGCTGAACGTCACGCGCTCGGGCGGGTGCTTGAGATGGCGCTTCGACTCCTCGAACCACTGCTGCGCTTGCTGCGCGGACCGCTGAATCCGCCCCGCCATGTCGCGGCGCGCGTCTTCGTAGTGCCCGAGCGCGAGAGAGACATCCTCCGCATCGGCCAGCACGCCGGCGAGCTCGATGGCGTCCTCCATTGCCAGCTTCGTCCCGGATCCGATCCCAAAATGCGCCGTGTGCGCGGCGTCCCCGATCAACACCACGTTTTCGTGGTGCCATCGCTCGCACTTCACCTCGCGAAAGCGAATCCACGCCGATCGGTTGGCAAGGAGCGGACGGCCTCCCAGCTCGTCACGAAACAGGTCCGCGCAGTACCGGAGCGTCGTCGCCTCATCCGCCTCATGAAGTCCCGCCGCGCGCCAGGAGTCCTCGTCACACTCGACAATGCATGTGCTCGTCTGCTGATCAAACTGGTAGGCGTGAATCTGAAAGAGGCCGTGATCGTTTTCGCGAAAGCTGAACGTGAACGCCTCAAAGGGCTGGTGCGTTCCCAGCCAGATGAAGCGTGCGTCGCCTTCGCGAACGGTCGGCTTCAACGTGTCCGCGTAGCGCCCACGCGTCTTCGAGTTGATCCCATCCGCGGCGACCAGCAGGTCGCACTCCCCGCGAAGCGCCTCAAGATCGTCGATCTCCGTCCCAAAGACGGTTTTCACGCCAAGGCTGCGCGCCCGTTCCTGCAGCAGGAGCAAGAGGCGCATGCGACCAATGCCGCAAAAGCCATGACCGCCGCTTCGAATGACGCGATGCCCACCCTTCCAAAAGTGCGTGTCGATCGCGTCCCAATACGCAAAGTCTTCCTGAATCGCGCGGTAACTTTCGGCGTCGGCCTCACCGAAATGTCCGAGGGTGGCCGCCGAAAAGACCACGCCCCACCCGAAGGTGCTGTTCGCCGCGTTGCGCTCGAAAACGGTGACCTCCGCGTCCGGCCGCGCCTTCTTGAGGAGCAGACTGAAGTAGAGCCCACCGGGGCCGCCGCCGAGAACGTGAACCTTCACGGCGCTGACTAGAGCACATCTCCAAAATGCCGTCAGCCGATCCGTGAATGGAGCCGCTCAGGCTACCGGAAGTGGTAGGTCAGCCCGAGCGAGAGAACGTCAAAATTCGAGGTAAAGCGGCCCGCGTTGACGATGGTCCCGGCGCCGAAGTTCGAGTCTTCCGCCGCCTGGCGCCGCTGCTCTTCCGGATCCTGCGCCGAGCAGACCGCGTCGTTTTCACAGTTGATCTGCGTTGTTCGAAAGTCCGCGTTGATCTGCTCGCCGCGTCCTTCGCGAACCGTCACGGAGGTCTGCCAGATGTGCGCGTAGGCGACCGAGAGGTCGAAGCGCCCGAAGCGAAGCGTCAGCCCGAGGTGCAGTCCCGTGCGCTGAAAGGGCATGAAATCGAACTGCTCGTAGCCGCCCTCGACACCCTTGGTCTCGTAGCTCAACCCGAGCCTCGCCGCCAAAAAGCCTGGCACCGCGTTCCAGTCCGCCCCGAGACGAAACGAAAGCGAATCTTTCCACTGCTTTTCGACCGGAAGCGTGACCGGAATCGCCGCCGGGATCCCCGTGTCGGCCTGAATGAACCACACGCCGTCGTCACGATCCGGATTCGAAGGAAGCGTCGTGTCGTAGCGATTCACGCGCGAGTTTCGCTCGTACACCACGTCAAACTCGATGTCGAAACGCTCGTTGGACATCGAATCCTCAACCCGGTCGCTGAGCTGCGAGACCGCCTGCGGGTTTTCATGTCGAGGCGCGGTTCGGTCGGCGTATCGAATGCCGAACGCGAGCTGCCACGCCTGCGGAATGTTGAGGCGCACATTCGAAATCTCGAGCTCCTCGAGCACAGCGTCGCGGTAGTACCCCGACTGGAGCGTGAGGTCGCCTTCGAGGTTGGCGTCATCGGTCCACACGAAGGTTGCCGAAATGTCGAGGTTGTCGTGCGGAACCACGTGCGCCGACGCTGTAATGCGCGGCAGAAAGCGATCCGTCGCCTCAAGCTTCGTGTGAATGTCGTTGGCAAAATCCTCGCCGCGCACCGCGCGGGTCATGTTGATGAACTCCGCCCGCGCAAAGCCCGATCCGAACGCCAAGCCGAAACGCACGCGAGGATGCGGCGCAAAACCAAGGCCGATCGTCGGAAAGCCAGCGATGAGGCTCTGCCGAATCAGCCCGTAGCGCGTCGGGGAAGGAAGCCCGTCAGTGATCCCGACGTAGCGGCGATCGCCAACGCGCTGGGTGCTGCCCCACTGCGTATTCGCAACACCGGCCGGCGCGAGAAAGCCTACGCCGATGCCGATCATTCGATGGGCCCGCCAGGTCAACACGAACTGTGGAACGATGCCCGGCCCCGCCGAGTTGCACACCCGCGGCAGCTCGCCGTTCGGGTACGAAACCCCGTCGTTGAACGCGCTGGCGTTCTCCTGCTGAATGGCATTGACCGTCTCCGTCGTGCGATCGGCGCCTCCGCGAAACACGTCCGCAGGCTGCTCGCGCTCGTAGGACGTGTAGGTCCCCGCGCGATCCACGCACGCGTCGTAAAGCACGAGGTGCGTTTGAAACGAAAGCTGGAGTCCGCTCTCGGCGGCGAGGTTCGCCGGGTTGTACATGAGCGCCATCGCGTCCCCGGGCCGCGCATAGTTCGCTCCACCGCGCCCAAGCGCATTGGTTCCCGGCGCAGGAAACTCCAGTCCCCCGGCGAAGGCCTCCGTCGAAAGACCAAAGACCATGAGCACGGTCAACACCGTGCGCGCAACCCACTTCATGTTCCCCATCACACCCCGCTAGCTGCCAGCTAGCGGGCGATGATAGCCGAGCGCGATGTCAGGTGGTTAAGAATCCTCGCAGCCGTCCCTGCAATCCTATCGAGATCCGCAGGTGCTCGAGCCACTCCACCCGCCCTCACGTTCTCGCGCGGGCTCCGTCCACTCTCCGCGAAATCGCGTTCCCGATTCGAAGCGAAACACAACGCTGCCCCGGCGGGAGCCTTGAATCCACTCGCCTCGCCACACCCATTGCCCGCCTTCGCGACGGAGCGAGCCGCGAAGTTGCTTGTTGCGACTTCCTCCGTAGTAGCCCTCGTCGAAGCGGATCGTCCCGTACGTTGATTGCCACCCGCACGAAAAGTCCGGGCGGACGTTCGTCGCGCGCTCTGGCGCTGCAGTTGGAGGCGCTGCGGTTGGAGGCGCTGCGGTTGGCGGTGTTGCGGTTGGCGGTGTTGGCGTGGGCGCGGCAACAGGCGCTCCACCGTTCGCCACTCGCTGAGCGACCGGAAGCGATCGCGCGAACGCGGCCGGATCCTCAGGGTTGGCAATCATCGGCATGGCCCGGAGCCCCGCCGCGTCAAAACGGCACGGCACCGACTGCGCCGAATGCTCTCCCGCGTCGATCGCCCGACGAATGTAGTCGCGGGCGCGACGGGCCTGCGCGGTGTTTCCTCGCTGCGCAAGAGTTTGTCCCTGCCCGAAGTAGAAGCCGACATCGGAAAGCGCGGAGTCGCAGTTGCCCCGTCGTTGAACGCGACCGGTTCGCGCACTCAAGATCACGCTCAACGCGGTCCGAAAGCGAGACCGGATCTGGTAGAGCGCTTGCGTCGCGCGCCCGCTGGACATCCCCCCGATCTGCGACGCGAGTCGATTGATCTCTCGCTCCACGTTCTGAAACGTCTGCGGGTTGTAGGGCGGGTTCGAAACCATCGCGCGAAACGCGGCAATGTGTGCCGCCGCACGCGCGAGATGCTCTCCGACCTCGGTCGCGTTTGCGGCATTGACGCCGCGGTCGCCTTCGACAACGCCCGTCGCCCAGCCCAGGTTGATCCCTGCGTCGAGGATATGTTGCTGCGCGGCCTGTGCATCCACGGTCGGTGCGTACACCGCTCCGAGCAGCGCCAAGACCGCAGTTCGCACGCCGCGGCTCGATCGAAGGCGTGTCACGACCCTTTTATAGCGATCTGCCCCTCGCGAAGCCTGAGTAGAGATACTCACGCCTACCCGTCGAGGAAGTCCGCAGCCCCGTCGTCGAAGCCCGACGGCTCGCCGTAGTAGTCGTCCTCCACGAGGTTGTCGAAACGGGTGAACTCGTTGAAAAAGCGTACGCGTGCGGTTCCCGTGGGGCCTGCGCGCTGCTTGCCGACAATGATCTCCGCGATCCCGCGCTCGTCGGATTCTTTGTTGTAGACCTCGTCGCGATAGACGAACCAGATCGTGTCTGCGTCCTGCTCGATCGCGCCACTCTCACGAAGGTCGGAAAGCTGAGGCCGCTTGTCCTTCACGCCGCGTGATTCTACGCCGCGGTTAAGCTGCGAGAGCGCGATGATCGGAATGCCGAGCTCTTTGGCGAGTGCCTTCATGCTTCGACTGATCTCGCTGATCTCCTGCTCGCGCGAGTTCGCTTTCGGACCGCCGCGCATCAGCTGCAGGTAGTCGAGCACCAGGAGCGAAAGACCCGCCTCGCTCATCAATCGCCGCGCCTTTGCGCGAAGCTCAAGAATGCTGATCGCCGGCGTGTCATCGATCCAGATCGGCAGCTCGCTAAGAATGCCCGCCGCGCTGGCAAGCTTCGGCCAGTCGTCGCGCAGGAGCTGTCCCGTACGAAGACGCGAGCCATCCACCCGCGCTTCCGAACACAGCATACGTTTGACCAGCTGTTCCTTCGGCATCTCGAGGGAGAACACCGCCACGGCTTGCTTTCGGGCCATGCAGGCGTTGACCGCGATGTTCAGGGCGAACGCGGTTTTACCCATGCCCGGACGACCGGCGACGATGATCAAATCGCCCGGGTGCATACCGGCGGTCATCTTGTCGAGGCGGTCGAAACCCGTGGGAAGCCCGGTGATCGCGTCGCCGCGCTTCGCCATCTCGTTGATCTCTTCGAACGTCCGGAGAACGACGTCTTTGACGTGTTCGTAGGGGTTCGTCGCGCGCTGCTTCGCGACGGAGAAGACGCTCGACTCCGCGGTGTCCAGGTACGCCTCGATCTCCCCGTAGTCGCCGTAGCCGGACGCCGTGATCTCGTGACACGCCGTGATCAGCGAACGCACGATGGACTTTTCACGCACGATGCTCGCGTGCGCTTTGATGTTCGCGACCGTCGGAATCGTTTCCGCAAGACGGAGGAGGTACTCGTCCCCTCCGATGGCCTGAAGCATCTGCGCTTGCACGAGCTCTTCGCGTAGCGTGACGTGGTCGACGGGCTGGTTCCGCGCAAAGAGCGTGCGCATCGATTCGAAGAGCAACCCGTGCGCCTCGCTGTAGAAGTCCTCCTTGCTGAGGATCTCCAAGACGACGTTCATCGCCTCGTTCTCGAGAAGGATTCCGCCAAGCACCGCGCGCTCCGCGTCGAGGGCGTTCGGCGGCACGCGCCCTTGCGGTGGCTCTACGGGCCGCGAGCGCCTTGGCCCGCGTTCACTCCATTCGTCTCGCGCCATGCCTTGAGTGTGCTTTCCCCGTGTGACGGTTCGGGGAGCGTGCAGGATCCAGGGGCCGGGATCAACGCGAGGCAGACGAATCCCTGCAGTCCCTAGTAGCGGAGACGAATGCGAACTTCCTTGACGGCACCGTCAAACTCGAACGCCGCCTCCGAGAAGCGAGGCGCACGAAGCCGTCGAATTCCAAGGTTCTTGGACACGCCCCATCCTTCTCGAGGAACCCCAAAGAGGTTGGTGTCGAGCTCTCCGTCCCCGTCCGCGTCGTGCATGATCGAGATGGCGTAGCGACCGCTTGGAACATCGCGGAACACGCAGGTCGCAGATGTTCCACGAAGGGTCGTCCACTGCTGGCTCCGTGCGTTTTCCGTTTCGCGCGGAAAACCCTCGCCTTGGTTCCAAAGGGCACAACCAATGCGGCCGTCTGCGCTCTCGGCGCCCGTGACCTGCACGCGGATCGAGCCGCTTGATTGCGCAAGCGCCGGCACGGCCAAAGACGCCGCAAACACAAGAACGAAAGTGCCTCTCATGACTATCTCCATAGGTTCAGGGAAAACAGGCAGCGAACGCCTTCATCAGCGGAAGCGGTCCGCGAATTCGAATCCGTCGCAAGAGCAGCGCCCAAAGGAGGCTCTTCTCACCGGCGAGAAACCCAAGCCAGGTCGCCGTGTCGGCTCGAACCGTGAGATCTGCTTCGCCGTCGCGCCCTTCGTGCACCTGAAGCGCCTGCTCACGGATTCGCACCGTCACCTCACGCTCCTCCGCGCCGCTGAACACAAAGTGGTAGGTCGCCGAAAGCCCTTTCGCCTTTCCGCGCTGAAACGAGAGCTCCATCCCCTGCATCAGCTGGTCAATCGTGCGCGGCCGTAGGCCGTTGTCGACGATTCGGACCGTCTTGTGGGGAAACCGTTTTTCGACGTGCGCCTGCGCGTCCCCGCGAGCCACCACGAAGACTTTTTCTTCCTTTGCCTGGAGCGGCCGAACGACGTCCGCAACGAACTCCCGGCGAGACGCTTTGAAGGGCGCGAAGACATCCTCGCCCGCCGGGCAGACCGCCAAGCAATACGCGGCCTTGTAGTTCGCGCCGAAGGAGAGGCTTTGCCACCACGACGCCGACTCATCCTGGGGAACTCTCCGGCGATAGTCCGCAACGTTCTTCGCGAGTACCGCCTGCTCTTGCAGCACCGCGAAGCCGCTCATGAACTCGTGATAGTTGTGCGTGTAGCAGGATTGAAAATCGAACGCGCCGTCCGACTTGATCGCGCCAACCGGACAAACCGCCACACAGAGCTTGCACGAGACGCACGGGCTGAAGTCGATCGGCTGACTCTCCTCGTCAACCTCGGCGGACATCACGATGGTCCCAAGAAGCACAAAGCTTCCAAAGCGCGGATGAATAATGCTCCGGTGGATCCCCATCGACCCGAGCCCCGCCGCCGCCGCCACCGGCTTGTGGGAGACGACCCACAGCTTTTGTGGAAATCGATCCATCTCCATCGGAAAGCCCATCGCCGGATTGATCGCGCGAACGCCGCGTGCTTCCAGAGCGCGAACAATCCGTCGCGCCGTATCGTTCACCGCGTCGCCCGTGTGATGAAACTCGAGGTTCGCGACAGAGCGTGCAGGCGTTCGAAGGTTGTCTCGGTTCATTCGAACAACGATCGACAAGAGCGAGCGAGCCCACGGCGCCGCCTCGCAAATGTCCTCCCGCTGGTCATCCAGCTCCGGCCGGCTCAACGCCACGACCCCCGCATCGTCCGCTCCACACTCGCGAGCCAACGAGACGAGCTCTTCGGCGGCCACTTGTTGCATATACAACCATCCAGTCAAAAAAAGGGGAGCTCAAGGCAGCGCCTTCGCCAAGCGGGCGAGTGCGGCCTCATCGACGAACGCGCGCGCCTCTCGCTGGGCGGCCTTCCACGCGGGATGCGCTTCGACCAGCTTCGCTCGCCCAGACTTCGTGAGAAATAGCGCGCGCCCTCCGTCATCGGTCTCGCGGATCGCCACCAGGCCCTGATCCGCGAGACGCGCAACGTTGCGACTGAGCGTCGACTTTTCGATTCGTAGAGCACTCGCCAGCTGCCCGGCGCGAACCCCCTCGTGAAGCGTCAGCGCCACAAGCGTTGTGAGTTGAGGTCGTCGCAGTCCCAGTGGCCGGAGATGTCCGTCGTAGATTCGCGCAATCGTGCGATCGAGCTGCCCTGCTCGCTGCGCGATGCACCCGTCCGCGATCTGCTTTGCGATGCGCTGCGACTTGCTCACAAGTTGTACATACAACCGAAGCAAGCGCGGCGCAAGTCCCCCTCAACAGGACGAGTCGAGATCGCTTCGGCGCTCACACCCCGAAGGATCCGGCGGATCCGTCTGAAGGCATCGCTCCATGCCCGCCATTCCTTCCCGCGTCACGCAGCGCGCAAAACGCCCCGCGCACTGGTCGAGCGCCGCTGCGCTCGGACACTCATAATAGCTCCCGTTGATGCAGCATCGCGCACTGGAGGTCGTGCCTTCGGACGCACCCGCGGCATTCGGCGCGTTGGATGTTCCAGACGTTTCGTTGTTGTTCTGAAACGCGCGGTTGCGCTGCTGGTTCTGCTCCATGAACGCACGAAGCTCCGCGTTCTGCTGCGCTCTCTCCTGCCGCCGCGCTTCCGCCGCTTCCGCCTCCCGGCGTTCTTCCTCTGCCGCCCGCGCGGCCGCGACTCGCTGCTCTTCTTCGATCTGTTCCTGATGCGCCCCGGCCTCCGCGTAGATTTCGCGCCCGATCGATTCCCCCCTCGCGAGCTCCGCCTCTCGCTGCGCTTCCGGAACCTCCTCGCTCCCGTCCGTTCGCACCGCCAGCACGATTCCGTTCCGGCGCGCCTGAAAGTAGATTCGCGTCTTCGTTTCGCGGTCGAGCCAGACGGTGACCTGCCGATCCTCGTGCAGCTGCGGCGTGTACCCGCGCGCCGCCGCCGCTCGTCGAATCGCCTCCAGGTACTGCGGCGCGTCCGATCGCGCATCGAGGACATGACTTCGCGTCACCGCGCCGCACGCCCCAAGCATCATCATCAGCATTCCGACTCGCACACCTCGTTTTGTTTTCATGCCCGGCAGACCTCTTTCTTGGACCGTCGGACGCCACGCTCCCGAGCCTATTCGCGCGCTTCGTCGAACGCGTGTGCGATGGACCAAGGGGAAACCCCCGGGCTTAAGCAGCGAAGGCGGACCCAGTGGCCCGCCTTCCATTAAGCGATTCGTCTTCGCTTACGCCGCCGTCTTGACCTCAAGCTTCACCGGCACCTCGACCTCCTTCATGAGGCGGATGCGAACTTCGTAGGTTCCAGTTTGCTTGATTTGGTCTTCGGGAAGAATGACACGCTTGCGATCGACATCGCCGAAGCCCTTCTTGTCGAGGGCCTCCATGATGTCGCTGAGGGTCACCGAACCAAAGAGCTTGCCGGTGTCCTCGTCCGCGACCTGCTTGGCGACGTGAAGCACAAGGCCCTGGAACGCCTTGGCGCGTTCCTCCGCCGCTGCCTTCTTCTTCGCGAGAAGCTGAAGACCGCGCGCTTTTTCGTGCTCGATCTGCTTCACGTTCGCACGCGACGCGATCACCGCCATGCCGCGCGGAATGAGGTAGTTCCGAGCAAAGCCCGGGCGCACCTTCACGATGTCGCCGGACACCCCGAGGGTGTCCACGTCTCGCTTCAGGACCACTTGTACGTTGCGCTTGGCCATCTCACTTCACCGCGGTGTAGGGGAGGAGCGCGACGTTTCGGGCACGCTTCACCGCAACGGTCAGCTGCCGCTGCTGGCGCGCCGTGAGGCCGCTAATTCGGCGCGGAACGATCTTTCCGCGCTCGGTGAGGAAGTAACGAAGCTGCTGCGGGTCCTTGTAGTCGAACCGGAAGTCCTCTTCCTGGGTGAACGAAGGCGCGCGCTTGCGGCCGCCTCGGCGTCGGCGAATGCCAAGCGGGTCCGCGTCGGCGCGACCTTCGCGCACCACGGTTCCCTTGGTTGCTTCGCTGTCTTCGGTAGTGGATTCGTCGCTCATGCTCTTCCTCACTCTT
Organism: Myxococcota bacterium; assembly: GCA_039186435.1. GTDB lineage: Bacteria > Myxococcota_A > Polyangia > Polyangiales > Houyiibacteriaceae > JALVDI01. The sequence continues at coordinate 5,941 of JBCDAA010000025.1, read as the reverse complement.
CCTCAGCGGCAGCGGCGTCCGCGGTCGGGGTCTCTTCGGTCGCGGCTTCGGCGGTCTCTTCCGCGCCCTCGGCTGCGGCCTCGGGGGCTTCCGTCGCTTCTTCCGCTTCGGTCGCTTCTTCCGCTTCGGTCACTTCTTCCGCTTCGCTGGCCTCGGCCGCCGGCGGACGAATGTCCTCCATGCCAAGGCGCTGCGCGGTGGTGAGCTCCGCTTCTTCCTCTTCGCTCTGCTCGATCCGCTCGAACGCCGCTTCTTCGGCGTCGACTTCCACGGTTTCGAGGTCGACCTGCTCGTTGATCACGATCGTCTGGTAACGAATGACCGCGTCGAGAAGTCGGAGGTTGCGCTCAAGCTCAGCGACCACATCGCCGTAGCCGGCGAACTGGACGTAGACGAAAATGCCACGGGTGTGGTTCTGGATGGTGTACGCGAGCTTGCGCTTCCCCCAGATGTCGACCTTGACGATCTTCGCGTTGAGGCGCGTCATCACTTCTTGAACGCGCTGGGCCACCTTGTCGGCGTCGTCGGGGTCGACGTTCGGCCGCAGGATGTAGATGATTTCGTACTCACGCGCCCACTTCTTCGCGGGCGTCGCCATTACGGCTTCTGCCATGGTTCCTCCTGGGTTTGCCCCGCCGCACCATCGCGCCGGAACGAGGATGGCTCCGAAGAGCCGGGCGAGCTTACTAGCCCACCGTCATTTGCTGTGCAAGGCGTTCATCGCCTTGCGAGGGCCGTCCCGAAGCACGGCTTCGACCATCTCGGCGGCCGAATCCACAACATCCTCGAGGGTCGCACGTTCATCCGAGTTGAAATCACTCAGAACATAGCCGCTGGTCGCCCCCGATCGAGGGCGCCCGATGCCCACGCGCACCCGCACGAACCCGTTTCCGCCGCACTGCTGAACAATGCTCTTGAGGCCGTTGTGACCCGCCGTGCCGCCACCCACTTTGATGCGGCTGGTGCCGTAGCCGAGGTCGAGCTCGTCGTGCACGACCACGACCTCATCGAGGGAGACCTTAAAAAAGGTCATCGCTTTCTGCAGCGACTCCCCCGAGAGGTTCATGAACGTCAGCGGCTCCAGAAGAACGACGTCGTCGCCCCCGAAGCGTGTTTTGGAAAAACGCCCTTTGAACTTGTCGCGAAACGAGCCTGCGCTCCACCGATCGGCGAGGCGCTCGATCACCATGAACCCAATGTTGTGACGGTTGCCCGCGTACTTGGGTCCAGGGTTTCCGAGCCCGGCGACGAGAAACATGAGAAGCGCTAGGCCTCTGCGGCGGCTTCCGCCTTCTCCGCTTCTTCCGCCGCCTTCGCCGCACGCTTGTCCTCAAGAACAATCGCGAGCGTAAGTTCGGGACGAAGCGTCGCGCGGACACCCTCGGGAAGAGGAAGGTCCTTCACATCCACCGTGCCGTGCATGTCGACGTCGGTTACGTCGATAACGATCTCGGCGGGGATCCGGTCCGGCGTGCACACCACCGGAATCGTCCGGCGCGTGACGTTCAGGACGCCGCCCTTCACCACACCGATCGCGCGGCCCGTCGTCCGCAGCGGAACGTCGGCGCGAACTTCGCGGTCGAGCGAGACCTTGTAGAAGTCGACGTGCAGAAGATCACGAGAAACGGGCGTGACGGTCAGGTCTTTGACCATCGCCAGTTCCTTGTTGTCTCCATACGCCAACTCAAAGAGCGTGTTGCGGCCGTACGTGCCGTGGAGGTGTTTTGCCAACTCTGCGGGATCCACCGTCAGCGGCGTGGGCGACTGACCCGGACCGTAAAATACGGCCGGAATCTTTCCGCTTGCGCGCAGCCGACGAGCGGGCCCCTTTCCGCACTGTGTGCGGACCTCAGCCTTCAGCGTCGTGGTTTCCATCGATCAACTCCTTGATCCCCAGAGGGGGCCGACGGTGTGGCGGCGAGTGGTCCCGCTGTCAAGGCGTTGCCCTCAAGCTGCGGAGAAGTTCTGGTTTTCTCGGGGTCGCGACCAGAGCGCTGGTGTTCCTACGCATCCTCGCCTACCAAACTCGCGTGAACCGACTCTTCTCCGCGATCGTGGTGGCGCATCCCTGGGCAGTGGTTGCTACGAACACCACCGGGTCGAATCCACCGATACCGGCGTCGAGGCACGACCCGATACCGCCCTCGCGTTTGACGCGGCGTTTGACGCGGCCGAGCCCTGCTGCTGGGAATGCCCCGACGAGGGAATCGCGGACGTATGCTGCCCCATCGAGTCGAGCACCGAGCCCATGGAATGCAGCGAAAGCTGCTTCTGGGTCTGCATCCTCTAAACGCAAGCCGTTCGGAAGAGCGTCGGAACGAAGAGCGTCGGAACGAAGAGCTCGACCGCGCTACACGAAGAGCGAGCTAACGGAGTCGCTGTGGTGAATGCGCCGAATCGCTTCGCCGAGAAGACGCGCGCCCGAGAGCACCGTGAACTTGCCGCTCTGCTCCGCCTTCTCCGTAAGCGGAACGGTATCCGTCACGATCACGTCCTTGAGGGGCGACTCCACGATCCGCTGAATCGCGGGACCCGAGAGAACCGCATGAGTCGCGGCCGCGTAGATCGTTTTTGCACCGTGCTCCTGCAGCGCCTTTGCGGCGCTCGTCAGCGTTCCGGCCGTGTCGATGATGTCGTCGAGAAGGATGCAGTCGCGATCCTTCACGTCGCCGATGATGTGCATGATCTCGCTGACGTTCGCTTTTGGACGACGCTTGTCGATGATCGCCAGCTCCGCCCGCATTCGCTTGGCGTAGGCGCGGGTACGCTCCACGCCGCCAGCGTCCGGCGACACGAACACCGGCATGTTCTGGGCAAAACGTTCCTTCATGTGCTCGAGGAACACCGGCATCGCGTAGAGGTGGTCAAAGGGAACGTTGAAAAAGCCCTGAATCTGGCCTGCGTGGAGGTCCATCGACACCACGCGATTCACGCCGGATGTGCTGAGGAGATCGGCCACCAGTTTCGCCGTGATCGGCGTTCGCGGCGCAGACTTCCGATCCTGCCGCGCATACCCGTAGTAGGGGATCACCGCGGTGATAGACCCCGCCGAGGCACGCTTGAGCGCGTCGGTCATGACCAGCAGCTCCATCAGGTGATCGTTCACCGGAGCGCAGGTGGATTGAATGATGTAAACGTCCGCACCGCGTACGTTTTCCTGGATTTCCGCGAACACCTCGCCGTCGGAAAAGCGCGAGATTCGCACCCGCCCGAGCGGCATCTGGAGGTAACCGGTGATGCGCTCCGCAAGCGGAACGTTCGCATTCCCAGAGAAGACCAGTGTGGACCTGAACACCGTCACCCTCCTCGTCGCCGAGAGTCGGCCGCGAGATAGCAATGGGGTCCGAGCGTGTCAATCGGGATCCCAAATGATGCCAACGCGGCTCCGACGGATCGCCCGCGCGAACACAAAATGTTTTCCACAGCGATTGTGAATTGCGCTGTGGAGAAGTTGTGAGCGTTTCCGACGACGTCGGGTGCGGCCGCAGCACAAACGAATGCTTTGGCCGTATGAACGTTCGACTTTTGCGATGAGCGTGGCGTCCGCAGCGAGGGACGATTTGATCCACAGGCGTTTTCAAACCCGTCCACTGAAACTGAACCGAGTACAAAAGCGATCCGTCCCGATCGCCATCCGCGTGGCTTTTCGAACGCGTCGAAAGCACACCGCGAGAACGAACACGAAATCGGATTCCCTCGAAGAAACAAGCACAAAGGGCGCATCAGCCAGCGAGCGGATCACGCGCGATGCGGAATGCGATCCGTCGCGTCGATCGCAGTCTTGCTTTGCGTGTCGGGAAAAACGCATCATTGTCGCGCTCACGTTTCAACGAGAGCTCGGCGTGGTTGTTTGTGGCCATGGCCATGCGGTAGACCGAGTTCGCGCGGAAGCGTGGGGAGGAACGATGACGACCGACACCGTCACGCTGTTCACCGATCGAACCGACTTGATCCCGCTCTGGCAAGAGCCTCTTGAGAAGCACGGCCTTCGTATTCGCGTGGCCGCGCCCGACGAACTTGGCAAGACCTCGGTCCGCGACAGCGGCGTTGTGTTCGACGCGTCTCCCGACTGCTTCGACGAAGACGATCTGCTCACCGCCGTGGGATATGTCCGCGCCGCGGGTGGCGTCCCGGTCGTCCACATCGACGACGGCGAGATCGAGGAAGTCGTCGAAGAGATCTGTCAGGGTCTCGTGTCTCGAGGCAGCGACGACGTGGAGCGGCTGGTCTCCGTGATGGTGCGCCAGCTCGACCAGGACCGCGGCCGACGCTTCGAGTTCGTCACCGTTTCCCCTAGAGATAACGAGGTCTTGGCGATCATGGGAGACGGGCGCGCCCTCCTTCTTACCCGGCCGCTAAGCCCCGCCGACGACTCCGGCGACGTCGTGTCGATCACCCTCGCCGACGACGCGTCTCAGGTCACCCTTGAGCTCGCCTCAGGAGCCTCTCTCGAACTTCAGGCGGGCGCCCTTGCCGCTCCCGCAGCCGCCATGGGCGACATCCCCATCGATGGCGCCCGTCTCGGTGCTCGCCTCCGTGCCCTCCGGCTCGAAGCCGGTCTGACCCAAGCGGAACTCGCCCGCCGCACCGGCATTCACCGACCGAATATCGCTCGCGTTGAAGCGGGTCGCCACACACCCTCGCTGGAAACGCTCGCGCGCCTTGCAAGCGCGATCGGTGTCCCGACCACGCGCGTCCTCTCAAAGGACTGAGTGGCGCCAACGCCGCCAACCCCCAAAGACGCCGCGACCGTCATCGTCCTGCGCGACGCAGGCGCGATGCAGGTCTTTCTCGTCAAGCGCCACAGCAAGACCGGCTTCATGGCTGGCGCGTACGTCTTTCCCGGAGGAAAGCTCGACGACGCTGACTTCGATCCGCGCCTCGGCGATCGAAGCACACGAGACGCCGCCACCTGCGCCAATGCACTCGGCGAACAAGACGAAGCGCGATCGCTCGCTCTCTTCTTCGCAGCGATTCGTGAGACCTTCGAAGAGTGCGGCGTGCTTCTCGCTTCAGGCGACCTCAACGACGAAACCCGCACCGGCCTTCAAGAAGGCCGGGTCCTCTTCGCCGACGCCGCCGCGGAAGCGGGTCTCAGCTTCGAACTCGCCATCGTGCCGCAAGCGCGGTGGATCACTCCCGTCGTCGAAAAAAGGCGCTACGACACGCGTTTCTTTTTGGCGCAGGTTCCGCCAGACCAGATTGCAGCGCACGACCAGCGCGAGACCACAGCCGGCGAGTGGATGACTCCAATCGAAGCGCTAACTCGTCAGGATCGCGGTGAAATCCTCTTGCCGCCGCCAACGCAGCGCACCCTTGAGTGGCTCCGCGACCAGGGCACGATCGAGGCCGCATTCGCCAACGCCCCATCGCCCCCTCCGGTCGTTCAACCCGTCGCACAGCAAGACGAGGGAACCCTCATTCTCGCTCTCCCCGGAGACCCCCTCCACCCCGAGTCAACCCCTGCCTTCGAAGGTTCAACGCGTTTCGTACTCGAAGGCGGTCGCTGGTGGAGCCGCTAACTTCTCCAGCTCGCGCTCCCACCAGCCACATCCCACCGTTCCCGTCCCACCGTTCCCGCCGCTAGTCACTAGTCAGCCGCTAATCAGCCAACCTGATTTTATTGACATCGCACAGCCCGAAAATCAGAGCCTGATTCTCGAGCTATCGCGCCCAACTTGGCATGGCCGTGCTGCCTACCCGAAATTACGTTCACATTCGGCCGCAAAATCAGCCAACCCGTTCACATTCGGCCGCAAAATCAGCCAACCTGATTTATTGACATCGCATAGCCCGAAATCAGAGCGTGATTTCGAGCTATCGCGCCCAATGGTATGACCATGCGGCCTACCCGCCGATGATCTCTCCGCCATCGATATAGATGGTGTTCCCGGTGATCCACCGAGTCGCCGGCATCGAGAGAGCGACCATGGCGTCAGCG
>JBCDAA010000024.1:0-42753 GCA_039186435.1 Myxococcota bacterium | reverse complement strand
GCGACCTCGGCAGTCTCTCGCGCGGACGACAGGCGGTTGCGATCGTTCGCCGCGGCCTCGACTGCACCATCACCGCGTACGGCTGCGCTATCGTCTCGCCCAAACCCGGCAGCTCCGCGGCGCTCACCCTCGTCGCAGAGGCCGGTCCCGGCTGCAACGCGGACCAGGCCTGCGCGGACGGCCGCTGCGTCGAAGGCGGACGCGATGCTGCGATCGACGACGGTGGTGTGGACGCGGGCGATGCCTTCGTGGATGCAAGCGAGCGCGACGCCTTCGACGGATCGGTCCCGCGGGTGGACTGCGACAACGACAGCGACTGCGCGCCGCCCTTCGTCACCTGCGAAGACAACTTCTGTGCCCTGAGCGCCACGGTCCAGGACGAGTCCGTACGATTCGTGCGAATGCCCGATCCGCGGCCGCGCTCGGTGACCGTCGCACCTTTGCGCGACAACGGTGCTTCCAACGACGCCCTTTTGGTCGCCCTCGCGGTCGAACGCAGCTCGACCGACGTCGCCGCCGTGCTCTGGACCGAAGGTGAGCTCGCGCTCCAGGAGATCTTTCGCCCGGACGCCACCGATTTCGACGCCGAGCGGATCATCGCACCGCGCGGGCGCTTTCCGATCAATCCCTACTGGGGCCCGGTCGCCCGTCGCGGACTCGAAACGGCCGTCATCACCTCGGACGGCTTTGACCCCGCGTCGTGGATCCTCAGTTTTTCGGGCTTGGTGGACGACGTCACGGTCGCAGGGGGCGTCGCCCCCATGCTGGTCCTCGCCGTCGACGAGGACGGCATCACGTCCCTTCGCGCCAACGACCCGACGCACTCGCGAACGACTCCTCTCACGGACGCGGTCGAACTCTTCGCTTCCCGAGGGTCTCGAATTCTGGTGCGGCACGCGGACAACTCCCTCGACGTCTGGGACGCGGACGGCTCGTCAGCAACGTCGGGGACCCTGGTGGAGCCTCTCGAGCCCCTCGGCGTCACAAGCGCCGGACCCGTCGCGATCGCCACGATCACCAGCAACACGATCCGCGTGCTCACGGTCGACGGATCCACCACCTCCCTTCGTCCGGTCGACTGCGAGAGGGGCTGCACTGCCGATCCCCCCACGACGCTCTTTCCGTTCGCGATCGAACGACCGCGGTTTGTGGACACCGAACTCGAAGGGGACGCGCTTCTCTACGAACTAGAGGGCGAGGTCGTGCTTTCGTTTGTCTCCGCGGACGGACGTCACCTCGTCGCGCTCCCGCTCGGAAGCGGGATCGCATTCGACGGGAACACGCTCTCGAACGTTCTCGGGGCTGCCGTCGCGACAGCGTCGGGTATGCGCTTTACGAGCATCCGCGCCGAAATGTGAGCCGGCGGGTTGAGGCGCGGCCTCGAAACCGGCCAACCTATTGAATACAAATCGTTTTTCGCTGCGAAACACAGCGAGTAACGCCACCTCGAAGGCGCCCCAACAATGAGGGACATGGAGGTCGCCATGGGAAGGTTGTTGCTCGTCGTCGTGCTCACTGCTGGATGTCTCACGGGTCCCGACGAAGGGGACGGAGATCGCTCGGGCGACCGCTCGGGGGATCGGTCCGGGGACCGCTCGGGAGACCGAAGCGGAAACGAGCGCGAGTTCGGAACCGGAGAGCACGCGATCATCTTGAGTGGCGACGACGACCCGCAGACCTACTGCTGGGGAATCGGCGAAACGGTGCGCATCTGTCCCGATCCGGCAACGCGGCGCGATTGGTTCAACGACATCTGCGAAGAGAACGTGGCGGACTGCAACGCATGGCTTCCCGACGACACCGAGATGGAGCGCACCTGCTGGGAACGAACGTCGTGGCGAGCCGTTGGCCGCGCGCCGCTCTACGGCAACTGCGACATCCTCGAGGCCTACCGAAACGACGACCCCGCGGTGGAGTGTCTCTACCACGGACACTGTGAGGGAGACGGCCTTTGCGTGGACTATCAGTGCGAGTGTCCGGAGGGCGGGTACTGCCCGCAGCTAACCCCCGTGGGACCCGGCGACCCCGGAGATCCCGGAGACCCTGGTGATCCGGGCGACCCGGGTGACCCGGGTGATCCTGGCGACCCCGGAGATCCCGGCGACCCGGGTGCGGAGTGTGGGTCCGCGTGCGACCCTGGGACCGTCTGCGGGCGCGGCATCATCGACTGCACGGAAAGCCCACGCTGTGTGCCCATCGACGAAGCGCTCTTCGACGGGATGCCCTGCGGCGACGCGGTACGCAGCGCTTGGTCCGAATGCAGCGAGGGGACCCGCCTTCGCAGCGTCATCTCATACGCGTGCAGCGGAGGCGCCTGCGTGGAGGAGACGATGCAGGAGACCGAGTCCTGCTCGGAGCCTGCGCCTCCGGAGCCTGCACCCCCGGGTCCGCCCGCGTGAGCTTCCAGCGCGCTTCGCGAGCTCTGCTCTTCCTCGCGTCGGCCTGCGGTACGAGTGCGTCCCCGATCGACGCGGATGCGACGACGGTTGGAGACGCGGCCGGACTCGATGCCGATGCAGCGACGGATGCCGCCGCAGAGACCGATGCCGATGCAGCGACGGATGCCGCAGCAGAGACCGATGCCGCCGCAGAGACCGATGCCGCCGCAGAGACCGATGCCGCAGAGACCGATGCCGGCGCGAGTACCGACGCGGGCAGCGACGCTGCCCTCGATGCCGGCCTACGGGCGTTGAGCTTCTTCGTCACGAGCGAGGGCAGCGGGAGCGCCGGCGGTAACTTCGGGGGTCTCCCCGGTGCGGACGCGCGCTGCCAGCGTCTCGCAGAATCCGCCGCAGGCGAACGACGCTGGCGCGCGTACCTCAGCACCAGCCCTGGCATCGACGACGACGATCCGGTCGACGCGCGCGACCGCATTGGTAGCGGTCCGTGGTTCAACGCGCGCGGCGAACGCGTTGCGGACGACCCTGCGCAGCTCCATCGCGACGGAATCGAAACTGCGCGGATCCTCGACGAGCTCGGGCGCCCGGTCGCGCGCGCCTCCCACGACATCGTGACCGGCTCAACGCCGGACGGTCGGGCGTTCGAACGTTTTCCGACGAACCCCGCTGCGCCGGGTCCGACCTGCGGCAACTGGCGATGCAGCTCCCCGGACTGTTTCGTCTGGGTAGGCCACGGCGACGCGGATCCGGGCGACTCCTGGAACTCCGCCCACGAAACCACCTGCGACGCGCCAGGCCTCGCGGCCACCCTCGGAACCGGCCAGATCTACTGCTTCGCGGAATAGGCGCAAAAAACCTGCGACGAGCATCGCGCGCACGCGTCCTCGGGCCAACACCCCCGGAGGACCTCGTGCGCAAGATACTCACACTCACGTTTGCTCTCGCCATCGGCTGCGGTGGCGGCCTTGTCGCTGTCGGCCCCGCGCGAGGCGCGATGATCTCGCAGACCGACGATCTCGCCGCGATTCAGGATGCCATCGCCCGCGCTCTTCAGGACCGGCGCTTTGCCGTGGAGTCGCAAGACGCAGGTCGGGTCGTCGCACGCTTCGACCATCGCGGCATCTCCATCCGCGTCATGATCGAATACACGGCGAGCGAGTACCGCATCACCTACGTCGATAGCTCGGGCCTTGACTACCGGGTGGATCCGCGCACGCAGGAGCCGATGATCTCGCCCCACTACGGGCGCCACGTAAGCCGCCTGGATCGAACGATTCAGGACGAGCTTCGCCGCCCGGCGCGCGAACAAGAGCAAGCGATCGAAGACGAGCGCGAGCATCAGCTGGCGCTTCAACAGCAAGAGACCGATCGGCAGGTCGCGCTCCAGGAATCGCAGCAGCGCGCTTCCCGTCGCGAACGCCGGGCGCAGCGGCGCGAAGCACGCCGTCAGCGATGGGCGGAAATGGAGCGCGACCGCCAGGCCACCGAGCGGGAGCGCCTTCGCGCCGAAACCGCACGTGCGGAGGCCGACGCGGAATACCTCCGGCGGCAGCCTCCTCCGACCATTCAGAACTACGGCGCCGCTCCCGTCCAGGTCGATCGCTTCGCGTTTCAGGCGGCGGAGCATCAGACCGACAGCATTTCGCTATCGATGGGCTTCATGCCCGATCCCTTTGCGATGAACGGTCGCGCGCGCGGACGGCTCTCCTCCGCCAACCTCGGGATGCCGCGAGGCTGCCCGGGCTTTTGGAGCAACCAGCCGCAGCACTACGTCTCGCTTCCCGAAGGGATGAACTACTTTCGAATCGACGTGGTGGCGAACGAGGACACCACCCTCGCGGTCGTCACTCCGGACGGCCAGGTTTGGTGCAACGATGACGGCGGGGGCGGTCACAACCCGCGGCTGGCCGGCCGCTTTCCCGCCGGGGTCTACGCGGTCTACGTGGGCACCTACCAGCGCGGCCGGCGCTCTTCCTACACGATGCAACTAAGTGAAAGGCAGCCGCGGGCTCAAGCGCCCCGGGTTCGGCCACGGGCAGAGCAGCGGCAGCAGCGCCAACAGGTTCCCGATTGCCGCCAGATCCTCCTTCGGCGCGGCCATCACGCCTCGAACCTTCGGCACTGTGAAAACGCGGAACCCCACTGCGCCCAGACGCTCCTCGAGCGCGGCCACCACCCCACGAACCTCCGCCACTGCCAAGGCGTCGACGCACAATGTGCGGTCACCCTGCTACAAACCGGCCAGCACCCGACCCACCTTCGACACTGTCGCTGAGGCACGGTCGCGAAGGCACGGTCGCGAAGGCACGGTCGCGAAGGCACGGTCGCGAAGGCACGGTCGCGAAGGCACGGGACACTGTCGCTGAGTGACAGATTTCGGTTCGCATCCACGCCGAAACGAAATCGAAATACACAACCTGGAAAGAGCTGCTATAGCGCCGTATGTCGACGTCTCGAAAGCGCGGAAGCACATACCTGTTTCAGCGCCCCTCGAGCGAAGTCGTACGGCGCCCCGACACCACCGAGGACGCCCGCGAAACGCTGCGGCCAGCATCGGCAGCAACCCAAACGCCGCCCTCCCTCGAAAAGGTCGACGTCACCCTTCCGCCGCCCCCGCGCGTGCCGCAGGTGCCGACGGTACCGCTTCCCGAGGTCTCGAGTCCGGCGGTCGCCCCGCCGACGACGCGACGGAGCACCCTTCGGCCTCGTCACGAAGATCGCGTCAAGCCCATCGCGATCGATGCCGTCGGCACCGCCACCTCAGGCTCCGAACAAGACGCGCGACGCCAAGCACTCGCCGACGCGTTTCACACCATGTGCACGGCCGAGCCCGACGACGCCGAGCGCGCGGTCGCCTCGTTCCTTCGTCTGCCGAGCGTGCTCTCGCTTCTGCTCGCTAACTTTCCTGGACCCACCTGGTTCGACTGGCGACAGCCCTACCGAAAGCTGCCGCGCGGCGCGCAGGTCTCACCCATCGCCCTCGCGCTGATTCGTCTCGGGGAGCCCGCCGTTCCTCACCTTGCGGAACTCCTCATCGCTCCTCGCGCCGAGTGCCGTTTCTACGCCGCACTCGTCGCCCGCGACCTCAAGGCGCAACCGCTGATGTTTCCGCTCGCGCGACTCTGCTTGGATCGCAACGCGTCCATTCGCGCCGCTGCAACGCTCGCGCTTCAGGAGTACGCGCATCTTCCAGGGTACGAGCACATCCTGGAGCGGCTCCGGCAGGTCGGAGAAAACCCGGAAGCGCGCGCGACCTGGCGTTCCCGTGCATTCGCGGCCTCAGCACAGCTCGGTGATCCGCTGATCCTCGGCGCGCTGATCGAATCTCTCGGCTCTTCGGACCGAGCGCTCGCGCGCGACGCACACCACTCCCTTCGCGTCCTGACCTGCCACGACCTAGGAACGATGCGGCTGCCGTGGACCCGCTGGCAGCGACGGCACGGCGAGCGTCCGCGCATCGGCTGGCTGATCGAGGGTCTTGCCGATCGTCGTGATGACCTTCGCAAGCGCGCGTTTCGCGAACTACATCGCTTGAGCGGAGAGACCTTTGGGCTCTCGGAAGACGCCCCGCGGTCGGCCTTCTTGCAAGCGCAACCGCAGTTTCGTCGCTGGTGGCAGCAACGTACCATCGCGGGGTGATCCTCCTCCTCGATGTGATGGGAACGATCGTTCGCGATCCCTTCCACGACGACATGCCGGCGTTCTTTGGAATGTCGCTCCAGCAGCTCCTCGCCGAGAAACACCCGAGCGCGTGGGTGCGTTTCGAGCGAGACGAAATCGACGGGGAGACGTTCCTAAGAGAGTTCTTCGCCGACGGGCGCGACTACGACCGAGCGGGTTTCGTTCGCTGCGTTCGCGAGGGATACGCGTACCTCGACGGGATGGATACCCTCCTCGCCGATCTCGCGAAGGCCGAAGCAGCGATCCACGCCCTCAGCAACTACCCGCGCTGGTCCCGCTGGATCGAGGAAAAGCTAAACCTCGAGCGCTACCTTCAATGGACCTTCGTGAGCTGGAAAACCGGCCTCCGAAAACCGGACCCCGATGCGTACCTTCGCGCCGCTCGCGACCTTCAGGTGTCGCCGAGCGAATGTCTCTTCGTCGATGATCGGGAGAGCAACGTTCGGGCGGCGCGGAGCATTGGCATGCAGGCGCTCCAATTTTCGGACGCAAGGACGCTCCGAGCGGAGCTTCAGCGATACCGACTGCTCCCCTAGGAACAACCCGATGATGCGATAGCCACGCGGCGGCCTCGCATGCGCGAGTGCCTTATCCCGAAACGCATGACGTTTCGCGGCGTGTCACGGTCGGTCTCAAAGCAAAGATTCGCGATTGCACACATGCCCCTTGACCTTCGAGGGATTCGAGTGCATCTCAAAAGAGCTGGAGATTGTTTCCATGAAGACCCTTTCCCTCCCGACGTGCTGGATCAGCCAGCCAACCTTCCTGCCAACGCAGGGCGGCGTGCGTCGGGACGGGATGGATCGTCACCGGTCCGGCGCGTTCGGCGTTTGCCTCGCGCAGGTACCCCTTCCGCGAAAGGGACTCTCCACGCACTAGTGCTGCTGAGAGATGATTCCCCGCCGCGGACCCCTCGGGCTCGCGGCTTTTTTTGTTCCGTCGCGAGCCAATCACCCTTGTTTTTTAGTCTTTTTTTGATGGCTGGCTCCAATGTTGAATGAAGAAGAAGAAGGCGCGGAAGGCGCCATAGGAAACGACCTGACGTGGCGAGAGGAGCCCCGTCGGGAGTTACTTCGACTCTCATGGCCCATCGCGGTGTCGATGGTTTCGTACGCCGTGATGACCCTCGTCGACACGCTCTTCGTTGGGCGTCTTGGTCCGAGCGCCCTGGCGGGTGTCGGGCTCGGCGGCGTAGCAGCGTTCACCGCACTCTGCTTTCCGATGGGGCTTTTGCGCGGCGTCAAAGTGAACGTCTCGCAAGCCGTCGGTGCGGGTCGACCGAGCGAAGCACGTCGTCAGGTCAGCGCGGGTGTGCTGGTTGCGGTCGTCCTCGGAACGGTGCTTCTCCTCGCGGGTTTCGGGATCGCCGCGGCGCTTCCGTACATCACCGCAAGCGAAGCCGCAGGGCGCGCAGCGACGTCCTACACGTGGATTCGTCTGCTCGGAACGCCGCTGGTCTTGATCTACGTCGCGCTTCGCGAGGGATGCTACGGCGTCGGCGATTCACGCTCGCCCATGGTCGCGGCGGTTGCGGGAAATATCACCAATATCGCGCTCGACACGCTCTTTATCGTGGTTCTCGAGTGGGGCGTCGCCGGTGCGGCCTGGGCGTCGGTCGCGGGGCATGTCCTCGAGGCCGCGATCCTGCTCTATCGCGGACGAAACGAGGGCTGGGTGTGGCCCGCACGGCGCGATCTTCGGGCGCTCTGGCGAGTCGGCGTGCCCACAGGCGTGCAGTTTCTTCTCGAGGTGGGTGCCTTCGCGGTGCTTGCAACGCTCCTTTCGGCGCTGAGCGAGCACGAGATGGCCGCGCACCAAATCGCACTGCAGGTCATTCACTTCACCTTCCTCCCCGCGCTCGCGGTTTCGGAAGCGGTGAGTGTCCTCGCGGGTCAAGCCGTGGGCGCGCGGCGGGATGAGCTCGTGCATCGCGTCGCGCGAGACGGAATGTGGGTGGCCGGGGCGTACGCGGCTCTCTGCACGATCGTGCTCGTGGGATTCGCGAATCCGATCGTGAGCGCTTTCACGGACGAGATCTCGCTTCGCGCCTCGGCGCGAAATCTCCTCTACGTCGCAGCGGTGTTCCAAATCGCCGACGCGGCCAACGTGATCGCGCGTGGTGCCCTTCGAGGTGTCGGGGACGTTCGCTACGCAGCGGCCTTGGGCATCATCACCGCGTGGGTCTGCACGCCGCCGCTCACCTGGCTGCTCGGCTGGGAGCTCGGCTTCGGCGCCCTCGGGGGTTGGATCGGGCTCTGCCTCGAAATCATTGCGGGCGCGGCGCTGCTCTGGGTTCGCCTCGTCCGCAACGGGTGGAAGCGAGCCGCCCACGAAAGCCGTCTCGCGCTCTCGACGGCCTAATCGTCTCAAGGAACTGCCGGCCGGCGTCCATCGCCGGTCGGCAGCGTCCGCCGTGTAAGCAATCCGGCCGAGCTCCGTTGTCCCCTTGAAAGGACAGCCGGAATGCAGGACAAGGGACCCCAGGCAGCGTGCGGTCCGACGATCTCCAGAGCGATAGTCGCCTCCGCTGGGAAAAGGACTGCGTCCGACGCGCCACCCAGGGGGACCAGCGAGCGTTTGGCGAGCTCTATCACGAGTACGCGCCGCGGATCTTTGCGCGGGTGCTCATGCCTCGCCTCGGCAATCGCACCGCCGCTGAAGACGCGCTCTCCGAAACCTTTCGGACCGGTCTCGAGCGCCTGCACCAGTTTCAGCCCAAGGGCGTCAGCATCTATTTCTGGTTTTCGCGAATCGCGATGAACAAAGCGACCGACATGCACCGGGTGCGCGGAAGGACCCACCGCGCCCTGACGAGCTTTCACGAGCTCCTGACGCCACTGCGCCCCGACGGGGACGATCCGCACAAAGCCGTCGAAAGTGGGCAAGAACTCGCCCAGCTCAAGAGTTCCATTGAGACCGTGATGAGCCGTCTCAACCCGCGCTATCGCCGCGCCATCGAGCTGCGGTTTTTGGAAGATCGCTCACGGCAGGATTGCGCCGACGCCCTGGAGGTTAAACTGGGGACATTCGACGTGTTGATTCTGCGAGCGCTGCGGGCGTTTAAGCGCGAGTGGGAGAAGACGAGATGACCGACGACGACCTCGAACCCACCGAAGAAGACGAGCAAAGCGAGGCGCGAAGCGTCGTTGGAGGGGGGACCCGCGAGGATTCACTCCCCGAGGAGGGAGGTCTGGGGGGAGGTCTAGGGATAGACCTCCCGGCAAACGAAGAAGAACTGCGGGAGGCCGCCGCATTGGCGCGTGCCCTCGAGCGGGGGACGGCGGAAGAGCCTCCGGAGGACGCGCTGCAGATGGCGGCGCTTCTTTCCTTTAGCCATGACGAGGGCGCGCTCGATCCCGACCGAAGCGCGGCGATCCTCGAGGACGTCTTCAAGGAAGCCCGGGTGCGTCGCCCCGAAAAGGCGCCCTGGTGGCGGTGGTTGATCCCCGTGGGCGTGGCGGGTGCGGCGGCCGCCGTCGCGGTGATCTTCGTGATGAAACCGGCGCCGCCTTCCGGTCCGATGGCGCTGCCCACGCCGGGAAGCGAGCTTCTTCAGGCGCAGGCCGCCGCGGCGAGTGGCGCGGCGACGAAGCTCGACTCCGAGATGGAGGACTATCGAAGCACCGTTCTCGCCGCCCTGGAGGATCGGTACCGCTGATGCGCGCTTGGGTTGCCCGCTGGCTTGTCCTCATCGGCGTTGTCCTCGCGGCGGCGTGCGGCGAGCAGCGCTCCGTCCAGGACTGGTTGCAGGAAGCGCAGCAGAGCCACGCCCACGCAGACCGCGCGATGGAGGCGGGAGACGCCGCCGAAGCGACCCGAGTTCTCGCCGCGTTCTTCGATACGTCGGCCCCCGACGCGATCAACAAAGATGACGCGCGCGTCGTCCGGCAGGACATCTGCTACCGCCTTGCGCGAATTGCACTGGGGGAGGAGGCTCCGGAAGACGCCGCCGCGTGGGCGGAGCGTGGATTGAATCAGGGCCGCGGCGAGGACGTCTTCACCGCCAACCTCTACGTGGTTCGTGGGCAAGCGAAGGAAGCCCTCGGAAACGCGATCGACGCGGCGGCGGACTACCACGAGGCGCTCAAGATCAACGACCAGCTTCTCGATGGGGAGCTTTCTGGAGAACCATGAAACCCACGAAGTTCACGACCGCCGTCGTCCTCTTTCTCGCGGGCTGCGGAGCCGCGGCTTCCTCTCGGGCGCCCGAGCCCGTCGCGGCGGAAACAACGGCCGGTTCCCACGAACCGGTTGCCGGCGCGCAGACCCAGCCGGGCGCAGAGCCCACCGTTCAGGAGAGCTACGACGAGCTGACCTCCTTTTCGGCGGAGTTCGATCGGACCCTGGAGCTCGCCACCATCGACTGCGAAAGCGCGCGCAATCTGCGGGATCGAATCTGTGAGTTGAGCGCGCGAATCTGCGGAATCGCGGAAGAAAACCCGGCCGACCTGCCCACCGCCGAGCGCTGCGAGGATGGCTCCACGCGCTGTGAGAGCGCCTCCGAACGGGTTGCTTCCAGCTGCGATTCCTGAACGCGCCGAAAAAAACGTCCCGGCCCTGTAAGGCCTTACCGGCGGCGTCGTTGTCCTCTTTGAAAGGCACGGGAGGACGCGATGAAGTACTCGGTTTGGACGTTGATTTTGGCGCTGGGATGCGGAGCAGGCGCAAGCTACAGCGCGGACACGGCGAGCGAGGCTGGCGCCCCCGGAGGTGGATACGCGCGCGCGACCGCGTCCGCCTCGGTAGCCGCCGAACCGGCACCTGTGCAGGCGCGCGCACCGGTTCCCTCCGCTGGATCCGCAGCGGTCGGATCCACGGCGGGTGGGTCGACCGCGCCGGTCGCCGTGGGAACCGTCGGCGGCGAGTCCGTGTCCGTTCGGACCACCACAACCGTCACCGTAACGGTCGAAAACCCGGCGCCGCCCCCTGTGGAAGTTGCCCAATACGAACCCCAAGCGCGCCTGCTCACCGCGGCGTCCGTCGGCGATCACGACCGACGCGGCAACTACCTTGAGTTTCTCTCGCGTCATCCCCACGAAGCGCGGCGCATCGGCCTCGACATGTCTCGCCGCATTCGCTTTCGCGTTGTCGACGCCCAAGGCATGCCCGTGGGCGACGCCCGGGTGGTCCTCTCCTCGGGCCGCCAGGGTGTGGTCGAAGGGCGAACGCACGCGGACGGTCGCTGGGACTTCTTTCCCGGGGTGAGCGCGCCCCATCTTCAGTCCGCCGAGGTTCACATCACCGCGGGCAACGCGACCGCGCGCGCACGGCTTTCAATTCCGCATCGGGGCGACGGGCAGGACATCACGCTCCAGCTCAACGGCGTGCAGCGACAGACGCCCCGGGTGCTCGACCTGGCGTTTCTTATCGACGTCACTGGTTCGATGGAGGACGAGCTTCGCTACGTGAACCGAGAAGTCGCGGAAATCGTCGGCCGCATTGGTTCCGAAGCGCCCGAGGTGAACGTTCGGGTCGGGGCTGTGTTCTACCGTGACCGCACCGACACCGTGCCCCTCCAGCGCATCGCCTTCACCGAAAACGTGCAGGGTTTTGCTCACGCGATGCGGAGCATTCGTGCATCCGGTGGCGGGGACTACCCCGAAGACGTCAACAGCGGTCTGCAAACGGCGATTCAAAGCCTCGAGTGGTCCGAGGGCAACGCGGCGCGCGTGCTGGTGCTCATCGCGGACGCGCCGCCGAAGAACTACCAGACCCAGTACACCTATCGCGAAGCGATGATCGAGGCGGGCAGCCGCGGCATTCGCATCTTGCCCGTGGCGGCCAGCGGCGCCAATCGCGAAGTCGAGCTGCTCTTCCGCGCGATGGGCACATTCACCAGCACGCCCTACGTCTACCTCACGGACGACTCGGGCATCGGCAACGCGCACCAGGAAGCCGACACCGATCGCGTCGCCGTCGAGTACTTCAACGACCTGCTGACCCGTCTGATGGTTAGCGACGTGCGAGGCCGCGGAATGCACGAGCCCGGAAATTTCGGTGCGAGCAGCTAGATGGTCTAGCTCTTCGCATCCGGGAAAAATCCCAAACCAAGCTTCTCTCTGCCACCGCGCGCGCCCTTCCCTCCGGAGGGCGCGCGTTTTTTTGTGCGAGAACGGGCGCGGCCGCGCCTTCTGTCTGCCGGCCAATCGCCTTTTTCGAGCCAATTGCAGCCAAGCTGATTTTGTTGACATGCGGCATCGAAGAAGAGGGCACGGGCATGGGCACGCCTTTGTCGGCCCAATTGGAGCCCACCTGATTTTGTTGACATGCGACATGGCGGAGGCGCTGCGGCCGCGCCTGCCCGGTCCTACGACCGCTTCTTTCCTTGGCAAAACAAGGTGTTACGCGAGCATGTCAATAAAATCAGGTGGGCTGATCTTGCTTGGCTTACCGCCCGTGGAGCAGGCTTGGTTTTGCCTCTCAACGGCTTCGGGCAAAAGGCATGGGCACGGGCATGGGCACGGCGTGCCACGACTGCCCGAACGTGCGACTGCCCAGACGTGCGCCCGGACGTGCGCCCGGACGTGCGCCCGGACGTGCGGACGCGCCTCTCGCGGAGCTAACGCTCGAAGAAGATCGGCATAGTGACGCCGAAGGGCATTCGATCGGGGTGCACGGGGTCGAGGGAATCGTCGCCCTTCGCGTGAAACACCACCCAGTTCCCTTCGACCTCAAGATCCCCGTCGAAGCGCACAACGTCGGTCGTCTCCGGAATCGACACGCTCTCCACGAGATTCCCGTCCGCCCAGACCTCAAGGGTGTCCACGTCGATCCACGGCGCCGCCTGAACACGCACCCGCACGGTCTCCCGCGCCGCCGCGCCAGTCACGGTTCCGCCCGGACGAACCTCGCCCCGCGCAGTCGCCTCCAGATACACGCCGCCGCTCACGACAAACCGGCCGTCACGGGTCGCATCGCGCACCGCCATTTCCCCGCCCCCCGCACGCAGTGCTTCGGGATCATCCACGCCCAGGCGAAGACACGTGCGCGGATATCCCACCGGCGATCCACCGCGCAGGTTGTGCGTATCCGACGACCCGACGCCCCACACCTTGCGGCCCTGATTCAGAAACGAAAACCAGTCCGCGACCTCCATGCTCGCTTCGTCAAAGCTGTCGTCGTTGAAGACTTCCACAGCCGTGAAGAGTTCGTCCCAGAGCTCGGGGTTGCTCACCTCGCCGGTCACCGGATCGTAACCCGCCGCGCTGAAGTAGCCGCCAAAGTTCGCGCCGCGCGGGTGATTGATGATCAGCACCGGTTCCTGTTCGAGCGCGCGCACCGTCGCAAAAACATCCGGCGGCAAACGGTCGATCCAATCGATCGAGCCGAAGTTGGGGAGCGTTGGCCGCTCCTCCATGGGAACGACGCCGAAGTGACCCCAGGCGAAGGTCGTCAGCTCCAGAGACGTCACGCCGTAGAGCCAAGACGCGAGACCTTCGTTCGCGATCACGCTCTCCCACTCACGCACCCACTCATGATCCGACCGGCAGGGGATCTCGAGACCATCCGCCGCGGCGCTACGAAGCTTAAAGATGGGAGAGTCTTCCGAGTCCGGCGAGCGGTTCGTGTGGATGTGATAGTCGGCGCACATGACATCGGTCGTGTCGACAACGCGATCCAACACGACGGGAATCTCGAGACGCTCTCCCGACGCCACCTCCACGTCGGAATCGAACATCGTGAACTCGTAGCCGTGCGACACGATCACGCGGTGCTCACCCGGCCGCACGCGCAGGTCCGCCGTGCCTTCCGCCGCCATCTCCACATGGGTTCGCCGCGAGGGCTGAGGGGCTTCACCGAACCGTTCCGGCGCCGCGGGTTCTCCGTCGCCCACCGGACGTGTCTGCACCCGCACCGGAAGCGGCGTCCCCGCGCCGTCAGTCGCCCGCACCGCGAGCGTTCCGAACCCGGGAATCTCAAAATCCGGCGCGTTGAAGGGACCGAGCACTCCGTCCCCCGGCCGAAACGCGCGAAAGCGAAGCGCAGCGCCATCCGGTACCGTGAGACGATAGGTCCCGTCGTCGCCCGTGAGTGCGCGACTGTAGTAGAGCGCTCCGTCGTCGCTCTCCGCGTGAACCCTCACCCCGACAGCAGGCGAACCGTCCGCTTCGAGGACCGTCCCTTCCACGGTTCGAGTCGCTTCATCGCGCGCGCGCCAAATCGCGCTTCGAACGCCGTCCATCGTCTGGCCCATCGGAATGGTCACGTAGGGCACATCCGCCACCTGACAGGGCGAGAGGATGAGGCGCTCGCCCTGAAGCAGAATCGCGCCGCTGATCTCGAGCGTAAACGTCGGCTCATCGTCGACGAAATCAAGCGCGTAGCTGGTCGCGTCGTCGTCCGCGAAACCAAGCCAATCGGTCGCGTCGCCCTCGCGAACTCGAAAGCCCGTATCCGGCCCGAAGATGGGCATGCGCCTCGACTGAAAGATCAGATAGAGCTTCTGCGAGCGGACGCCGCCCGCTCGGGTATTCGCAATTCGCAGCGTGATGTCGACCTGCTCGGCGCCCGGGGCGAGCGTGTAGTCGACCGCCACCTGGAGGTCACTGAAGTCGCCAGGCGCAAGTCCCGAGGCGATGTCGTCGATGAAAGGAATGGGCCGAAGAGTTCCGATCGCCCGAACCGTCGCGCCCTCCTCGCCCCCCGCGTTGAGAACCGCCACCGAGCTCGCTTCGAAGGTGTGCCGACCCACCCCGATGATCACCTCGTTGTAGTCCGCCGGACGGACCAGCCGACCTTCCTCCACCTGGGCGAGGCCGACGGGCTTCCCGCCCCATGGGTCGTAGCCGTCTGACGGGCCAGCGGCTTCGATCACCATCGCGACCCGGTCGTTCGCGAGCACGTAGTCGCCCGCGGCCCACGTCAGCAGGCGGGTGGGATCCGGGGGAAGGTCATCTTCCGTAACGCGCCCGGCGCGTGCCTCCGTGGAGGAAGAACCCAGCGGCTCTTCGTGACCCATCGCGTCCCCAACCTCAAAGGGGGCAACGCCCTCGCAGACTTCCACGGCCGCGTCGGTAGCGTCCTCCCCTCCTCCGTCGAGGCCTCCGTCGGAGGTAAAAAGGGAGCCATCACAGGCGACGAGAAGCACCGAAAAAGCAAGGACACGCACTTCCTCACTTTATCACTTCGTCATATGTGCGTCACATTCGTCATCGGGCCGAAACGTCTAGCGACGCCGACGACGTCCAACCACGAAGAGCACCAGGGCGAGCCAACCCGCGCCCGCGCTTCCCGACGCGCTGCAGCCGCCTCCGCCGCCGCCATCACCGGAATCGGACGCAGGAAAACAACCACTCACCTCACCCGCAGGAATGCAGTCGAACCCGCTCGGGCACGGCGCCTCGTCGCAGATCCGCGTGCAGGTCCCCGCGCAGATGCCAGTGCGGCACTCTTCGCCCGCGGAGCACATCGCCCCAAGACCGAGGCCGTCGGGAACGCAGCGATCGCCCACATCGGTGGGCACGCACGAGAAGCCATCAATGCACCCATCGCCGCACTCGGTCACGCAGATCCGGTCACCGTCGATATCCGTGCAGTTGCCGCTCGCGCAGTCGTCGTCGACGAGACACCCATCGCCGGGGCCACCTGGGTCGCCATTCACGCAGACGCCTTCCCGGCAGTGGAATCCGCCCAGACAAATGTCCGTGCCGCCGCAGCGTCGCGTGCAAAACGGCTCCGCCGCCCCTTCGCCCGGCGCGCACATCCCGCTCGCGCAGTCCCCGTCTTCATCGCAGGGCGCACCAAAGGGACGCGGCTGAGTCGAGAGCGCGGCCGGCAAACACGTTCCGCAACCGTCGCCGGTGGTCTCGCAGAGATTTGTTCCGCCGCAGTCCGCCGCTTCGGGGTCGCACTGTCGTCCGCAGCGCATCGCTCCGGCGATCATCGTGCAGCGATTCGACGCGCACTCTTGGCTATTGGCGCACTCATCGCCATCCGGCTTCGGACCTTCGGCGCCTTCAATGCAGCGGCCTGTTCCACAACCGAGAGCCTCGCAGTGGAACCCAACCGGGCACATCGGAATCGCGCGGCGCGGGTCGCAATCCCGAACGCAAAGCTGGCTCCCGCCAACATCCGCGCAGCTCCCGTTGATGCACTCCTCGTCGCGCGCACACGGATCCCCGAGACCCGTGCAGCCCTCGTCGATGAGATCGTTGCAGTCGTTGTCGACGCCGTCGCAGACCTCGGGCATCGGCTCGCAGGGCGGCTCGAAGGTCAACGCGTCTTCGATCATCGCGCTGTGCCGCGCCACCGACGCAAAGAAGTGTCGGCTTCGCGAACCGCAGCCGCCGATTCCAAAGCTCGTTACGCCAACCACGCGGCTATTCACGATCAGCGGTCCACCGCTGTCGCCCTGGCAGGTCCACGAACTTCCGCCCGCCTCTACGAGGTTGAAGTTCGCGCCAAAGACGGTGACGTTGCCTTCGTACTTCAAGCCGCTCTCTTCGGTACGCGTATTGTTCACACCGAAGCCGACGATCAGACCGTCGTCGCCCGAACGTGGAAGGTTGGTCGAGTACTGACGCGGCGGAATATTGCCCGTGAGCTTGCGCGGAAGGAGGATCAGCGCGACGTCGTTGCCGCTTTCGAGATCGGCATCGGTGTAGTTGCCGGGCGTGCTTCGTACCTCCCAGGGCGCGACCATGTCTTCGATGCCGCCGGCCGAAAAGAGGTCGTGACCGCTGATGACGGCCAGGGAGGGACGCGGAACCGGATCCCAGGTCCGGCCCCCGCGATCCTCGTAGACGCAGTGCTTTGCGGTCAGCACGACGTAGTCCCCGATCAGCGTGCCGGTGCACAGGCCGCCGCTTCCCGAAAGGCCGAGGTTCACCACGGCCACCGTCCAGCGCCGGGAGGTCGTTCGAGAGCCGTTGATGACCGGTGACTCGATGTAGGAAGCAGGCTCAGGTTCGTCGACGCACCCCGGAGCGAATCCAAGCGTCAGCGCGCACAAACCAAAGACGAGCGCCTTCAAAGGGGCACCAAGCGACATCCCAAGCCTCCTTGCGGCGAACCGCGGCTCGCAGACTAGCAAAGGCGGCCCACTCGTAAAGAGCTCCGCACCGCGACCCGCGACGCGTTCGCCTCGCAAGATGCGACTTTTTCCGGCTTGAGGTACGTTGTGCGGGAGTTGCTTGAGCCTCGCGTCGTTGTCCTTCTTCTCTTCCTCGGCGTCGCGAATCCTGCGTACGCGCAGCCCTCAGAGGACCTCAACCTCGAGCTTCCACCCCTCGCGCGAGTGGACGACGACCCGCTCCCGTGGGGCTCGTGGCTTGCAGCGGCGCCGCTCGCGGGCGTCACCATTGCCCTCACCATCCAAGGCTCTCCGAACAACGCACGCTGGAAGCGCGTGGGTCCCATCGACGACGCATTTGGCGCATTGACCGCACGCACGGATCGCGGACGCCGACAGGCTGACCGCGCGAGCGACGTCTTTCTCTACACGACGATCGCGGCTCCAATCCTCGACGCGGTGCTATGGCCCGCGCGGGAAGGCGCGAGTCGGAGTCGCAGCGTCTATCGACTTCTGGCGCTGGACTCGCTTTCGTTTTCGGTCTCCGGGCTCTTCGTCGCCAGCACCAAACGCGTGTTTCGTCGCGCGCGTCCTTTCGACGAGCGGTGTCGCGCCGCCGATGAAAGCCCGGACTGCGCGTCGTCTTCGCGCTTCAAGAGCTTCATCAGCGGCCACACAACAGCTGCGTTCACTGGCGCGTCCCTGGTGTGCGCGCATCAACGACTTCGTGGACGAACCCTCGCGGGTCATCTCGAGTGCGCGACCGCCATGGCGATGGCGGTTGCGGCGGGGGGACTTCGCATCGCCGCCGAACAACACTTTGTGTCCGACGTGATCGCGGGCGCCGTCGTCGGCTTCCTCAGCGGATACATCCTCCCGCTGCTGCTTTACCGAGCGCCGGCGGAACCTACTCCTCGCGAGACCATTCAAGCCTGGTAGTGCGCCGCGCTAGTCGCGCGCCAATCGAAGCACGACCGTCGCCTCGACGGCTGGACCGTTGGGATCGTCCGCCGCGCGAGCCGCACAGGTCACGGTGGCAAACCCGGCCACAAACTCCGCGTCACTCGGCGTCCAGCGGCACGAACCCATCGTCTGATCAAACGCGGTGTCGCGATCGATGATCGCAACTTCGACACCGGCGCGAAGGGCGCGGGCGGGGGCGGCGTCGAACACCACCTCGTCGCTCCACGCGGGGGATTCGTCGTTGTCGATCGTCGATGAGTTCGCGCGGAGCTCGTCGGTGCCGTCCATCGCGGTCAGCCGCACATAGACGTCCGGCAAGCCTCCAAACGCGTCCCAGGCGCGGTCGGCCCAGTCGCGGGTTGGCACCATCGCGCGCGCAACGAGCACATCCCAGCGCGATGCACCATCAACGGCGCAGCTTCCGCCTCCACAGGTAAAGCTCGGCCCACAGTCGAGACACGCTCCCCCTTCGATGCCGCAGGCGGAACTCGAGTCTCCGGCAAGGCAAGTGTCGCCGCTGCAGCAACCGTCGCAGCTCTCCGCGCAGCTTGGGTCGACGCACATTCCCGCGTCGCAGCGTCCCGCGCCGCAGTCCGTGCAGGCGCTTCCGAGCGCGCCACACGCGGCGTCCGCGGTCCCCGTCTGGCACTCGCCGGCCGCGGTGCAACATCCGGCGCATGTCGCTTCGCAGGGAGGTACGCACCCGCCATCCTCACACGTTTCGCCCGGCTCACACGCGCGGCACGCAAGACCCGCCGAGCCACAGCTCGCCTCGTCGCCGCCAGGCAGGCACACGTCGCCATCGCAGCAGCCGTCGCAGGTGCTCTCGCAATCACTGATCGCAACGCACATCGCGTCGACGCAGCTCTCCCCGGTGCCGCAGGTTGTGCACGATGCGCCTCCGGATCCGCAGGCGCTCTCGAGGGTTCCTGGCTCGCACGCGCCGCCGCTCACGCAGCCGGTGCACTCCGTCGCGCTGTCGTTTCGTGCGTCGGGCGCTCCACCGTCGGGGATGGACGTCCCGCTCGAGCACGCGAGGATCGTTGCGAAGAAAAAGGTTCGATAAGTCATTTGAGCCTCCACGTGGAAGCTCGCAGGGCCCGCCGCCCCCAGCCACGAACACGACCTTTCGCGTGCTGTCAGCGGATTTCAGACGTCGCTCCCCTTCGAACGCTGGGACGCGTTCGGCGCACATCTAGAGACGCCGGATCAGCGCGTTGCTTCGGAGGGACTGCATCACCGCGTGCACCGCTTGCTCGTGACGCGCTTCGAGAAGCTCCGCCCGAATGCTCTCCGCCTGGGACTCGAAATGCGCGGGTTCGGTCGTGGCGCGTTCGAGAAGCTGAATGACCGTAAACCCGTGGCTCGTCGCCTGCACCGGACTCACTGCGCCCACGTCAAGGGAAGACAGCATCACGCGTACCGGTTCCCCGAGCTCACTCGCGAGAACCCAACCGATCTCGATACCGCCGGCTTCGAGCATCGTCTTCGTCCCATCGCGAACGGACGCGACGCGGGCCTGAAGCTGCCCGCGTGCCCGGGCTTGCGCTTCGGGATCCGCCCCGTCCGCGACGAGCTGAGAAAGCTCGGCCACTCGAAAGCGCTCTTCACGCTCGAAGGTTTGTGCACGTCGCTCCCACTCCGCCCGCACCTCGTCCTCGCTCACCGTTTCCCTGGCCTGGGTGAGGTACTGGAGCACTTTGAGCCGCAGGATCTGTTCGCGAAGCACCGTCTCGTAAAGAGGCGCTGTCCAACCTTGGTTCTCGAGCGCCTCCAGCCATTGCGACTGATCGTAGTGACCTTCCTCCATCAGTCGGTCGAGGGCGCTACGAACTTCCTCGTCGGTCACCCAAACACGGAGCTGCTCGGCCTCGCGGGCAACGAGCTGGTGATCGATCAGCTCTTCGAGCACCTGGCGATATACCGCATGAGGATCGCCGTCTTGCGCGTGCAGCATCGGCTGCGCTCGCTCGCGAACCTCACTGAGCAAGATCGCCTCGTCATCCACAAACGCAACCACCCGGTCGACCAGGTCCGCGCGGGCCGATGCAGCGATCGCAACCAAGAGCGCGATCAGGGCGCGAGACATTTCAACGCTCCTGGACCAGCCGAACGCTCCTCACGAATCTCGTTGAGTATCGCTAGCAATGGACGCTCCTCTTCCGCCGCACAGCCGGCGGCGATCAGCGAGCCCAGGGAGGTCTCTTCCGCAAACTCCCGCGGCCGAATTCGTCGCGGGCGAACGGGCGGCTCTCGCTCTCGTTCGGCGCTCTGAAGAATCGCGCGGTACACGCTCTCGATCCCGTCCAGCCCTCCGCCGGATCCGTGCCGCACCATCATGAGGCCGTAGCGGAAGTTGTCGCGGCCGCGGATCACCAACATGCGCGTGCCGGCAACCTCACCGCTCACGTGAACCTCGGTCCCCTCGGCGGGAAGCACTCCCTCGACAGCGTCGTATCCCGCCACCTTCGTCGCCCGTGTTTCCTGCATCTCCGCCTCCATCGCCGCCTGAAAAACCGACCCGTGCGCATGGGAGAGAGGAAAGAAGAGGAGACTCGCGGACTCGTCCGGATCCCAGGCCCGAAACCACTGCGAGCGAAGCCGTCCAACCGACCACGCGCCCGAGTGCTCCCACCCGGGTGGCAGAGCAAACGAGAGCCCTGCGGTCGCGTGAACAAAGCGCCCGTCCACGACGAAACCCCGCCGCGGATCTTCACCGACCACCAGGCCCGTAATCGCATTGAGATAACGCTGACGCCCGTGACGACCTTCGGGATTCGCTCCCGCAACGCGCGCCGCCAGCGAGAGCCGCGTCGGCAGGGGCGGATGACGGTCACTCCACGAGGGAGCCGAACCGAGCCCCGGCTGATGGAGCGCACGAAGAGCGCGCTGCAGGGCACTCGGATCGTAGCCGGCCGCCTCCGCGTAACGCACGCCGAGCTGATCCGCCTGCGCTTCGTCGTCGCGTTCGAGCTGAAAGAGCGTCGCGAGATCGAGCCCCTGGACGCGGGGAATCGGGAGCCGGCGAAGCAGCTCCTCGGTGTGGCCGGCGGCGACGTGCGCGACCTCGTGACCGAGAATCGCAGCGAGCTCGGCCTCCGTGTCGAGAAGCGCTAGGAGCCCGCGGGTCACATAGACAAACCCACCTGGCGCAGCCCACGCCTGCGCGCCCGGATCGTCCAGAATGCGAAAGGTCCACTCCACATCGTCACGGCCCGCGTGCGACGCCACTCGTTCCCCAATGCCGCGAACGTAGCGCTCGAGTTCGTCGTCGCGGTACACGCCAAACTGCGCGGTCATGAGCTCGTCGAGAAGCCAGCCACCGCAGGACTCCGCCTGGTCCGGATTCCGAGCCTCTTGGCAGGCACTCGGGAGCCGGTACGCGTGATGGTCGCGGGCACTGCAGGCAGCCGACGCGAGCGCGAGCAGCACGATTCCGGTCTCCCTCATGGCATCTCCTCAAGGCTCAGCTCACGATCCAGGAGCTGCACTTCGATCGAGCTGCCTCGGGGCGTCGCAGGGTCTTCGGGCATCGCAGCGTCTTCGAGCGTCGCAGGGTCTTCGGCGTCGAGATCCTCGACTCGAACGTTCACATCGATGAGGTTCCCCTCCATTTCGACGATCGGCTCCACCTGAACGTTGCCCCGCGCCTGCTCGCGAACGCGAAGTCGATCGATCGCGGAGGCGATCACCGAACGGTCAAAGCGGACGCCGGTGTCGAGATCGAGAAACGCGAGGTACTCCGACACCGATCCCGACAGGTCGCCGCTCACCGTCAGGTGGCGAAGGGTGAACACCGGTCCCTCACGAACGCGCACCGCGACCCGCAGCGAATCGCCGTCCCAACGCACCTCCGGCGACTCGACCTCCACCGCAGCGTGTCCCGCGTCGAGGTAGAGGACGCGCATTCGCTGGAGGTCCGTCTCGAGCGCATCGGGAAAGTAGATTCCCCCTTCGACATTCACGCGACCCTCGCGGGTGTCCATCGCAGCGAGAAGGGCGTCGTCGTCGATGGCGTCGTTGCCCTCGAAGGTCAGACGATCGACGACCCAGCGTCTTCCGGGGTCGACGATGACGCACAGGGCAACCCCTCCGTCGACGCGGCGCGCAGTCACGCGCGCGGAGGCTTCCGCGTATCCATCTCTGCGGCGGTCGTCCGCAATCCGTTGCGAGAGGCGATGAAGGCGGCCCGGTCGAAAGACTTCGCCCGCCATTCGTTCGACACGGCGCCGCACCGCAGAGGCGCTCTCCCCAATGAGCATCGCGGAAACGACGAGGGGTCGCTCGACCGGCGCGTAGGTGACCGCGACTCCACCTTCGACATGCTCCACGTGCACCCTGATGTCCTCGAACACGCGTAGCGAGAGGAGTCGCCGGACGTCCGCTCGGACCGCCTCTTCGCTGAGGAGCGGCCCGATGGGAAGCTGTATCGTGTCGCGGACGACGGACTCGGGGACGGACACCAATCCGTCCACGCGCACTTCCACGACGGGCGAGGCTGGGGCGGGTTCACCAAGATCGCCAAGGCCGTCTTCGCCCGGGTCCACATCGAGGCTATCACCGCACTCGGCGGGGACCTCCACCGCGCCTCGCGGTACTCCCGCGCCGCAGGCAAGCGAGGCAAAGATCAACGCGAGCCGCATCACGGGACGGGAGCGCTGGAAAGGAGTCACGAAGAGGCAGTGGCCAGGTCGGGCTGCCCCTGAGATATCGCTGCATGAGATGCCTCACGCGGGGGTTGATTTAGGCAGCGTCTTCGGCGTTCTTGCCGATCTGATGGCGCCGCAGCTTGTCGAGAAAGGTCGTGCGCTTGAGCCCGAGAATGCGCGCCGCTTCGCTCTTATTGCCGCCGGCCTTCTTCATGGCCCGCACCAGCACGCGGCGCTCGAGCTCGGCATAGGTTCCGTCGAGGGGATCCTGCGCGCTACGCGCCGCGCGGGGAACGAGCGCGGGAAGATCCCCCCGCTGCACCTGCTGACCCGTGCACGCCGCGACCGCGCGATCGATGACGTGCTGAAGCTCTCGAAGATTGCCCGGCCAATCGTGCTGGAGCAGGACTTCGAGGGCGCCCTGTGCAACGCCGACCGGATCGCGACCGAGCACCCGACAGCTGCGATCGAGCGCGAGAAGCACAAGCGAGGGAATGTCGTCCGGGCGCTCCCGAAGGGGCGGAACTTCGAGATGCACACGCGTCAGCCAACGGGCGAGCTCCGGATCGAAGAGCCCCGCTTCCACGAGGGGCTCCAGGGGCACGCGCGAGGTTGCGATCACCCGCGCGTCCACGGCGTAGCTGGCGCCCCCGTCCGCGGGCCGACCTTGGCGAACCGAGAGCGCTTCCGCGAGTGCGTGCTGCGCGCCGAGCGATAGCGCAACCACATCCGCAAGCAGGAGCGAGCCACCGTCCGCGAGACGAATCCAGCCGGGGTGATCGTCGTCACCAAAGAGCGCCGCTTCCGCAACATCGGCGGTCACGCTTGCGCAGTCGGCGACCACGAAAGGACCTGCAGCTCGATTGCTCCGGCGATGCAGAGCCCGCGCAACGCGATCGATGGGTGTTCCGCCCTCCGCCACGAGCGTGATCGGCGCGTCCATGGGCGCGACGTCCGCGATCCTCGCTTCCAGCGCGCGCATCGCGGGACTGTAGGCCACCGGATCCACACCGCGGCGCCCGGCCCCGCGACCCGCGCTCAGCGCTTTCGTGTCCGCTTGCAAACGATCAAGCTCGATCTCCGCATCTTCCAGGCGCTCTTCCAAGCCATCCCGCTGCTGCGCAAGCTCGCCGACGCGGCGCTGGGCGCGATCCCGAGCGGTGACGAGCGAAATCATCGCGGCGATCTCGGCGCCGAGCGTTCGCAGTCCTTCGATCTCCTCGAGACTCAGCGCCGAACCACGACGACCGCGCGGCACGACCAGCGCGCCTTCGAGCTCGCCTGCTGCAACGAGCGGCACGACGCAAAGCGCTTCCTGCGCGTCGAGAAGTTCACTCAGCGCACGACGCTCGGGCCGCCGCACAACCACCGCGTGAACCTCTCGCGCAACGACCACCCGGCCCGGCGTCTCCTCAAAGACGGCCTGAACCGACGGGGGAAACGCGGCGCTTCGAACGCGCGCGTTCCGGGCTGCGTCAATGCGCGCTTCGCGACCGGGGTCGACCACCCACAGCACCGGATCGGCGTCGCGATCCCCGCTTGCGTCGCGAAGATAGGGCAGCACACGCCCCGCGATCTCTTCGAGGGATGTCACCTCGCGAAAGCCCTCGCGAACACGCTCCACCGCGTCGAGGAGACGACCCCCATAGGGGGCCAGGAGCCGGTGAACCGCGCGCTGCGCGCCGCGCCAAAGGGCCACGCTTCCGACCCACCAAAGGGCCGCCGCCACCGTGAAGGTCACCGGATCTCGCGGAAGCGATTCGTAGAGAAACGCCGCCGCGGCCGCGACCAAAGCCATCGTAAACGTCGCCGCCACGTAGCGCCGAACCTCAAACCCGGCACGCGGTCGACGCCGCGAATCGATCGCGGTGATGTGTCCAAAAAGGAGGATCGGTGCCGCGACGACGAGAAGCGCCGACACCCAAACCGAATCGCGCGGAAGGGTCTCCCCCATCACCAGGAGCATCGCGGCCAGGCCCGCCCCAAACGAAGGCAAGAGCCCCATCACGGCCCACGCATTGGACGCGAGTGCTTCCGGCGTGCTCCCAAAGCGACGACGGAAAAGTCGAGCCGCGAGCGCGATGCCCATCGCGCCGAGCATCATCGCCGGCGGTGCGAACGACAGACGTGCTGGCGCGAGGATCAACTCGCCCCAAAGTTCGAAGGGCGGGAGCACCGCCGCCGTCGCTGCGAGAGTGCTCGCGAGCGCCCCGACGATCATCAGGGCGCGACCCCGTCGACTGATCACATCGGGGACACGAAAGCCGAGATCGAGAACGAGTACACCGGAGAAAGAAAGCGCGGCCGCGAGCGTAAGATCACGGGTGAGGGAAACACCGAGAGGGCCAAGTCCGGCCGCCAGCGTGAGACCCATGAGAACGCCGAGGGCGGCCGTGCGACGTGCGCCGCGAACCTCTCCCTCCACCAGTCCGCGAAGCCAGAGGGGCGTCGCCGTGAGGGCAACCGCTACGACCGCAACCGCCCAGGCGATCGCGCTAAGCCCGCCCCGATCGGACGCCGCATCCGCGAGGAGATACAGCGCGAAGACCGGCCCCAGAAGGGGCAAGATGCGGGATTTCTGCCCTTTCCTCGGGTTGGACACCACAGCTCCCGACGCACCGTTGAGGGCGCGAAGGGGGCGATCTTATCATCCGCCAGCCACGCGGCCACTCGACCGCAGGGCTAGCGCCACGGGGTGGGAAAATCCCCGCCCAAATCGACAAGGGGATCCTCATGACACCGGCTGACCGTCACGCGTGGCTTTGCGAGCAGCTCGCTCGACACAACTACCTCTACTACGTCCTCGACACGCCCGAGGTGAGCGACGCGGAGTACGACGGACTCTTCAACGAACTGAAGGGAATTGAAAAACAACACCCCGAGTTGATCAGTCCCGCGTCACCCACGCAGCGAGTGGGTGCACAGCCGCGCGAAGGCTTTACGAAGGTGAAGCGCGAGAAGCGCATGTACTCCCTCGACAACGCGTACGACGAAAACGATGTGCGGGAATTCGACCGGCGTGTTCGCGAAGGACTCCCGAAGGGCACCAAGGTGACCTACATCGCCGAGCCGAAGATCGACGGTGCGAGCATCGAGGTGACCTACGAAGGCGGACTGCTCACGCTCGCAGCGACGCGCGGAGACGGCGAAACTGGAGAGGACGTCACAACCAATATTCGCACCATCGCGTCGGTGCCGCTCCGCATCGCGGAAACGCGCAAGCTCACCGTGCGGGGGGAGGTGTTCATCTTTGGTGCCGACCTCGACGCCATCAACGAGCAGCGTCGCGCCCGGGGAGAAGCCGAGTTTGCGAACCCGCGAAACGCTGCCTCCGGGTCGCTTCGTCTCCTCGACCCGCGAATTACCGCCGAGCGGCCGCTCCGGATCTACTTTTACGAGCTGGTGGAGCAGTATTTTGGGCGTCATACGCAGTCTCTTTCGCATCTCGCCAAGCTGGAGCTTCCCACCCATCGCATCGAAAAGGTGTGCAAGAACGTCGACGATGTTTTGAAGTACATCGAGGCCTTCGATTCGCTGCGAAAGACCCTTCCCTACGAAACCGACGGAATCGTTCTCAAGGTCGACCAGCTTGAGCAGCGCGACACCCTCGGCTTTACGGCGCGTTTTCCTCGCTGGGCAACAGCCTGGAAGTACGCGGCCGAAACGGGCGAGACGAAGGTGCTTTCGATCACCTGCGATGTGGGTCGAACAGG
The DNA here is from genome assembly GCA_039186435.1 of Myxococcota bacterium. Classification (GTDB taxonomy): domain Bacteria; phylum Myxococcota_A; class Polyangia; order Polyangiales; family Houyiibacteriaceae; genus JALVDI01. The sequence continues at coordinate 16,337 of JBCDAA010000024.1, read as the reverse complement.
GGCTCTCACGCCCGTCGCGAACCTGGAGCCGCTTCCGCTGAGCGGGACAACCGTATCTCGCGCGTCCCTACACAACCTCGACATGATCGCGAGTAAGGACATTCGCGTTGGCGACACCGTCGTCGTTCAGAAAGCCGGTGAGATCATTCCGCAGGTGCTCAGCGTCGTCAAAGACAAGCGCCCGAAGGGATCGAAGAAGTGGAAACCGCCGACGAAGTGCCCGGCCTGCCCGGAGACCGTCGAGCGCGTGGAAGGGGAAGCCGCACTTCGCTGCGAGAACGCGAAGTGCGTTGGGCGCTTGAAGGCGGGCGTCTGGTACTTCACGCGGCGAAGCGCGATGGACATCGACCACCTCGGAAAGTCCCTGGTGGAGCAGCTCGTCGAAGCCGAGCTAGTGACCGACCTCGCGGATGTGTTCGCTCTCCGCGACAAGAAGGCCGAACTCCTCAAGCTCGACCGCATGGGCAAAAAGAGCGTCGACAACGTCCTCAGTTCGGTCGAAAAGGCGCGAAAGGGACGACCCTTCGACCGTCTCCTCACCGGGCTTGGTATTCCGCTCGTGGGCAGCGTCGCGGCGAAGCTGATCGCGGATCGCTACGGGGATCTGCGAACGATGCTCGACACGTCGGCGGACGACATGCGCAAAGACCTCGATGCGATCGATGGCATCGGTGAAAAGATGGCCGATAGCGTCGCGCGCTTCTTCGAGAACAAGTCGCAGCGGGAAATGCTCGAAAAACTCCTCACGCTCGGGGTCGACGCGAAGGCCGCCGAAAAGAAGGCGCCCGTTGAGGGAACACTGACCGGGATGAGCTTTTGCGTCACCGGAAAGTTCGACCGCAAGCGCGACGCCATCTGGGTGGAGATCGAGGAAGCCGGCGGCGAGGTTCACAAGAGCGTGAAGAAGGGAACGACCTATCTTCTCGCGGGCGAAAAAGTCGGCAAGACGAAGATGGACGCCGCCGTGAAGAAGGGCGCGAAAGTCATCGACGAGGACGAGTTCAAGAAGCTCCTCGCCGGCTAAACGCACAAAACGAAAAGGGACCAGACGAGCGTCCAGTCCCTTTTCGCGTGTGTGCGACGGCCTATTCCTCTTCTGCGGAGACCGCGCGAATCGGTGCCGGAGAGTCTATACGTGGGGGCGTGTCCCCCGGCGTCTCCGGAGACCCTCCCGGCACGCCCGCCGGAGCAAGCTCCCGCTTGGGCATGCGCGCGAGCAGAACCTTCGAGGCGAGGCCGGCGAGCCCCATCAGCACGAAGACGCTCACCACGTAAACGGGCGTCAGGGAGAGCGCGAGCCAGCCATGCACCACGGCAAGGAGGAGTGTTCCTACGATCATGAGCGCGGCGATCCCGCCCCAGAGACGCCGCGTCGCAGGCAGCGGAACGGACCCGGTCTCGTGGTCACGATAGCTTGCGAGAGGAATGCGCGTCGCGATGGCCGCGGGAAGCCCCACGCGGAAGCGCAGCATGCCGATCGCGACAATCCCAAGCCATAGCAGCAACGCGCCGAGGCCGCTGAGACCACGCGCCACAAACGCGCCCCACCCGCGCGCGTAGGGAATCGAAAAGGACGCGACCTCGTCGTCGCTCCCCACGTACATCTGCGAAAAAACGTAGCGCACACCCTCGGATGCGTTGCCGCTCTCGTCCTCGATCTGCACGCGCTGAAAGCCGCCGTAGCCGCCGCCTTCGACCGTCGTCAGCGATCCGCTCGGCGCGGCGTAGGTCACCCCGGCGGGAAGGAGCACCTCCCAGAGCGTGCGGGTGACGACGATGTCGAGGGCCGGCAGCTGCGCGGAAAGGCGCCCGGCGGTTCCGAGCTCTGAGGTTCGGGTCGAATAGGTGAGCACCACCTCGAACGCGTCCGCCGCGCTTACGATGTTCAGGAGCACCGTCGGCTCATCTTCGTCGCTCCCCGCTTCGAGGGCTGGCGTTTGCTCGCGTCCATCGACCCGCGCGGACCACACCTCCGAGTCCGGGGGAAGCTGCACGCGAAGGAACTGCTGGTTGCGGTTACGAACCACAAAGCGCGCGGTGGTTACCGCCACTCCGTCGCGGGTGTAGAGCGTGCCGTAGCGCGCTTCCTCCACCGTCGCGTGGCGCGTTGAAATTTCCTGATGACGGGTGATCCGCACCGAAAATCGCGGCGGCGCATCGGCCTGCGCGTAGCGGTAGGCGTGAAGGATCGGGTTGTCGGTACGCAGAAGAAGCGGCTCCGGAAGCTCGCGCACGTCGATCGGGCTGAGGTTCTCCGCCGACGCCATGTCGACCTGAAACGCCGCGAGCGCCTCGACGCCCACGCGACCTCGTTCCACCTCCGCACCGGCCACCCCGAGAAGCGGCATCGCGAGCTCCTCCTCCTGACCGGTGACGCGATCGCAAAGGAGCTCGATCGTGAAGCGCCCTTCCATCGGCTGCGTGAGTTCGACCCGAAGCTGACCACCGTCCTCCAGCACGTAGCGGCGAAGGGAAGGCGCCGAAACCTCGAGAACGTTCAGCCCCTCGGGCACCTCCAGCGTCAACTCGCTGAGGGAGCCACTCTTCACGTCGACCTCGATCTGTGAAGCGACCGTCGTCGACACATCCCCGAGCGAAACCAGCGTGTCGACCTGCGCGTCAAAGCGCGCCGGCTCGGGCTCCCGTGTGGCGCCCACCGCGCTTAGGACCGGCGCCTCGTCAAGGTAGCGATAGGTATGCGCCACGGTGGCCTGAAGCTGATCGCGCACATGTGTCGGGAGCTGGTTGTCACCCACGCGGGTCACGTGTGCGGCATCGCGCGGCTCGAGGGTTAGCTCGTTCATCGCAAGAAGCGCGACCATCCCGCGCTGGCGATGTACGCCGAGGGCCCGGAGAAGAGGCACGGAGAACTCATCGGTGGTGCGCGTTGCGACCGGCCAGGCGCGCTCGTAGTGTACGTCGAGGGCAAGCGAACCTTCGACTTCGCGGTCGAGGTACACGGTGAGCGTTCGGTCGTTGCCCTCCCCGGTCACGCGCCAGTCGCTGATCACGCCCTCGGCGTTTTCGACCGCGTTGACCTGCACGCCCGGCGGCAAACGAACTTCTGCGCGCCGCATCGCACCGCGGCTGATCGCGTAGGTCACGATCGCACGCATGCCGAGGACACCGTCGTCGGGTCGCACCACGTGCACAATTTCTGCGTGGGCGCGCGTTTCGATCGCTTCGTTCGTCTCCGGAACGGCCTCCGACCACTGAATGCGCACCTGCTCGCTCATCGGCACGCTAAAACGCGCGACCGTGTCCTCGCCGCGGCGTGTCGAAAGAACGCCCGCACCGGGGGAGACCTCCACCTCGCGGTCGCCCGGAAGCTGTAGCTCGAAGCGCGAGACCGGCGTCGAAGCGATGGAAAGGTTGACCGAAGGCAGCCCGCTGTCGCGCGCGATCGGCACCAAAAACACCGCCTGAATTCGGTGACGCCCCGCGCCGCGAATCGGGACCACAAAGCGTCCGTTTTCCACCGAGATCGCCGCTTCCGTTCGGTCGACGGAGATCGATTCCAGGGCCACGGTCGCTGGGAAAAGAGGAACGAGAACCCGCCGGGAACCTTCGAGCTCGGCGCTCATCTCGACCGAGAAACGCATGCTCTCGCCGACGACCTCGCCCTGGTAGCGCGCGCGACTCAGGGTCACGCTGCCCGCATCCGCGCGCCAGGAAATCTGCGCCTGCGCACCGGCCGGCACCGTCGCGGTGAGGCGCGTGTCGCTGCCGGAACGCGTGGTCGAGACCGAACCCGCCGGCATCACCAAGGGGCTTTCCACACCGCCCCGAAACACCGCGCTAAGCTCCGCGCCCGCGCCGCCCGTCGGAAGTGCGAGCGCCCAGCCTGACTCATGACGCACGGCGCTCGTGTGATAGGTCCACTCGAGTTCGTGCGTCCCGGCGCCGTGAGCGGGAAACCCGAGAACGCCCGCGCGCTCAACGAGTTCCGCGGGCGCCGAACCGACCTTCGCGCGAACAATACCGCCGACAGCGGGAAGAGGAACGAGCACCCAGTCTTCCCCAAAGGTGCGCACTGTCGCTCGCGCAACCACGGTGGCCCGCGCGTCGTCGACCGTAACCTCTAGGCGCATATTTGCGAGGGCGTAGCGCGGCGCTCCTTCGCTGGAGCCGCCCCCCGCCAGCTCGTGATAGGTCGACAAAGGCAGATGCACCGCGCCTTCGCTTTCCTGCGCCGACGTCAGGAGCGGTACCCCCAAAGCGACGGCAAGCATCGCGCGAAAGAGCGCGCGCGAGCGAAAAAAGGGCAGTCTTGTCTTATAGCTTCGCATCTTGGGTCCTCGTTTTGCGCGCACGTCGCCAGCGACGCCGTCGGCGTCTGGGCGCGAGAGCGATGAATGGCGGTCGTCGTGTTAGGGCGTGGAGGCGCCCGAGATCAGTCGGTGGCTGGCGTAGAGAAGAGAGTTTCGAAAGGACGCGTCCTGCGCGGCGCCTTCAAAGCGGGTGCAGAGTTCCCGGAATCGAACGAGCTGTGCGTCGTGGGCAAGCGCGCGCACCGAGTGTTGGGCTCGCTCGATCTCCCGCCGGGCGGCCGCGATCGACGGTCGCGGATCACCCTGGGATGCCGCCCGCCGAAGCGCGTCCGAGAGACGCACCGCCAGATAGTCACGAAGCACTTCGCGCTGCGTCGGACCTTCGGTGTCCACCCCGCGCGGCAGCTCGACCCGGGCCGAGGCGTTGCCGTTGTTGAGGCGGAGAAGATCCTTGTAGCGAACCGTCACGTCAGCGACCGGTCCGGGCCCCGCCACCACGAGGTCGAGGAGCACGGTGTGACTGTCGCCCGCAAGGAAGGACGGGATGACGATCTGAATGCCTTCGTCGTCGTCGTCGCGATCCGACGCAATCCCAAGCTGCCGCGCAAGCTGCTGGTCGATGGAACGCTCTGCCGCGCGCACTCGCGCCGCTTCCTGCCCACCGAGGGGCCGCGAGCCGAGGACGTCAACGAGTTGCACCCCGCGACCGAGCGCAACGTTCAGGCGAATCGCCCGCGCCACCGTGCGGCTAACCGCTTCCACTTCCGAGCGAACCAGCGAGCGCGCGTCGTCCTCGAGAAGCCAACGTCGACCGTGGCCGGAAAACGCGATCTTCTCGAGCGCGTCGTTGACGCTGCCCACGCCGATCGCCGTGGTGGTGACGCCCCCCAGCGCACCCGTGTGCACCGCGGAATCAAGAGCGCGCGCGTCGGCCTCGCTGATCGAGGGGGACACGAGCCAAACCGCTCCCGTCCCGAGCTCTTCGGATTGCCCCACCGCGCGAATCGCTTCGGTCATCGCCTGCGGCAGCGCGAGTCCCTGCCCGCCGTTTCCTTCGAGCGCGCGCCGAAGCGCCACCGTGACCTCGCCAAAGCGAAAGGTTCCTGGCTCGAGGTACGTTCCCCCCGCGGGCCCGGCGACCACCAGACCGATCCGATCGGCGCCCGTTCGCTGACGACTGAGCGCCTCGAGGAGACCGCGCACGCGCGTGGCCTGCGCGTCGCTCAACGACTGGCGAAGGTCGAGCACCACCATCGAACGAAGCTTGGGACGACGCCCCGCGCGAACCGCAGCGCCACGGATACCCACCTGGAGCAGCACACGGGACGTGTCTTCGACACGTGCGCGGCTCGTTCGAACGGTCAACCCGAGTGCTTCGCGACGCGGCGCCGCGAGATGCGGATCGTGCGGCTGCACCTGCTCCGCGAGGGAGAGCGCCTGTCCGCCCTGCGCCCGAAGCGCTCGGTGCGTCAGCCGCCATCGCGGATCGCCGGGCAGGTACGTATTTGCCCAGAGCCCCGTCGGCGACTGAAACGTAAGACCGGTGGTCTCGCCAGGATGGAGCGAACGGAAGACCTGCGCTCCTTGGTCGAGCTCGGGCACGGTCACAGAGGTCGCGAACGCGGAGGTATCCCCGCCGGACACATCGCCTCCCAAGTCGCCGTCCAGCTCGATCGAGCGGCGGTCCTCATCCCGACCCTGACGGCCTGAGATGCGCGCGTTCACGGGCGGCGGGGTCGCTGGCCGGAGTCGTGCCGCAGCCTCGGAGCCATCCTCACCGTCATCGAAGCGCCCGTCGCGAGTGGTCAACGCATCGCTCCGTCCGCCAAGGGTCCGGTCTCGATCTCCGCGATACTCGTCGTCGTCCTGGGCGCGCTCCTGCACATACCCAAGCCGCGCCAGCTGCCGATGAAACGCCGGCGGCTCCCCGCGACTCTCGCCGTTTCCGTGGAGTCCCAAACCGGGTACACCGTCGCGACCCTCCGTCCATTCGTCGCCGACGCCTTCGATCTCCATCACGACGCTTTCTTCCACCGTGGACGGTTCGTTGGGCGCGAGCTGACCTTGCGGCAAGCCGTTGATCGTTTGCTCGTATGCCCACGGCCGGTTCGCTTCTCCCTCCATCTCACCCGCCTGCGCCGGAATTTCCGTGAGTAAATCGACCGAGTCCATTGGCTCCATCGGCGGGTCCATCACCGGAAGGTCATCCTCGTTGCTCGCGATCGAACCGTTCGCCAGCATCACCTTGTCACCGACGGCATCGCCAAGGGTCATGAACACGAGACCCACGGCCGCGAGGGAAGGCACCCCAACGAGGAGCGCGAGGCGCGGCCCCTTGCTTCGAAAGGGCCAGGCGAGAAGGCGACCGAAAGAGACCACCCCGGAGCCAAGCGAGGAAAACGCAGCACCGAAGAGGCTCGCCGTGGTCGGCTCTTCGCGGAGCGCTTCCGCCCGAGCGAGCGTCTCCGCGAGCAGCGGCTCCGGCACCGAAAGCGGGGCCATCCCTTCGAGCGCAGCATCGAGCGCAGCGAACTCCTGAAGGGTGGCTTGGCACACCTCACAGCCCGCCGCGTGCGCGGAGAGTGTCTCGGACAGCTTCTCCCCAAGCTCGAGCGCATCGCGAACGTCGTCACAGAGGCTCATTGCGACTCCTCCCGCAACATCGTCTGCTCACGCCGGCGCATGGCCTCCGCAAGCGACCTTCGCGCTCGCCGAAGGCGCGTTTTGATCGTCTCGAGCGGCTCGCCCAGCACCGACGCCGCGCCTTTGGTACCGAGTCCGGCAACGGAGGCGAGCAGAAGCGCCTCCCGCTGCGGGAGCGGAAGCTTCTGTACCTGAAGCTCCATGAAGCGTGCCGTCTCTTTCGCCTCGAGGGCGCGATCCGCACTCAGGCTCGGCGATTGACGCTCGTCCGCTTCGCCGTCGAGTTTGACGACCGAACGCACCTTCGTCCGGCGGTGATGATCGCGAACGGCGTTGACGGCGATCCGAAGCACCCACGGAAACACTGGACCGTCCGGCATCTTTCGACGCGCGCCGACGTGTACCTTGCAGAAGACATCCTGAAAGAGGTCGTCCCGCTCTGCCGCGGGCACGCCGGCCCGCGTTAGGTATCCGTACACTGATCCCGAGAATTTCTTCATGAGCTTCGCAAACGCGTCGCGATCCCCTCCCCGATGGCGCTCCAGAAGAGCGCGGTCCGGGTCGTCCGATTTCGGGAGAGGAATCACCACCGCAGGCGAAGAATCACCCGCCGGCGGCTCCTCTTCCACGATGGAAAGGGGCTGCAACATCCGCTTCTTGGTTAGGTAAACGCACCGGGCTCCCGTTCGGGTTCAAAAAAGTTTGCGCACAACGAAAAACGGCGGAGCAGCCGGGGCCACTCCGCCGTTTTCCAGGAGATTCGCGCCTACGGACGGCAGGTCGTGAAGGTCACCTCGCACTCTTCCTGCGTGGGAAAGAGCGAGTCACAGTCAGACCCCTCGCAAGCGCAGCCACTTACGATGTTGCAGCTCTCGCCGTCCCAGGCGTAGCCGCGGAAGGGCTCGCACGTGCCAACCTCACGAACGTCCATCGGCCCGCAGTCGACCTGGCAGCCGCAGCCGCAGTCGTTCGCGAAGTACTCAGCCGGGAAGGAGCAGTCGAAGTCGATCAACGCGCACTCCATCGGGCTCTCACCGACGTAGCTCACCCCAGGATCGCCAGGTGCCGGGTCGCAGGAAAGACACCCGTCGTTCGCCGCAAGGCACGACGCTTCGTCCGCGTACACCGAGTCGCAGTCCGCGCCTTCGCAGGAGCACCCCACCTCCGGCCGGCACGACTCACCATCCCAGACGTAGAAGGGAGCGGGCTCGCAGCCACCCACGGCACGGGCGTCCTGGGCCTCGCAGGCGCTCGGAAGCGGTTCGCAACCACAGCCGCAAGCGTTCTCGAAGGAGCGCTGGTCGTCCGGGCAGCCGAAGAGGATCGTTGCGCACTCGGCCGGGCTGTTGCCGATGTACTCCACACCGGGATCCCCCGGCGCCGGGTCGCAGGTCACGCAGCTTCGTCGGTCCATCTGGCACGCGAGCTCCGTCTCGTAGAGGGCGCCGCAGTCCTCACCGACGCAGGAGCAGCCGCTGATGGTGACGCACTCCGAGCCGTTCCAAAGAACGCCGATCTCGGCTTCGCACGGACCTTCCCCGGCGGCATCCATCGCGCCGCACGCCATGGTGCACACCGCGCGGTCGATCTCACAGGACTCGACGCTCTCGTAGAGGTTGTCGCAGTCTTCACCGTCGCACTCGCAGCCGCTCACGAACTCACAGCTCTCGCCGTTCCACTTCACCCCAAAGGCGAGATCGCAGAGCCCATCGGAGAACGCGTCCATCGCGTCGCACACGCCGCCACCTCCGCCGCAATCGGCGTAGAACTCTTCGCAGCGCGCCTGATTCGGAAAGGTAAAGCACTCAGCGTCCACGCCCGTGCAGTCGCAGGCGACCGTCTCCACGCATGCCGTACCATTCCAGACGAAGACGTCGGTGGGATCGCAGCCGGGAACCTCGATATCGGTGGGGATGGCCGGCGCGCAGGCCGCCGGCGTGCCGATACAGCCGCAGCCACAGCTCGCGGGAACGTCCGAAAAGCCGGTGGTGCCTTCGGGACATGCGAAGTCGATGACGGCGCACTCCGCAGGATCGGTCGACACGTAGAACACGCGATCGTCGAGCGGATCGGGGCAGGTCACGCAGTCCGAGTCCGGCATTGGACAGAACGAATCGCAGATCCCGTCGCCGTACCAATCGTTGAGTTCGCAGAGGTCATCCCCGTCCGGGCTTACGCCACCAAGACGTCGGGCGTCATTGCGTGAGTAGGTGGGATCGGGACTGCTGTTCTCAAAACAGCCCACCAAGAGGACGGGCATCAGTCCAATAAGCAAAAGTGTCGAGTGCCGGTTCATCGCAAATCTCCATGCTGAGGGCGCAGTGCCCCAACGCGACCGCGTAGGCCGCAACAATTGTCCTGTGTTGAAGTCCCCCGCCCCTAGCGGCGCTGAACAAAAAGTGTGATCGGGCGTCGATCGGGCATCGGCGCGCTGACTTCGATGAGGAGGGTGTCCTCCTCCAAACGCTCGATGGGGGTCACGGCCTCCACGAGCACCCGCTCCGTTTCACCCGTCCCAATACTGGAGGGTGCTTCGACGATTCGAAACGTCCCGTTGTCGACCCGAAGTCGCACATCGAGCTCGAGCGTCTCGTCGCAGAGGTTCTCAATTTCCACCTCGTGCGTCGTGGGACGTCGAATCGCGCCGAAGTCGATTTCGCGATCGCTCTCCTCACCCGTGCGCGCCACAAAGCAGTCCGCGAAGGGACGCGGCGCGGGAATGAGGTCTACGTCCGCGGTAACAACATCGATGGGCTCCGAACGGGTCGCCCCGCTACGTACCTGAAGACGAAACTCTTCGTTGCCGAAGCCGGTGACCGGAACGTCGAAACTGCCGTCCGGACGGACGGGTTCGGCCGCGGGCGGATCGGGCAGGTCCAAGTTGACGATGACGATGGCGCCCTCCGGGGGATCCACCGCGCCTCGTCCGCCCTGAAAGATCAGCGCGGAGTCGACCTCCGGTCCGTTCGGCGGGACCGAGATCCCCTGTGGATCCAGGTTCGGCGGCGTGGGCTGAGGGCTCACGGTGCAGCCGAGTAGAAATAGGAAAAGGAACGTACGCATCAAAGTCTCGCGCTCTACAAGAGCATAGACCGTACCAGAGGCTTCGGCCTTGAAATCATTCGTGAATCGTTGCGCCAAGGTTCGCCAAATGTCTCATTTGGTCTCATTTTCTCAGCAGTGATACGATTGCGTTGTGGAGGTTGCGGGATATCGGATCGAGCGGCCCCTCGGCGACGGCGGGAGCAGTACGGCGTGGGTCGCACTGGATCGCCGAGGGCGACGGGTCGCCCTCAAGCTGCTCCATCCGGATCTTCCCCCGGAGACGCTTCGGCGGGAGTTTCACCAGCTCTCCGGAAGGCTTCACCCCCACTTGGTGGAGGTCTTCGACTTTGGCGCCGCACGCATCGATAGCCAGCCCCGCCTCTACTACACGTGCCAACTGATCGAAGGTGCGCCCTGGCGGGTTGGGCGATGGACGCAGGATCGGGCGATCCTCATCGACGTCCTCAAGGCGCTCACGTTTCTTCACGGCGCGGGCCTTCGCCACGGTGACCTCAAGCCCGACAACGTTCTTGTCGAGGGTGGTTCACAGCGCGGAATTCTCATCGACCTCGGCTGCGCAGCACCGCTCCGGCACGCAAGCACGACCGTCTCGGGAACGCCTTCGATGATGGCGCCCGAGCTTCTGCGCGGCGAGGTTGCCGACGAGCGCGCGGACCTCTTTGCGTTGGGACGCATTCTCGAAAAGACACGCGACCTGCCCGCGAAGATCACCGCGCTCCAGCAGAGACTGATCGCGCCCGACCCGCGGGAACGGCCGAGCAGCGCGCAGGAAGTGCTGGAAGCGCTCGGCGAGTCGATCGCACCGCCGCGATGGGTCGACGCCCCCGCGCTCCTGGGGAGAGACGCACTTCTCGCGGACTTTGAGGATCGGCTTCAACGCTTTGCGTCCGGGGTGCCCGGCCCTCGAGCGCTCACACTTCAGGGGGCTTCCGGCGCCGGACGAACCCGCTTGTTGAAGGAGTTTAAGTGGCGCGCGCAGCTCCGCGGAAACGCGCTGGAATGTCGTGAGCCGGGGGATCTCGCGGACCTCGGGGATGCGCCCTCCGTCGTGTTGGTGGACGACCTAGACGATGCGCCGGACTCCGATCGTCGGTTCTTTCTTCGCGTAGCGCGACGCCTTTCCGAGACGAGCAACCGGTTGCTCGTGCTCGTCAGCAGCGAAACCGTCGGCGACGTGATCGAAGTTGGACCGCTGGATCGCGCAAGCGTCGCGCGCTGGGTGCAAGCGCCGGAGCGGGTGGACTGGGTGCTCGACCAGAGCGGCGGCTACCCGCGGGAGATTCGCGCGGTGCTGAGTGCCTCCGTCGACACTCCCCTCGGGCGCGCGCGCGAGATTGAGCTAGCGGAACTTTCGTCGGACGCAGCGGCGCTCGTTGGGTGCGTTGCGGCGCTTCGAACACTTCGACTTTCTTGGCTCCGCGACGCTGCGATCTCACGGGACGCGGTCGCCGAAGCGAACGAATACGGATTTCTCCGGCGGGAGGACGATCAGCTTCGTCTGCTGCGAGAGAACGAAGCCGAGATGTGCCGCAGCAAGCGAGACGCGACGATGCTGGCGCGACTGGCCGACGTCATACCGAACGCGTTTTCCGCACAGCGAATCGCCGCGCTCGCCCTGGCGGGACGGTTGGACGACGCGCTCGCTCAGGCGCGCGAGATTGCGGATGAAGATGCCGCGGCCCCGATGTATCGCGTGGCGGCGTGGGCTCTCCTGGAACGCTCGGACTCGGATCCTCGAGCGAGATTTGAGGCAGCGCGCCTCCTCGAAGGAACGAGTGGCGAAGGTGCGATGCCGCACTACGCAGCGCTCTTCGAGGACGCGGCGCTCGGCGTCGAGGCACGGATTCGCTGGGCGGCGTGTGCGCTTCGTCTGGAGCGTTTGGAGGACGCGAAACGCTGTCTTGACCCGGTCGATCGCAAGGGGGCGACCGGGCGGCGCGCCGCCGATCTGCTCTGCCGAATTCTGATCAAGCAAGGGGAGTACGCCAGAGCCCTCGCCATTGCGGAAGAAGCGCTGCCCGGCGCGTCCGGAGCGGTGGCGGTACGCCTCGACGAAGATCTGGGCGTCGCGGCGAGCTACCTCGGGGATCACGCGACGGCGGCACGCCATCTGGGACGGGCGGTGACGCGCATCGCGGAGAGCGACCATCGCGGACAGGTTCGCGTGCTCAGCTACCTCGCGATCGACGCGTGGCGTCGAGGTGAGCTGCGCGAAGCGGCGACGCACTACGAGCAGGCGCTCCGGGTCGCGGAGCGTCACGATCTCGACGACCAGCTTGCCCCCGCCGCGATCAACTGCGGGGCACTCGAACACAGTCGTGGGTCGTGGGGGCGCGCGATCGATCTCTATCAGCGCGGCCTTCGCGGCGCGCTCGCCCTGGGTCAACAAACGGCGCTGGCGACGCTGACCTTTAACCTCACGAAACTCTACGCCGACGTGGGCGCCTTCGATCGCGCGCGGGAGTTTGCCGAACGGGCCGACGATGCGGCGAAAAAGGCGGGAAGTGAAGCTCTCGGCGCAGCGGTGGGTTCGGTGCGCGCCGAGATCGCGAACGCGGAGGGCAACCTCGCGGAGGCGCAGCACGCGTGGAAGAGCGCGGAGGAACGCTTCTCGGCGCTCGGAGCGGAGCGGGAGGTTTTGGAAGTGCGTCTGGCACGCGCGGATGCGCTCCTTCAACGGGGCGAGGTCCCGGAGTTGCCGAGCGACCTGCCTTTTGCCGATCTCAAGCCGACCCTTGCGTTTCTCGAGAGCAGATTGGCGGACGACCCGCGGCCTCTCCTTGAGGCGCTACTCCAAGAGGACCTGTCGCCGGACCTTCGCGCCCGCGTCGAAGGAGCGCTTGCGGATGCCTGGCACATGCGGGGAGCGACAACACAGGCCCAGGAACACGCGGCGCTCGCGCGGGCAGCGTGGGAACGCATCGCGGCGGACTTGCCCCTCGAGTTGCGGGATGCGTTTTGGTCGCATCCACTCCGCGCGCGCGCGCCGACGCCAACCCCAACGCACCATGGGAGGGCGCGCCATGATCGTTGGGAACGGCTGATCGCGATCAATCGAAAGCTGAGCTCGAGCTTGGAGATCGATGCGGTCCTTCACATGGGTATCGACGCTGCGATCGAGCTGACGGGCGCGGAGCGAGGGTTTCTGGTGCTCGAAGACGAAGAGGGCGAGCTTCGCGTGCGAGTCGCGCGAAATCTCGACCGAGAGCGAATCGGGCGTTCGCGCAGCAAACTGAGCTGGTCGCTCGCAGAACAGGTCGTGGCGACCGGCGAACCCGTCCTGACGACCGACGCACAGGGGGACGACCGATTTCGGGAGCATCGTTCGGTGCACGCGCTCGGACTACGATCCGTGCTGGCGGTTCCCATCCCGTCGCCCGACGGAGTGCGGGGTGCGCTCTACCTCGACAATCGTTTTCGCCGTGGACGCTTTGATGAGGACGACGTTGAGTTGCTCCTGGCGTTCGCGGACCAGCTCGGGATCGCGCTTCGAAACATCCAGCTCGTGGATGAACTCAGGCGCCAAAGTCGCGAACTCGAGGCGGAGCGAGCGCGGGTCGAAGCGCTGAGCAGGGGTCAAGCCGCGCAGATCGAAACGCTGCTCGCGGAGGTTCGAAGCCACCGGGCAAACGCCGAGCGCCGCTACGAGTACGAACAGATCGTTGCGCGCAGTCCTTCGATGCGGGCGGTTCTGGACACCCTCGACCAGGTGATCGACTCACCGCTGACGGTGCTGGTCCAAGGAGAGAGCGGAACCGGAAAGGAACTCATCGCGCGGGCGATTCATCTTCACGGGGCGACGGAGGGTCCCTTCGTGGCCATCAACTGCGCGGCGCTGCCGGATGCGCTTTTGGAATCGGAGCTCTTTGGACATGTAAAGGGAGCGTTCACGGGCGCGGACGCCGAGCGGCAGGGGCTCATGGTTGCGGCGCACGGGGGGACGCTCTTTCTCGACGAGCTGGGCGAGATGTCGCTTTCGATGCAGGCGAAGCTTCTTCGTGCGCTCGAGACGCGACAGGTGCGGCCCGTGGGCGGAACCGAGGCGCGACCGGTGGAGTTTCGTCTCGTCTGCGCGACCAATCGGGCCCTGCTGGAGCGTGCGAGGGAGGGCGAGTTTCGGGAGGACCTCTACTATCGTGTCGGGGTCGTGACCCTGCAGCTCCCGTCGTTGCGAGAACGCCCGGAGGACATTCCGGAGCTCGTTGTGGCGCTCGTCGCGCGCGCGGCGGAAGAGATGGGTCGGCCCGCGCCTACAGTGAGTGCGGCAGCGATGCAGCTGCTCCTCGCCTACGAATGGCCGGGAAACGTGAGGCAGCTCGCGAATGTTCTCGCGACCGCGCTGGTGCTCGCGGACGACGAGATCGCTCCGGTGCATCTCCGTTTGCCTGTGGTGCCTTCGCAGGCTTCCACGGCGGATGCGTTCGAGCGCGAAGAGCTCCTTCAGGCCCTTCGGCGGCACGCGTGGAACGTCGCTCGCGCGGCCAAGGAAGTGGGCATGAGCCGCGCCACCCTCTACCGCCGGATGAAGCACCACCGGATCCCCCCCCGCCGCAAACCCCGCGTCACCTAGCCAAGCCCTCGCCTAACCGCCGGGCTTGAGCATAGATAGGACCAGGCTTGAGTAAACATAGGACAATCACTTTTATTGACTTCCTACCCCGTTTCCCTCAGCCGCCTGCGTGAAGCTCCGCTCGGCGAACCGCGCTCTTGACTGGACGGGGCGGTCCTACAGGAGCGGTCATTTAATGACCGCCGGGCTCGAGCATAGATAGGACAATCATAGTTATTGACTTTCCGCCTCGCCCTTTCCATCAACGGCCTTGCACGAAGCTCCGCTCAACGAAAACGCGCTCGCCGCGGGGCTCCTACTTATGCGAGTTGCAAATCAATAAGACCGTCGACTTCAGCGACGTCGCAAGTTCCAGTGCTGCGGAGTCGCCACGTCGACGATCAGTCGCAGTTACACGAACCGCGCAAAGGCACGAGTCGGTGGTTCTCAACCGAAGTATCCCCTGCGACCCGGCCGCCGCGTCCACTCACGTCAGCGCCGTTCGATCGACGTCACGACGCCCGACCCACGACGCAGCCTGTCCGAAGGCACAACTCACTCGAGGGAGTACGGTACTCGGCGATCAGCCTTGACGAAGCTAGCCAACGTTTCCGCGGACCGTGAACACAACCACAGCCTCGAGGCCGAGGTGGCTCCCACGCCAAATCAATCAAAGAGCTCGGCCGCCTTGCGTTTTCCGTGCACCCACTCTCGGCCCCGCCGTTCCGCCAACGATTCCATCGCCTCGACACTACCGAGCGCCCCCAGTGCGCCAAGCCCAGCCTCGGACATCGTCGCGACCCATTCGTCCTCGTTCGCTGACAGCGCCCTCGGCCGACGCCCTTTCGCGCCTGTCATCGCACGACACGTCCAACGCAGGAGCTGCGTATACTCCCGAAATCCGATGTCAATCTTGCGGCGCCTCGAGCCAGCCGGAACCTGATCCTGAAACGGAACCAGCCCCGCCGGGACTCCCCGCGTCCGCAGCCTCGCTCCAATCGACGTGAAGCGTTCCCGAAGATCATCCGAGATGCCCGCGCGAATCGGGTTGAGATCCACGTACGCCATGCACGCGAGAAGCGCACGTTCATCGAGCAACGCCTGGCTCTTGAAGCGCCCTTCCCAGAACCGTCCTGTGCATCCGTCTTCGCGATTGGCGCGACGCGCGATCGACTCGTTGAGCAAGCGCATGAACCAACTCAAACTCGACAACCGTTCTCGCCAGTTCGCAATCTTAATCGCCTGCTGCTCCGGTGGCAGCGACTTGAGCGTCGCCTTGGAGAAGCGGAAGAGCCGGTTGTGCCGACGGACTATCTCGTCGTCACTCCACCCTTCTGCACGTTCGCGATCCACGCGAAGCACCACGTGAAGGTGGTTCGACATCACTGCGTAGGCGTAGATATCGATCGCAAAGATCGCACTAAGCGCTGCGATACGTTGTTCTACCCACTCTTTGCGGTGCTCAAAATCTTCGCCAGTTCGAGGATCTCGCCCGCACAAATATGCTCGGCGCACACATCGCGAAATGCAGTGATAGAACGGGGTCGCATCGAGATCGACCGACTCGGATCGAGGCAGGGTCATCACTGCAAGGCTAGGACGTGGGTGCACGTGGTGTCAATAGATGTGATTGTCCTAAATAATAAGTAGCTCCTCCCAATAGATATGATTGTCCTAAATACTAAGCAGCTCCTCCCATAGGTCCAAGGGCTCGGTGTTAGGTGATCCAGCTGATTTCGTAGACTCCGGTGGGGTCACCGAGGGCGGCGGAGGAGATGAGGCTGACCTCGACGTCGGTTGCGCCGAAG
>JBCDAA010000023.1:0-43239 GCA_039186435.1 Myxococcota bacterium | reverse complement strand
CGTTCGACGCCCGGTCTGACGCCATAAATAGGCCAAGGACGCTTCGGACGCCAGAGTCTTCCTTCGCCAGGGTTCTTCGGCAAAAGAGCACCCCTAAAATAGCGAACGCCGCCTATGCAGGCGGCGTTCAGGTCGGGTTTGTTTTGGATGGGTCGGACGTTGGGGCGGGAACGAGCCCGCCCGAACTTTTGGGTTCGCTCAGGGAGCGACTAGGGGAATTCCGGAACCAGGACACCGTCGACGACGTGCACGACGCCGTTGGTGACGTGGAGGTCAGCAGGTCCGATGGCGTTGTCGTTGACCGTCGGTCCGGCGACCGCGATGGTGACGTTCTGGCCGTTTGCGGTCGCGACGTCTCCGTCAGCGAGGTCAGTCGACAGCACCGGCGCGTCTCCCGTGATGACGTGATAGAGGAGCACCTGGCGAATCTGCTCCGGAGAGAGGCCGTCCACCGTGTCCGAAATCTCTTCGAACGCGGCGTTGGTCGGCGCAAACACCGTAAGCGGTCCGTCCCCGGTGAGGGTGTCCACGATGGTGGTGTCGTCAGGATTCGGCCCGGCTGCGCCAACCGCACCGAGGAGCTCGGTGAGACCTGCGGAACCTGCGGCACCCGCGACGTTCAGCGGCGTGATCACGCCGTCGACGATGTGGACGATGCCGTTGGTGGTGCGAACATCCGCCGTGACAACGTTGATGCGGCCGTTGATGACGACTCCGTCGTCCGTGTTGAAGAAGAGGGTGAGGTTGTTGTCCCACTCGTTGGTCGCGAGGGAGTTGGCCGTCCCGGGAACCGCGCCGGAGAGCACCGCGGAGCCAAGGACGTGATAGGTCAGCACCTGGCTGAGCGCGTCGCCCGTGGGAAGTTCCTCGAGTTCGCCGAAGGCCTCATTCGTGGGCGCGAAGACCGTGAAGGGTCCGGCGCCTTGGAGCGTCTCCACCAGTCCGGCGGTATCGAGCGCGCCGGCGAGATCGGTCAGACCCGCGAAGCCCGCGGCTGCGACGATGTCGGGCGGCATGAGGACGCGGTCGATGACGTGAATCACGCCGTTCGACGCTTCGACGTCGGCCATGGTCACGGTCGCGTCGTTGACGCGCACTCCGTCGGAGGTGTCGAAGATGAGCGTCAGGTCGGCGAGCGTGTCGGCCGTCGCGGGAATGGCGTCCGAGCGCACGGTCGCGCCGATCGCGTGGTAGGCGAGAATGCCGGTGAGCTGCTCGTCCGTAAGGGTCGAGAGGTCAACGCCGAGGGCCTCGAACGCTTCGTCAGTCGGCGCGAAAACGGTGAGGGCCGTTGCGGCGCGGACCGTTTCCGTGAGCCCCACGCGCTCCATCGCACCGAGGAGGGTGGTGAAGTTTCCTGCGGCCTCGGCGACCGCGATGACATCATCGTCACCGGTGGCGCTGTCGGTCTCGACAGCCGAGTCGGTGCCGGGGCCCGAGTCGGTGCCGCCGCCGCCGTCGTCATCTCCACATGCGCCGAGCGCAAGCGCTGCCATGAGCGCTACTAAGTTCACTTTTCTAATCATTCGTGCCTCCTGAAGTAACCGAAGCGAAGCGAGTCTCCCCTCTGCTTCCGCTGGCGGGTGCTTGGGCGCAGCGATCGACGGTGACAACGGTCGCGTGAACGGAACAGATTGTTTCCGCGACGTTGAACTTCCCTTGAGGAGGTGTGTCCCTATTCTTCCTCGCCCGAGCCCATTTTGGCGGCGATTTGCGCAAGAAGTTCGGGGTTGTCGCCCGCGACCTGACTCGCGATCGACGACGCTTGGGCGAGCAAGCCTTCGCTGTCTCCCGCGACTTCGCCGGGGAGCTGTCCGCCGGCCATGAGCTTTTCTGCGGCCGACTGGACGCTCTGTCGAAGCTCCGGGTTTTCGAGAAGCTGGCTCGCGAGCCCCGCGAGCGATTGCATGGCGTCACCGCCGGGATCGCTGAGAGCGGCCTGCACCTGCCCGAGCAGGTCACCGCCCATCATTCCTTGGACGGCGTCGAAGAGTCCCATCGTCTCGTCGGCGCCGAGGCGCGCATCTTCTGCGCTCGCGAGAGGCACCCACATCCCACCTTCGCCCATGTCTTCGAGAACGGCGTCGTAGGTCGTCTCTCGAGATCGCGCAATGTCGGGATAGACGTAGACGCCGCGCTCGTCGCTGTGAAGATCCGCGGCATCCCCCAGAATGTGCCGCACGGCGATGCCTACGTCGGCCGGCTCGGAATCAAAGCGCACGCCAAGGTGAATGCGAACGGCATCATGGAGCGGCTCGAGAGCCACCGGTCCGCGCGGCGATTCGAAGGTGAGCTCTTCGACTTCGTCCCCCAGCGCACCTTTCACGGCATCGAGGGGAATACGAACGAGGGCGACGGCGTCGATGGGCATGGCCGCATCCTGGTCGCCGTTGCCCTCGCGAGCAAGCCTTGGACGGCCTAGGGGGCTGCGATTTCGCCGCGCTCGTACGCGATGCGGGTCGTCACGCGCTGCGGAGTTCCGCCGTAAAAGTCCGCCAGCTGGCTGGTCACGGTGAGCGTTCGCTGGTCGCCCTCGTCCTCGACCTGAATGTCGATCTGTTCTGCGGGGATGTCCGCGTCCCAGCGGCCGTCGACGCGGCCGGAGCATCCCACGGCGGTCGAAATTCCCGTGCCCGTTGCCGTGAGGACCGTGTAGGTGCCTTCGGGAAGCTCCTCGAGGTTGCGAATCGAAAAGGCGTGCATGAAGGCGCCGCCAACCCCGTCGATGCGGGTGTCGAAGTAGGTGCGATCCCCCGTTTGGTACGCATTCGCCACGCGCCCTTCGCCGCCGGCAGAGGACACGTCCGCCACCTCGCCCTGAAGCCAGGTCTCCGAGATGCGCAGCTCGATGGAGCCGGTCGGAATCGGCTCGGTCTCCTCGACGAGCCCCGGCACGAAGCCGCCGGCTCGGCGGGGAACGTTGTTGCTTCCAAGGGGAGCGGGAGGCGCGGGCGTTTCGGCGCAGCCCATCGCAACGAGGACACAGAGAGCAGCGGTTCGCATGAGTGTCAGAATGCCCGGGGAGCGCACGCCCGTCAGCCCAAAGACCGGCTCGTGTGATCGAAAAACCAGTGAGACGCGCCGAAAAACCTCAGGCGTCCGGAAATGCCGTGTCTTTTCGGTGCTACTCCGCGATGTCGAAGCGGAGCGTGCCACCGGCCGCGAGTTTGGCGTGGGAGACGCGGGCGCGTTCGAGGGTCGTTCCCTCCCAGGAGGTCGTTCCTTCGTAGCGGAGGTCGCTCGCGTTGGGTGCCTCGATGATCAGGTCGCCCCCGGGAAGATGCGCCACCGCGCGGGTCACCATCGGTGCGGCGATCAGGTAGTGCTCCGCGCCGGTGATCGGATAGAAGCCGAGCTGCGCAAAGACGAGCCAGCTGCTCAAGGTTCCCGAGTCGTCGTTGCCGGGCAGACCCGCGGGCGTGTTGTCGTAGAAGGTGCGCACGATCCAGCGGATCCAGCGCGCGGATTGCGCGGGGCGGTCGAAGTTTGCGAAGATCCACGCGTAGTGCAGGTCGGGCTCGTTGCCGTGCCAGTAGTAGTTGGACGGGAGCGCCGTCATCACGCGACGCGTCGAGTTCTGCATCACGTCTTCGAGGCGGGCGACGAGCGTGTCCGCGCCGCCCATCGTTTCCGCGAGCGCGTCGAGGTCGTGGGGCGCAAAGAAGAGGTACTGAAAGACGTTCCCCTCGGCGTAAAAGTGCTGCCAGCGAAGCGGATCCACGTCGGCGGGAAACGAACCGTCTCGGGAGCGGCCGAGCAGGTACCCCTGATCTGGATCCCAGGCGTTCTGCCAGTTGCGCGCGCGCTCGCGAAGCTGTGCGGCGTCTTCGCTTTCGCCAGCCGCATCCGCGAGCATCGCCAAGCCCCAGTCGTCGTAGGCGAACTCGAGGGTTGCGGACGCGCTCCAGCCCGCGTCTTCGATCGGCACGTAGCCGCGCTCGAGGTATTGGTCGATCGCGCGTCGTCCGCCGTAGGGTGCGTCGTCGGGCGGGCGCGCAAAGGCCGTTCGCCGCATCAGCGCGTAGGCTTCGGCGACGTCGTAGTCCCGAAGGCCCTTTGCGTAGGCGTCCGCGAAGACCAGGTTGGCGCTGTCGCCGACCATGCCGCCCGTGTACCCGATGCCGAGGGGCCACCTGGGGAAGTAGCCACCCTCGCGGGCCATGGCGAGAAGGGAAAGGAGCTGCTCGCGCATCAGCTCCGGATAGAAGAGCGTCAGTAGGGGCGTTTGCGTCCGGTAGGTATCCCAAAGGGAGAAGTCGGTGAAGTAGCGAAAGCCCTCAGCGACGTGCACTTCGTTGTCGAAACCGCGATAGGTCCCGTCCACGTCGCTCGCGAGCGTGGGCATCAGGAGCGCGTGGTAGAGCGCGCTGTAGAAGAGGGTGAAGTCCTCTTCGCTGCGCCCCTCGATTTCGATGCGGCCGAGGGTTTCTTCCCAGCGCGCTTGCGTAGCCGCGCGCACGTCGTCGAAGTCTCCGGTCTGCGCCTCGAGGTTCGCGCGGGCGTGCGCGAGATCCGTGAACGAGAGACCGACCTGGATGTGCACGTCGCCGGGCACTCGCACCCACGCGCCGACCGCGGTTCCGGACTGGGTCGTCGCGTCTTCGAGGGCGCCGTCGCGAAAGGTTCCCGCGGCTTCGATCGGCTGGTCGAGGCGTGCGACGAAGTAGACGGGCATGCCCCCGAAGCGGCCTGAGTAGCCGCCAGAAAACTGGCTCACGCCCACGATCTCACCGGCCTCTGCGTCGACGGTGATCTCTCCCGCGTTGATGGTGAGCTCACCGATGGTGTGACCCACGTCGAAGATCAACACGCGATCCGCATCGTCCGGAAAGGTGTAGCGGTGGTGCGCGACGTGATCGCTTGCGGTGAGCTCGGCGCGAATGTTCGTGTCGTCGAGGGTGACCGCGTAGTACCCGGGTTCCGCAACCTCACGCTCGTGCGAAAAGAGCGAGCGGCGACCGTCCATCGAAGTCTTTTCGACGCTCATTCCATCGGTCGGCATGATCGCGATGACGCCGTACTCCGGAATGCCCATCCCGTGCGGGCGTACTTGCGAGAAGCCGCGAATGTAGTTGTCGAGGTGGTAGTAGCCCGCGCAGTGGTTGAAGCCGGGAGCGCCGTCGACCGCCGACGTATCGGGGCCCGGACGCGCGAGTCCAAAGGGCGTCTGCGGACCCGGAAACGCGCTGCCCACACCAAAGCCGAGGCCGCCGGTGCCGATGAAGGGGTTGACCCACTGGGTGAGCGGGGCGTCTGCCGGTCGTGATTCCGGAACGTTCGCATCGAACTCCGGCGCAGCGTCCACGCCTGCGTCCGTACCGCCGTCGATCTCGCCCGCGTCGACGCCGCTGCTGCTGTCATCCCCACAGGCGAGCGCGAGCGCCGCCAACCCAATCACCCACCGCATGGCCGGATTCTAGCAGGCGTTGCCCCCGTCGCGCTGGGGCGAGAATCGCGCACTGACCGATTCGACGGAGACTGCGCCCACCGAGCGGATGTGCTCTACACTGGAACGATGCCCCGGCGGCGCCGCGACAAACTTCGACCTCTGTCGTCCTTGGTACGCGGCGCGCACCCCATGCCCGAGCAAATCGATTCTGCTCGGATTTTCGCCTGGTGGTGCACAGCGCTGCCCGACCGCATCGTTGCCAAGGCGCGGCCCGTGAAACTCGAACGAGGCGTTCTCTTCGTGCACGTCGCCTCGAGCGCGTGGGCGCAGGAGCTTCATCACATGGCGGCGGATCTTATGGGGCGCCTGCGCGCGGCTCAGCCGACGGTCACGCTCCGGTTGATTCGGTTTCGCGTCGGCGAGCTGCCCGAGCTGCCGCGTCCGCGTAAGGAGCGAAAGCCGTCTCGCACGCCAGCGGTGCCGATGGCTGCGCTTCCGGATGATCTTGGGCGCGCGCTCGCCACGGTTGGGGACGACGACGTGCGGCGCGCGGTCGCCAAAGCCGCGACGACCTCCCTTACGTCTCGTCGATCGCGCGAATGATCCGCGCAAGGAGCTCAACGCCTTCTTCGCCCTCCAACCGGTCGCGGATCTCGGCCGGCACCGGAAGCGTGACGGGAACAAGGCGACGCGTGACGAGAAGGTCGAAGGGAACCTTGAGCGCCGCGGCAAGCCCGCGGACCTGATCGATCCCCGGGTCCGCGACCTCGGCGTTCTCGAGGCGCGCGATCGTGCGGCGCGAGACGCCCACTTGTTGAGCGAGTTCGAGCTGGCCCAGTCGACCCCGCAACTCGCGAAGGACGCGCAGGTTGGTCGCGAGGATTCGGGTCAGCTCCATGGCGCCGATCTGGCACCGATGGGCGGAAACGTCAACAATAGACCTCTTGGCGAGCCGACAGCGCCTTCTCCAAGGGGTTTTGCGCGCCAAGAGCGCCCGAGCCGCGACAAGCGCCCAACCGGGAACACCTTCCTTCCTTTCCTTCGCCGCTCCGTAGCGCTACCCATCCGCCATGCGGGTCACCCTCGATTTGCCTCCGGGTTTTGACGCGATGAGCGGCCGCTTCGGCAACTACGGCGGACGCTTCGTCGCCGAAACGCTGATGCCAGCCCTCGACGAGCTTACCGACGCGTTCTTCACGGCGTGGTCGGACCCCGAATTTCGCGGTGAGCTCGACGCGCTGCTTCGCGACTACGTCGGACGTGAAACGCCGCTTTATCGAGCGGAGCGTCTTTCCGCCAGAGTTGGCGCAAACATTTGGCTCAAGCGCGAAGACCTCGCGCACACCGGCGCCCACAAGGTGAACAACACCGTCGCGCAGGTGCTCCTCGCGAAACGCATGGGCAAGACGCGCATCATCGCGGAGACGGGCGCTGGGCAGCACGGCGTGGCAACGGCGACGGCCTGCGCGCTCATGGGGCTTCCCTGCGAGGTCTACATGGGCGCCGAAGATGTGGTTCGACAGGCGCCCAATGTGAAACGCATGGAGCTTCTTGGCGCCAAAGTGCACGCGGTGCAGAGCGGTTCGCGCACGCTCAAGGACGCGATGAACGAAGCGCTTCGCGACTGGGTCACCAATGTTCGGACGACCTATTACTGCGTGGGTTCGGCGGCCGGTCCGCATCCCTATCCGGTGATGGTGCGGGAGATGCAGGCGGTGATCGGCCGCGAAGCCCGCGCGCAGATTCTTCGAGCCGCCGGGCGACTGCCGCATGCGGTCATCGCGTGCGTAGGCGGTGGCAGCAACGCCATCGGCATCTTCGCCGGCTTCATCCCTGACCGTGACGTGGCGCTCATCGGCGTCGAAGCTGCGGGTGAAGGTCTTTCCGGAAAACACGCGGCGCCCCTTTCGGCCGGGCGCGTCGGCGTTCTCCACGGCGCCAAGAGCTACCTGCTTCAAACGAACGACGGCCAAATCGAAGAAGCGCACTCGGTGAGTGCCGGTCTCGACTATCCCGGCGTCGGGCCCGAGCACAGCCACCTCAAAGACACTGGGCGAGCGGAGTACGTCGCCGTGACGGACGACGAAGCGCTCGAGGCGTTTCAGCTCCTCTCCCGCATTGAAGGCATTCTGCCGGCTCTCGAAACGAGTCACGCGATCGCGGCCTTGCCCAAACTTGCGGAGCGCTTCGGGGAAGGTGCGCATCTCCTGGTGTGTCTTTCGGGGCGCGGCGACAAAGATCTCGATACCGTGCTTGCGGAACTTGAGAGGAGAGGCTGATGGGCCGCATTGCAGACGCCTTTGCGCGCACGAAAGAAGAAGGGCGTGCCTCTCTCGTCATCTACCTCTGCGCCGGCGATCCGGAGCTTTCGGTGACGCCGGACCTGATCCTCGCGGCAGCGGAGGGCGGCGCGGACGTGCTGGAGCTTGGCGTGCCCTTTAGCGATCCCTCCGCGGACGGAGAAGCGATTCAGAAGGCGTCCGAGCGTGCGCTTGCGGCGGGGGCGACCCTGCCGGGAGTTCTCGACGTCGTTCGCCAGGTTCGCGCGCGTGGATGCGAGATTCCGATTCTTCTTTTTGGGTACTACAACCCGATCTTTTCCTACGGCGAAGACAAGCTCGCGGCCGATGCGGCAAGCGCTGGGGTCGACGGTTTCCTCGTCGTGGACCTTCCGGCGGAAGAAGCCGCCTCGCTCCGGAGCAAAGCGGTGGACGCGGGTCTCGACTACGTGCCGCTGGTGGCGCCGACGAGCACCGACGACCGCATCGCGATGGCGAAGGACCTCGCAACGGCGTTCGTCTACTACGTGTCCATGACGGGCATTACCGGCGCGCAGGCATCGAAGCTCGACACGGCCGCCGAGCGCGCCGCGGAACTCAGCAAACACATGGAGCGCCCCGTGGCCGTCGGGTTTGGTGTGAAGACGCCGGAGGATGCGGCGACGGTTGCGCGCCAGGCGGATGGCGTCGTCGTTGGCAGTGCGATCGTCCGCGCGATTCAGGCGGCGCCCGATCCGGACGCGGCGTGCGCAGCGGTTTCGACTCTCGTCGCAAGTCTGGCCGGCGGCGTGGCGCGCGCGCGTGCGTGAGCTTCTTCAACAACTCGGGGCACGTCTTGCCCCGCCGCGAGAGGTGGACGCGAGGATGCCTCCGGCGCTGCGCCGCTTTCAGGCGATTACCCGCGGCGCGGAGCTTCCGCAGCTGCGGGTTCGGTTTCTCTCGCCCGGCGAGGCCAGCATCGAGGAAGGCCTCTGTTTGCTCGCCACCTCGGCGACCATGCACTGGTCGATCGTGACGGAGGGCGCGCTCGCCGGCTGGATCGCCGACGGTTCTCAGCTCGTCTTTCGAAGCTTGGACGATCTCCTCTCCGCGATGCTTTGGGCCCAGCAAGGGCAGACGGACGTCGAGGGAGAGATCCGCGTGTCGGCGAAGGACGAGACGTGCATCCTGCGGACCCTCGAGGGGAACGCCTCCCTGCGGGTGAAACGCCTCGCGCTCGCCCTGCTTACCGCGGACCACGGAGCGACGCTCTTTCGCGCGACGCAGCTTTCCGACGTATCGGCGCTGGCCTGGTCCGCCATCGACGCGTTTCAGATCACGCCGCAGCGTGAGTGGGACATCACCGAGGCGCTGCCCGTCCGCGTTCGCTGGGCCCTCGAGCGCCGCGGTTTTGAGGTGGTCTTTGCGGACGAGGAGTTTCGCGTGGAGCGGGAAGGGCAAGGGAGCTGGTACACCCTTGCGCCCTGGCTTCGGCGCGCCGATGAGTCCGCGGTCGCGTCCGCGATTGCCGATCGCGTGGCCAAGCGCGAGATGCAGCGACTCTCTCGCTGGGAGGTCCGCTGCGACGAGGCGGGTCTTGAAACCGCCAACCTCGCCGAGGCGTTTTCCTGGACGCGCGGCGAGTGGTCGCGCTTGCACCTTGCGAGCGCGAACGAGCGACTTCGCCTTTGGCGCGACGGGACCGAGCTTCTCGCGTCCTATCAGGATCCCCTTCGAACCCTGCAGGCGCGCGAGGCGCGGGACCCGACTCGCGTGCGCATGGCCGTCGAGCACATGCTCCTTCGGCGTGCTCCCTGGCCCGGGTATCGCTGGGAGTTGGCGGTCAGCCCGCCGGACAGTTCAGACGAACATCGATCCGGTTGAGGCGCGGCGTCCGCTCTTCATCCCCCGACACCAGGGTCGCCTCGACCTCCATGAAGCGGCCGTTTCCGATCGAGGAAAGATCGATGGGGTTGTCCGTAAGCGGTCCGAGCCAGGTCGCGCTCGAGAGCGCCTCGCGCGTGCCGGCGGTGCGAATGCGGAACTCGATGCGAGTGGGCCCCGGCGTGGCGGCGTCCCAGGTGAAGGTCTCCCACTCCGTCGGACCGGCGCTGCAGCCCTCGACGACCGTGCGAAGAAAGCCGTTGGGGACGGTGAATGTTCGAAGGGCGAACCCCGTGAAGTCCGAGTAGGTGTAGGGCGTATCCCCCACCGGAAACTCACGGGCTTCACCAGTTTCTGGATTCAGCCGCGTTGCCGACGCCGAGTCCTGATTGATCATCCAGACGTTGCGGCTCGCATCGAGGCCCACGCCGACCGTGCCCGCGCCGGGAAGCGGCGTTTCGTCCGGTCCGCCGAAGACGCGAAGCTCAGACCCATCCTCCGCGCGAAAGCGGGTGAGTCGCGAGACGACGGGGCCAATGTCGACGCCTATGACTCCCACGTTGATGAACTCGTGGGAGGCCCCGACGTAAATGTTTCCGAGGTCGTCCGCGGCGATTCCACGAGTCGCGCCCGAGTCGGGAAGCGCGACTTCGAACCAGCTATCGCCGATCGGGTCGTAGCGAAACGCCACGGGACAGGAGATGCCCGCCAGCCACACGCGATCCTCAAGGTCGACCGCGATGCCATAGCTCCCGCGGCAATCCGCGCCGCGGCTTTCGGCAACGCGCACCACCCCGATCGCGGAGGTTGCGACGTCGATGCTCAGGATGCGCCCGGTGAACGCTTCGGTGAACCAGACAGTGCCGTCCGACGCGATGGCGGCGCCGTAGGGGCTGAAGTTGCGCCCGCCCACATTGACGGTGCGTAGGGTGGCGCCGGTGTTCGGATCGATCTTCACGACGGATTGGGCGCCGTTGAGTCCAACCCATACGTCGCCTTCCGCATCGATGGCCACCGCGCGCGGGATTCCGTTGATGCCGCCGACATTTACGGTCCAGAGAATGCATTCGTCGTCTTGGCCGAGGAACTCGCCAGCGACGTCCGTTTCGATGACGCCGTCTCCGTCGCGATCCGAGGACGTGTCGATCCGGCCGTTTCCGTTGCGGTCGACGCAGTCTTCTTCGCGGCCAGCGATCTTCGTGACCGTTCCCTGGTTTGCGAATGCGCGGTTGGCCACAAAGACGTTGCCGCGCAGATCGACCGCCGTTCGCGACGGACAGTTGCCCTGCGTTTCGCTGTCGCACTCGACGTCGAGGTCTTGGCCGCCGTTGGTGCCATCGAGAAGGACGCAATCGTACTCGCCGAGCTGCGAACCGTTGGTGAGGTCGAGTTTGGTGAGCGTGCCGTAGCGGGTGTTGGCGACCCACGCGAAGTCAGCTTCGGTGGTCGATGAGCCGAGCCGAAGGGAACCGTCCGGGGCGACGATGACCCCTTCGGATGCCGTCGCGATCGTTTCCCAATCGGGCCCGGTGTCGTCCGGGAGCGTGATGACCTGGCATCCCGGTCGGCAGTCACCGCATTCGCTGAGCACCCCTTCGTCGACGCGCGGATCGCAATCCTGATCGACGCCGTCGCAGATCTCGGTGGCGCCTGGAAAGACGCGCGCGTCGTCGTCGTTGCAGTCGCCTTCGCAGCCCGTTAGGCCATCACCGTCGCGGTCTGTGTCCGCCGGGGTATAGCTGCAGCTATCGCGGCGCTCGTCACAGCTGTCGACGGTGCAGAGGTCGCCGTCGTCGCAGGCGAGTCCAAGGCTGACGCAGCCGTCTTCCGTGCAAACTTCGGCGCCGTTGCAAAACACGCCGTCGTCGCAGTCGCCGCCGCAGGCCTCGGCGTCGATCACGGTGACGTCGAAGGATGCGTCCCGAGGTCCGCCCGCGTCGGAGCGACCTGGCCCCGCATCACGACCGCGTCGCGAGGAGACCTCCGGTGGGGTTCGTGCGCCGCACGAGGCGAGGAGGAGGGCGACGGCAATCCAGCGAAACACGGCAACTCACATGGCTAGAGGAAGCACTCGAAGGGATCGGAGCAGCCAAACTCACAGCACATCTGGCCGCCGCTGCAAGTGTCGCCGACGTTCTGGCAGGTCGCCGACGTACCTGCACAGCGATAAACCAGGCACGGAAAGCCGAAAGGCGGGCCGCTGCAGGAGCGCGACGAGGGTTGAAACCCGTTGGACGGGCAGCTCGCGCTCGATCCTGTGCATCGCTCTGCAACATCACACTCGTTGGTTGCGGAACGACACACAAAACTCGAGGGTCGGAACGAGTTTCCGGGACAACCCGCGCTCGAACCCGTGCAGGTCTCTGCGAGGTCGCAGTCGCCCGCCGAGGTGCGGCACACGTGGCTGGAGGGCCGGAAGGAGTTTCCGGGGCAGCTGTTGCTCGAGCCGTTGCAGGTCTCGGCAAGATCGCAGCTTCCGGCCGCCGAGCGACAGGTGAACCCGTTGGGCCGTTTCGCATCGTTCGGGCAGGCCGTGCTGGAGCCGTTGCAGGTCTCGGCGACGTCGCAGTCACCGGCCGCCGACCGACAGGTGAATCCGTTCGGTCGCCGAGCATCGCTCGGGCACGCGTCCGAGGTTCCGTTGCAGGTTTCGGCGACGTCGCAGGCCCCGGCTGAGCTGCGACACGTGAAGCCGTTCGGTCGCCGCGCGTTGCTCGGGCACGCCGACGAGGAGCCGTTGCAGGTCTCGGCGACGTCGCAGGCGCCCGCAGAACTACGACAGGTAA
The DNA here is from genome assembly GCA_039186435.1 of Myxococcota bacterium. Classification (GTDB taxonomy): domain Bacteria; phylum Myxococcota_A; class Polyangia; order Polyangiales; family Houyiibacteriaceae; genus JALVDI01. The sequence goes on along the minus strand of JBCDAA010000023.1, from coordinate 30,922 downwards.
AGCCGTTCGGTCGCCGGACGTCCGAGGGGCACGCTGCGGAGGTTCCGTTGCAGGTTTCCGCGATGTCGCAGCCGCCCGCCGCGCCGCGACAGGTGAAGCCGCTTGGTCGACGTGAATCCGCGGGACAGCTAGCGCTCGAACCCGTGCAGGTCTCGGAGAGATCGCAGCCCCCCGCGGACGCGCGGCACACGGTTCCCGAGGAGGCAAACCCGTCGCTCGGGCACGACTTGCTCGAGCCGTTGCAGGTCTCTGCACGGTCACAGACGCCGCTTGCGCCGCGGCACTCAAAGCCGGCGCTTCGAACACCGTCGGACGGGCAGTTGGCGCTCGATCCCGTACACATCTCGGCGACATCGCATCCACCGGTGGCAGCGCGGCAGACCGAGCTCGAACCCAGAAAGCTGTCGGAAGGACAGGTGGGACTCGAGCCGTCGCAGGTTTCGGCGACGTCGCAGGGCCCGGCAGACTCACGGCACTCAAAGCCGGAGTCACGCACTCGGTCACGCACGCATCGCGGCGCGCCATCGCCACAGTCGATGACGCCGATCTCGCACGCGTTGCCCGTGTCACACGGATCGCCACAGCCGAGGTCGGCGCAGTTTCCGGCGCCGTCGCAGACGTTGCCTCCGCCGCAGTCGGTTCCGGCTTCCACGAACGAGTCGTCCGGGCAGTTCAACGACGAGCCGTCGCAAACTTCGCCTTCGTCGCAGGTTCCGGTGCCCGCGCGGCATACCGTGCCCGCGACCGCGGCGGCATCCGGCGGACAGGAGGGCCCGGTGCCGGTGCACATCTCCTCCAGATCGCACCCGCCCATCGCAACGCGGCAGGAGGTATCGGACGCCGCAAACTCGTCCGGGGGACACGCCGGCGAAGCGCCATCGCACGCTTCGACCACGTCGCACATTCCCGCGGCCGCGCGGCACTCGGTGCCCTCCGTCGCGAGTGCATCCTCGGGGCAAGCCGCGCTCGTTCCGTCGCAAACCTCCGCGAGGTCGCAGGGCCCGGAGGCCTCGCGACACACGGTGCCAGCATCGAGGGTCGTGTTGCTCATGCACACGGGAACGCCCTCGTCGTCACAGATCACGACGCCGGTTTCGCACGCGTTGCCGGTGTCACAGGCTTCGCCTTCTTCGCACGCGCCGCACATGCCGGCGTTGCAAAACCCGCCCGCGCAGGGAGTGCCCACCTCCACCGTTTCATTGGGCGGGCAGTTGGGCGCGATGCCGTCGCAGGTCTCTTCAACATCGCACTCGTTCTCGGCTTCGCGACACACCGTGCCGGCTTCGCGAACTCCGCTCACGAGACACACAGGTTCGCCCGAGCTGCAGTCGATGCGTCCGACCTCGCAGGGGTTGCCAGGATCACACTCCGCGTCTTGCTCGCAGCTGACCGCTCCGTCGGTTCCCGCGTCGGGGGGCGTTCCAGGAACACACACGCCGTTGATGCACAGCTCACCGACGTTGCAGTCCGTCTCACTGCGGATGCAGCCATCGGGCGAGCTTTCGCCACAGCTCAACAGCGACACCGAGAGGAGAACCCCAAGAAATCGAAGCATCCGCTAAGTATGCCAGAAGCTCTCAGGCGTAGGATGTGTGACGCGCACCTACTTCCGACCCGAGCCAGCACCGTGATAGCGTTGACGGCTTGACCATTCGTTTTCGACTCAACCAGCAGGAAGTCGTGGTGAATGGGGTCGATCCCCACACTTCACTGCTTCATTTTCTTCGCGCGCAGGGCCATACCGGCACCAAAGAAGGCTGTGCCGAGGGGGAATGCGGCGCCTGTGCCGTCGCGGTCGTGCGCCAAGGTCCCGACGGCAAACCCCGCTACGTCCCGATCAACAGCTGCCTGGTGCTTCTACCGGCGGTCCACGGCGCGGAACTCGTGACTGTCGAGGGAATCGCGGGGGATGAGCTCCATCCTGTCCAGGACGCGATGGTGGCCAAAGGCGGCTCCCAATGCGGCTACTGCACGCCGGGGTTCGTCGTGAGTCTCTTCACCGAGTTCTATCGGGAGGGCCGCCAGCCTGGCGAGGTCGATCCCGAGGCGATCAGCGGCAACCTCTGCCGCTGCACGGGGTACCGCCCGATCCGCGAAGCGCTCGCGTCCTTGCCGCTTCCCGCCAAAGACGACACCCACAAGGTTCGCCTGACCCAGCATCAGCCGGTGGCGACGGGTCTCTCCTACGAAGAGGGCGAGGTTTGTTTCGAGCGTCCGACGAACCTCGAGCGCCTCTTCACGCTCCTCGACCGTCATCCGACCGCCAAGCTGATCGCGGGCGGCACGGACATTGTGGTCGAAGTGAACCAGCGCGATTCCCGCTGGGACGTCTTTGTTTCCCTGGAGGCGGTGGCGGAGCTGCGCGGTATCGAAGAGACCCCCGACCACATTCGAATCGGGGCCGGGGTTCCGCTCAGCGAAGTGGAAGAGGTCCTGCACGGAAAGATCCGCATCTTCGACGAGCTCTTTCCGCTCTTTTCGAGTCGCCTAATTCGCAACCGCGCGACCTTTGGCGGCAACCTCGTGAACGGATCGCCGATCGGTGATGGAGCGCCCGCGCTCTTGGGGCTCGACGCTGGAGTGGAGGTGGCCTCCCGGGATGCCGAACGTCTTGTCCCCTTGGCGGACTTCTTTACCGGATACCGAAAGACGGTCTTGGAGCACGGCGAGGTTGTGAAGGGAATCCGCATTCCCAAGCCCCTCCCGACGCTTCAGCGCTTTTTCAAAGTCAGCAAGCGCGTGATGGACGACATCTCGACCGTTGCGGCCGGCATGGGACTGTGGCTCGACGACCACGGGGTCATCACCAAGGCGCGGCTCGGCTATGGCGGCGTCGCAGCGACTCCCGTTCGTGCCCGCGCAGCAGAGGCCGCGCTGGTCGGTCAGGTCTTCGATCACGCGGCCGTTGCACGCGCGTTGCCGGCGCTCAAGCAAGCCTTTACGCCCATCGACGATCACCGAGGAAGCGCTGCGTATCGCGCCGCGATGGTGCCTCGTCTCTTCGAGAAGTTTGAGGCCGAGAGCCATCCCGCGGAGGCCGCCGAATGATGACGCCGAAGAAGAAGCATGTGGGGCGACCGATTCCCCACGAGAGCGCGCGCGAGCACGTCACGGGTGCGGCGGTCTATACGGACGACATCGTTCCGCGGATGGCCGGGGTCGTTCATGCGTGGCCCGTATGTGCGAAGGTCGCCCACGGACGTGTGCTTTCGATTCAAACGGACGCTGCCCTCGCGGCGCCGGGCGTGGTCACCGTATTAACGGACGACGATGTTCCCGGCGAAGGCAACGTCGGTGCGGCGCGAAAGGACGAACCGCTTTTTCCCGCGGAGATCCTGCACCACAACCAAGCGGTCGCGTGGGTCCTTGGCGAAAGCGAGGCGGCCGCTCGTGCCGCGGCGGCCCTTGTGGAGGTCGAGGTGGAAGCGCTTCCGCCGATCCTCACGATCGAGGACGCGATCGCGAAGGACTCCTTTCACACGGATCCACTGCGCATCGAGCGTCTTGAAGAGGGCGTCTCCTCCCTCGACGCGGCGCTCACGGGAAGCGCGGGTCGCGTCAGCGGCGAAGTGCACGTCGGCGGACAGGAGCACTTCTACCTCGAAGCCCAGGCAGCCCTCGTTTACGTCGACGAAGGGGGTCAGGTTTTCGTGCACGCGAGCACGCAGCATCCGACCGAGACCCAGATCATCGTTGCGCGCGTTCTCGGGGTTCCCGCGCACGAGGTCACCTGCCAGTCCTTGCGGATGGGCGGTGCCTTCGGCGGCAAGGAAGTTCAGGCGAACGCCTGGGCGTGCGTTGCGGCGGTCGGCGCCGTCAAAACCGGACGCCCGGTACGCGTACGTCTCGATCGCCAGCGCGACCTGACACTCACCGGAAAGCGTCATCCCTTTCTCGGTCGCTACGACGCGTCCTACGACGCGGAAGGTCGTCTGAAGGCGATGCGCGTCGAGCTCTACAGCGACGGAGGCTGGAGTCTCGACCTCAGCAAGCCGGTGCTCTTTCGCGCGATGTTTCACGTCGACAACGCGTACTACCTACCGAACATCGAGGTTGTCGGTCGCGTGTGCAAAACGCACAAGACCTCGCAGACCGCCTTTCGCGGGTTCGGGGGTCCGCAGGGCATGGTGGTCATCGAGGAAGTGATGGACCGCATCGCGCGCGCGACGGGCCTTTCGCCGCACGTGGTACGCGAACGAAACCTCTATCAAGAAGGTCACAAGGCCCACTACGGACAGACCATCGCCGACGCGCCGCGCATGCATCGGATCTGGGAGCGGCTTTGGGAGCGAAGTGATTTTCAGGCTCGCTTTGAGGCGATCGAGGAATTCAACCGCACACACCCCAATCGCAAACGCGGGATTGCCATCACTCCCGTGAAGTTCGGGATTTCGTTTACGACGGCGTTCTTCAACCAGGCGGGGGCCCTCGTTCTCCTTTACGCCGACGGATCGGTGCAGGTGAACCACGGCGGCACCGAGATGGGGCAGGGTCTCCACACGAAGATGCTGCAGGTCGCGGCGGATGCGCTGGGGGTGGATCTCGAAACCGTTCGACTCATGCCAACGCGCACCGACAAGGTGCCCAACACCTCCGCGACGGCGGCGTCGAGCGGCACGGACCTCAACGGCCAGGCTGTGCGCGACGCGTGCCAGGCGATTCGCGAGCGTCTTGCGACCGTGGCCGGCACCCTCTTTGGATGCGCCCCCGAGGACATCGTCTTTGCGGACGGCAAGGTGCATCCGATCGGACGCACGGGCGAAGCGATGGACTTTGGCAAGGTGGCCAAGCAGGCGTACCTGCAGCGCGTGCCCCTCTTTGCGGCGGGCTACTACCGCACCCCGAACATTCACTACGATGAAGACGCGGGCGTCGGAAAACCCTTCCACTACTACGCCTTTGGCGCCTCGGTCACCGAGGTCGAAGTCGACCGCTTTACGGGGCAGTACGACTTTCGGCGCGTCGACATCGTGCACGACGTCGGCGACAGCCTTTCGCCCCTCGTCGACCGCGGGCAGGTCGAGGGCGGGTTCATCCAAGGGCTTGGATGGCTCACCCGCGAGGAGCTTATCTGGGATGCGGACGGGCGCCTCATGACCGCGGGCGCGAGCACCTACAAGCTGCCCACCCTTGATGAGTGCCCGGAGGACTTCTTTGTGGAGCTCCTGCCGAAGGCGCCCCAGCCCGGCGTTATTCACGGCAGCAAGGCCGTCGGTGAGCCGCCCTTCATGCTCGCGATCAGCGCGCGCGAAGCGCTTCGTCACGCCGTCAGTGCGTTTGGCGAGAGTTCGCGCGTCGACCTTGGCTGTCCGGCGACGCCGGAAGCGGTCTTTTGGGCGCTCGAGCAGGTTGGCGCCGCGCAGGCGGACGTCGCTGCTGCCGAAGAGTGAGCACAAAACAACAGGCGGTCTACAAACTCGTCCGGCGGATCCCCAAAGGGCGAGTCATGTCCTACGGCCAAATCGCCGAAGCGCTCGCCCTCGAAGGCCTCGGCGCGCGGCAGGTCGGCTACGCCATGGGCGAGTGCCCCGACGACGTTCCGTGGTGGCGCGTCGTGAACTCCAAAGGCGAGTGCAGCGTCGACCGCGGACAGCGCGTGCCGCGACAGCGAAGGAAGCTGGAGGCAGAGGGCGTGGTGTTCAAAGAGAGCGGGCGCATCGACATGAAGGTCTATCGCTGGTTCTCCCCCTCGTAAGCGTGCGGGATTCGCCAACGACGCGAGATGCATCCGCCGGCTTCCGCGGGTGTCCAAGCGCGAATCAAATGCAATGCACGTCGGCGCGACAGCGGCCGCGAGCGCTCGTCGTTCCCATGTAGCTTAGGCCTCGCGCAACGAGGATCGCTGAGTCAGCGTCGTGGCGACGTTGCTCCCACAGATCAGAAGCATCGCTGAAGCGAGTTCATCGCTCGCAAGGCGATCGCTTCGACAGGCAGTCGTAACTTCAATCAGGACTCGTTCGGCCCCCAGCGCGGCCGCGCGACGTTGGTGACGAGCGCACGATCTGCGCCCGTTCGTTCATCGCGCTAGCGACGGTCGCTAGCGCTCCATTTCTCGACCTGTGGTGTTCATGAATGACCGCAGCAAGCATTCTTGCGCGCGTTGGGCCCCTGGCGCGGACCTTCGGCGTCGTCCCGCTTGTGATGGCACTCTTCGTCGGTGCCGCCGCCGCTGTGCAGCTGACGTCGTCGCTGCCCAATCTCTATGCCTGGTGGACGCCGGTCGAGCTCGTTGGACACCTCGCTCGAAGGGCGCATGTGCCGACCGAACTCGTAGTGGGCTTTGCGTTCGGGAGTGCGTGCCGTGCGCTTCCCCTGCGCGCGACTTCCTTCGACTGGTTTCGCCACCTCGGACGCAGGCGTCGGCTACGCGGCGTCCTCGGGGCGGCGTTTTTCGTCGTCGTTCCTCCATCCACGATCGCCAACGGCTGGCTGCCTCACGACATCGTGGCGCTCGCCATCATCGGTTGGTGGCTGGGCACCCGCGAACCCTCATGGGCCAAGCTCAAGCGTGTCACCGTGGAAAGCGTGATCTCCCTCTCGCTCTTCGTGGGCGTTAGCTACGGCTACTCGATCACCAAGGCGCTCGTGTTCTCCAGCGTTCCGCCCATGGATCAGGCGCTCGCCGAGCTCGATCGAAACCTCTTTGGCACCGACGCCTACGTCGTCGCCGCACGATGGGCGCTCGCACACCCGGAGGTCATCACCTTCTGCGAGCAGATCTACTTTCGCCTCTTCGAACACATGGCCGTCGGCGCCGTGTTCTTGGCCGGCCTTGGGCGCGCCGATGAACGGAACCGCTATCTCGCGAGTTTGGCCACCTGCTACTTCCTCGGCGCGATCTCGTACTACCTCCTTCCTTCCCTTGGGCCCGCCTTTCACGATCCCGATGTGTTCGCCTATCTCCGCGAACTCGCGCCCGCCGCGAGCGCCCTCCAAGAACTCATGCTCGACAACTACCGCGCGGTGCAGAGCGGCTCCCTCGAGGAAGTCGTCCCCTGGACCTTTGCGGCCGCGATGCCGAGTCTGCACGTCGCGCACGAGCTCCTCATGCTCTGGTACGCGCGGCATTCGCGGCCCTTCTTTGCCCTCAGCACGCTCTTTACGATCGGTACGATCGCGGCAACGTCACTCTTGGGGTGGCACTACGCCGTGGACTGGCTCGGGGGAGCGCTGCTCACGGCGCTCTCCTTCCTCATCGTTCGCCATCTCGGGCGGCTCGCGTTCCCCGATCGCCTCTGGCCGTCCGACACGCCGGCGTGATCGCTACGGGAGGTACCAAATCGGGCTCGACCAGGCGCGCTCCTGAATCGTGTCCGGAATGCTTCCGTCGCAGCAGGAGCGCAGGGGCGAGTCCTCTTCGAGGGTGTCGCAGTCGACGCCCTCTGCGTTGCAGAGTCGGCGGCTCCATCGACAGGTCGGGTTCTCGACCACGCGCGCGTAGTAGAACGCCGGCGTTGCCGGATCGAAATCCGGGTCGACCCACCGCGCGCAAAGCATCGGCGTTTCTTCGGCGACGCTGGTCTCGCAGGTGCCGAGGTCGACGGTCGCGCCGTTGTCCGGGTTGCCGCCGACGTCGAAGACCCGCTCGAGCGTTTCGCCCGTCGCGGCATCGACCCAGCCCTTGATGATCTGGATTCGCTGAAGTGCGGCGCTCATCGGATCGCGCGCAGCGCTCAGGAGAAAGGTGGGCGCGTCTCCCTCTCGCGCCGGCAGCACCGAACCCATCGGAACTCCGTCGGCGTAGCCAACTGCGACCTGATCCGTTTGTTCGCAAAGGTCTTCGGCGAAGTCCCATCCCCCGAAGAAGCGCGTGATGATGCGCGTGCCGCTCGTTCCGTAGGTCTCTCGCGCGCGCATGGCGTCGAAGAGGGCCTGTCGCGAGTTTTCGGGCGCCCACACGACGGCCAAACCGCCGGGCGATGAGGTTCGAACGCTAACGGTGATGCCCCCCGGTGCTTCGAGGCGCTCGTCGGCTTCGTCGTCGGTGTTGCCGACGTGGCCGGGCCAGTTGTCCTCCTCCACGCCGCCGCTGATGGTCATGTGCGTGTCGGTGCTGGCGATGAACCCAAACTGAAAAGGGTTGCCGTTGCCCTGCGCGTACTCGGCGAGTCCGTTTCGAAGCGCTCCCCGCGCGAAGTCGGAGGGCGCCACGCAGCCGCCACCGACGAAGCTCGATCCGGTTCCGTCGCAGAGAGGAACGCAGTCTTCGCGCGGGTCGTCCGGTCCGGTGCACAGGTTTTCGAAGACCTGCTCGAAGTCACAAAGTTCGTCTTCGCTCGCCAGAGGATCGCCAACGTTGCTCACGCACTCGCTTGCGCCCTTGTGCTGGTAGATCTCGACGAGGGGTTCGAGCTCCGCGCGCCGCTGCGCGAATGCCTCGTCGTAAGGCCGCTCGTCCTCCGTGATCGGAACGAACATTTGCCCGACCGAGATGTTGCCGTTGTGCGGAATGGCGATGAGGTCGCAATCGGTGCCGCTTTCGAGGCAGTTGCTTTCGAGCGCATCCCACAGCTGGTCGGGCGTGAAGGCGTCGACGTAGCTGACGGGGCGCCGAAGGGCGGTCGCCGTTCGAAAGATGACGTTTCGGTGGATGTTGCGCCCGCCGCCGTCTGCTGCGCCGGTCCACTCATAGCCCGCGAAGGTCGTGAACTCGCAGCGCTCGCTCCGGTCGTAGAACTCCTCGGCCGCATCGAGGGTCTCTTCCCAGACGTTGGTCAGCTCGTTCGCGCAAAGCGCCGGGTCCATTCGGCAAAGGCGCACGACCGTTGGCATCGCGAGGCCGATCGACAGAAAAAAGTCGCCAAAGTCGGCGATGGCCGCGTCTCCATCGCGGTAGCTGCGACAGGTGACCGAATCGAATCCCGGCGAATCCGGGTTCGTGCAGATGCTCGTCGCGGCCATGAGTTCCGCGTGGTCGGTGACGGCCGCAAAATCGAGCGGTCGTGCGAGCTGCAGGCTTCGCGTCGGCTGTCCTTCTGCGTCGTAGGGAGGCAGATCGATCGCTTCGCCGCGCGCAAAGCGATAGGCGTCGGCCGGGCCGGTTCGAACGTCGTACGAAGCCGCGTCGAAGCTGAAGCGCGTGTGAACGTGAAGATCGCCGAAGTAGGGATTGCGCAGCGGGTTGTTGTCGGCGCAGGGAGTGCGCTCGCTCGGTCGAACGATCACCGTGGGGCCGGCGTCCACCGCAGCATCTCGCGCATCGACGCCCGTATCCTCGCCCGCGTCGCCCGCGTCCGGACGATCGCTGTCGTCACCACACGCGAGCAAACACCCGACAAGAAGAAGCCATCGCACGGGGGAGAGCATAACCGGCTCGCGCCCCCACGCCCATGTGATATGCCCCCTGCGCGGAGGGTCGAGATGAACGTTTTGGTCACCGGGGGCGCCGGCTTTATCGGCGCAAACTTCCTCAACCTATTGGTGCCGCGATTTCCCGAGCATCGCTTCATCAACGCCGACGCGCTCACCTACGCGGCCAACCCGCTTTCCCTCGCGCCGATCGCGGAGTCGTCGAACTACGCGTTCGAGCGCCTCGACATCACGGACGCCGACGCGGTGACCCGCTGCTTTGAACGTCACAAGCCCGACGTGGTGGTGCACTTCGCGGCGGAGAGCCACGTCGACCGCAGCATCCTCGGCCCCAAGCAGTTCATCCGGACGAATGTCGAGGGCACCTTCAACCTCCTGGAGGCATGCCGCGCCCAGTGGGCCAAAGGCGAGGGGCTCTTCCATCACGTCTCCACGGACGAGGTCTACGGCTCCCTCGGGGCCGAAGGGTTCTTTCTCGAGACCACCCGCTACGATCCTTCGAGTCCGTATTCCGCGAGCAAAGCGGCGAGCGATCACCTGGTTCGCGCCTGGCATCGCACCTACGGATTGCCGGTCAAAATCTCGAACTGCTCGAACAACTACGGGCCGCTGCAGTTCCCGGAGAAGTTGATTCCGCTGATGATCCTGAACGCCAAGGAACGCGCAAAGCTTCCGATCTACGGCGAGGGACTCAACGTTCGTGACTGGCTCTATGTTACCGATCACTGCGAGGCGATCTGGGCGATCGTCGAGCGCGGTGCGGTGGGCGAGACCTACAACATCGGCGGCCACAACGAGATGCGAAATATCGATGTGGTGGATGAGCTCTGTCGGCTGGTCGCGGAGGAAACCGGCGCCGACGTCGAGGAACTCCTCGGGCTCAAGGTCTTCGTGAAAGATCGTCCGGGCCACGACCTTCGTTACGCGATCGACGCAAGCAAGATCGAGCGCGACCTTGGCTGGACGCCGAAGGAAACGTTTGAGACCGGCATGCGTAAGACGGTGCGCTGGTACCTCGAGAACGACGAGTGGGTCGAGCAGGTTCGCACCGGCGCCTACAAGCAGTGGATCGAAGACAACTACGGAGCGCGCGCGTGATCACGAAGGGCATCATCCTGGCGGGAGGATCGGGAACTCGCCTTCATCCGCTTACCAAGGCCGTCAGCAAGCAGCTGATGCCGATCTACGACAAGCCGATGATCTACTACCCGCTGAGCACGTTGATGCAGGCGGGGATTCGCGACGTGCTGGTGATCAACACGCCTCACGAGCAGGAGGCGTTTAAGCGTCTCCTCGGAGACGGGTCGCAGTACGGGATTCGGATTCAGTACGCGGTGCAGCCCTCGCCCGACGGCCTCGCGCAAGCGTTCGTGATCGGCGAAGAGTTCATCGCGGGAGACCCCTGCGCGCTGGTGCTCGGCGACAATATTTTTTACGGCCAGGGGCTTCGGAGCGTCCTTGCCAACGCGGCCCAGCGCACGGAAGGCGCGACCGTCTTCGGGTACTACGTGAAAAATCCGCAGGCCTATGGCGTCGCGGAGTTCGACGACACCGGCCGGGTGATCGGCCTTGAGGAAAAGCCCCAAACACCCCGCTCGAACTACGCCGTTGCGGGGCTCTATTTCTACGATTCGAACGTGGTGGAGCTTGCCAAAAGCCTCAAGCCCTCGGCGCGCGGGGAGCTCGAGATCACAGACCTCAATCGCCTCTACCTCGAGCAAAACAACCTCCGTTTGGAGAAGCTTGGACGCGGCGTCGCGTGGCTCGACACCGGGAACCCGGAGGCGCTCCTGCAGGCCGCGCACTTCATTCAAACGGTGCAAACTCGGCAGGGCTTAATGGTCGCGTGTCCCGAGGAGATCGGTTTGCGGGCTGGACTGCTCACCCACGACGACCTCCGCGTGAGGGGCGAAGCCCTCGCCAAGACCTCCTACGGCCAATACCTCCTCGCCCTCGCGGACGGACAGGGCCAGTGAAGGTCACCGCGCTCGCGATCCCCGAAGTGAAGCTCGTGGAGCCTGCGGTCTTCGGCGACGCGCGCGGGTATTTCATCGAGACCTTTCACGCGCCGCGCTATCGCGAGCAGGGGATTCCGGTGGTGGGCTCCTTCGTGCAGGACAACGTCTCGAAGAGTCGCAAAGGGGTGCTTCGCGGGCTTCATCTTCAGCACCCGCACCAGCAAGGAAAGCTCGTGCGCTGCGCCCAGGGCGAGGTCTTCGACGTGGCGGTGGACGTGCGCCACGGTTCGCCGAACTTCGGCCGGTGGGTGGGCGCGCATTTGAGCAGCGAAAATCACCATCAGCTCTGGGTTCCGCCCGGATTTGCGCACGGCTTTGTGGTGCTCAGCGAAACGGCGCTCTTTTCCTACAAATGCTCGGAGGTCTATCACCCCGAGAGCGAGTTTGCGGTGCGCTGGAACGATCCGGCGGTCGGGATCGAGTGGCCTCTCGAGGACGTCACCCTGAGTGAGAAGGACACGAACGCGCCGCTCCTTGCGGACATTCCGGTCGAGCGACTCCCTCCCTACGAGGCCGCGTGAGCGTCGTCCTGATCGCGCCGGAAGGGATGCTCGGCCGCGCCTGCGCAGAGCATCTCGATCGCGAAGGTGTGGCTTACCAAGGCGTGTCGCGGCCGGACATCGACGTAACGTCTTCCGAGAGCGTTCGCGCGGCTCTCAAAGGCGCGTCGGTGGTGCTCAACTGCAGTGCGTTCACCGATGTCGACGGCGCAGAAACGCGTGAGGACGAAGCGACGGAGGTCAACGGGGAGGGCGTGCGGCATCTTGCCGAGGCGTGCCTCGCGGAGGACGCGCTCCTGGTTCACGTCAGCACCGACTACGTCTTTCCAGGGCACGCGGACGCGCCCTATCCGGTCGACGCCGCCCTCGACCCCATCAACGCGTACGGACGCAGCAAAGCGGCCGGGGAGGAAGCGATTCGTACGACCGGAACGCGCCACCTGATCGTACGAACGAGCTGGCTCTACGCGCCTTGGGGAACGAACTTCGTGCGCACGATGGCGAAGCTCGCAGCCGAGCGCGACACGCTTCGGGTCGTCAACGATCAGCGCGGGCGCCCCACCAGCGCGCAGCACCTCGCGCGGGTGATGTGGGGCCTCGTGCAGGCGAAGGTCGAGGGGACCTTTCACGGCACCGACGGTGGTGAAGCGACCTGGTTCGACCTCGCCTCGCATGTGGTGGGGCGCGTGCGACCCGCCTGCCGCGTCGATCCCTGCAGCACCGACGAGTTTCCGCGTCCTGCGCCGCGCCCGTCCTACAGCGTTCTCGATCTTGCGCCGATCGAGGCGGTCCTCGGCCCCATGACGCCCTGGCGGTCCAACGTCGACGCCGTCTTGGAGCAGCTGTGAGACCGCTTGTTCTCTTGCCTGCGCTCCAGGCGACGCAGGAAGGGTCGCGCATCGGAATCACCGCGAAGTTTCAGACGGGCGTGGAAGCCTACATCGCCGCCTGGGACGGGCCGGTGAAGGTCCTGATGGAGCGCCGGCCGAGCGAAAGCGAAAACCTCGACAACGTGCTGGTCGATCCGGCGCGCCTCGACTTCGAGCTCGCGGTGGTCGACTACGGAGACGCGGATCTCGAGCGACATTTCTCGGACGCCGCGGTCGTGCACGGGAGCCTCGGCTATCGGCAAAACGGGCTTCCGGAGCGCTGCGCGTCGATCGGCGTGCCCTTTGTGACGTCGAGCGAGTACACGCTGCGCACGCGCAGGCAGATCGTGCGCGCGAACACTGCGAATCCGATCCTTCGCGCGCGTCGCGAGTTTTGGGAAGCGGGGCAGGAGCGCGCCAATCAGCGCGCGGTTCGGGCGGCGACCGGCATTCAATGCAACGGCACGCCGACCTACGACGCGTACCGGGACGTGAGCGCGTCGGCGCTTCTCTACTTCGATACGCGGACCGCGGCGAGTGCCGTGCTCGCGGAGGATGCGCTGCGGGAGCGGCTCGCGCGCGTTCACGCTGGCGAGCCCTTACGCCTCGCGTTCAGTGGTCGCCTCGATCCCATGAAGGGCGTGCAACATCTGGTGCCCTTTGCGCGCGCCCTTCGCGATCGCCGGGTGGCGTTTACGTTGGCGATCTGCGGCGGCGGAAGCCTGCAAGCGGAGCTTGGGGCGCAAATCCAAGCGGCGGGCCTTCAGGACGTCGTAGCGCTCAAAGGCGTGCTCGATTTTGCCTCCGAGCTCGTTCCCTTCATCCAGCGCGAGGTCGATCTCTTTGTCTGTCCGCACGTGCAGGGCGATCCCTCGTGCACGTACATGGAGACGCTTGCCTGCGGCGTGCCGATCGTCGGGTTCGACAACGAAGCCTTCGAGGGCATCTACCAGCTCGCGCCGGTGGGATGGACGTCGCCGCTGGGGGATGCGGAGGCGCTCGCGAACCAGGTGGTGGCGATCGATCGCCAGCGGTCGCTCTTGGCGGTTCGTTCGGCGGAGGCGCTCGCCCTCGCGACGCAGCACACGTACGAGTCGACCTTTCGTGCCCGCGTCGATCACCTCGGGTCGCTAGCGAAGTGAGGGCTGAAGGCCGCTCATGCGGAGGGCTACCCGCGCTTCGCTCAACGCACCACGCCGGTCCCGCGCGTGGTCCGCGTGCATATCGCAGCGCTGAAGAAGATAGGGGTTCGAGCCGCTAGCGTTGCTTCCCCACCGGGTCGTGACGGCGCACGCGTAGCCCGCGTCCTCTACTTCCTGAGCGACGCGTTCGTTGGCGTCGCCGTTCGGATAACAAAACGTTGTCACCGGCGCGTCGATCGCCGCTTCGAGGCGCTCCTTCGAGGTTGCGATTTCATAGCGAAGCGCGTCGCCCGAAAGCGGGGGAAGCAGGGCGTGCGTCATCGAGTGGCTCGCCACTTCATGGCCGTCCTGGTGGAGCGCACGAAGCTCCGCCCAGCTCATGAGGGCTGCCCACGCGGGGACCTCGTCCGGAAGCGAAGCGGTCAGTTCATCACGCTCCTCGGGCGTGAGGAGCTTCGTGATCTCCATCGCGACGCCGAGCGTCTTAAGCGACGGAGTGGCTGGGCCCCAAAGGCGGCGCAGCGGCTCTGGAAGCGAGGGTTGACGGAATGCGTTGAGGAGCGCGAAACCAAGGCGGTCGTGCCAGATCGGGGTCGCGCGCTCGACGTGATCGACCGGGGCGTAGAAGGACGCCCGCACATCCCAGCGACGGAGCACCGGACGCGCGTAGACAAAGTTGTCGCGCTCGGCGTCGTCAAAGGTAAGCGCGAGAAAAGGCCGCCGCGGTCGTTCGCCCGCACGCCATCGCGTCCACACGTCGCGGAGCGGTCCAACGGTGTAGCGCTCCGTGAAATACGCGAGGAAGAACGAGAGTTCCTCTGGCGTGACGCAGAGTCCAGGGAGCGGATACATGGCCTTGAGTTCCGCGGGGAGCACGCGATGAAAGGTGGCTATGCTCAGGCGATCGCGCGCACAGACGCGGGGGTCGGTGATTCCGACGGTCGCGAGGGATGCGGCAAGATGATCGCGAACGGCTCCTTTGAGGGCACGGGCCACGGAGCGAAGGTGTCACGGCGATGCGGAGCACGCCAGACTCGCTTGCGCTCGACCCGCGATGGGCGCATCACCTATCGAACGATGGAAACGCTGCGCCGCTTGCCTCTGCTTTTCTTGCTCTTGGCGTGTTCAGGCTCCCCGGAGCCGGAAACGACCTCCGAGGACGAGAGCCCGTCGAGGATGCGCGCCGGTCCGCCCGCGCCCGGTCCAGAGACCGAAGCCGAAACGATGGCGCGCGAGACGATGGCGGCAGCGCCTGCGGAGGCCGAGCCTGAGCCCTCCGCAGAACCGGCCCGGGAAGTCGCGGCGCCAAGCGCTGATGCGGCGCCTCTACCGGTCGCGATCGGGCAGTGGGTTCGCTATCGCGTGACCTGGCGGGAGGGCGCGCGCTCGGGCACCGAGTACCGCGTTGTCGATCGCGAAGACGACACGTGGTGGATCGAGATGAGCGATCGCCGCGGTCGGCAGACGCGTCACGTGCGCATGCGCGTTCGCCCGGGAACCGGGGGTCGCAGTCACGAGCTGCTTTCGCTGACGTTCAAGACCGGGTCCGAGGTGCGGGAGATTCCGTCGCGCCTCTTGGGCATGCACCAAGGCCAAATGCAGACGTGGCTTGCGATGCTCTTTCCCATGGACTGGGAGGGACGTCCCCAGGAGGACGTCACCGTTCGCGCGGGGCTCTTTCACGGCTCGTTCCGCGGTGAGCAAACCCTCGACTTCAACGGGCAGCAGGTCACCGCCGAGGTGTGGCATCACCCGGAGGTTCCCCTCACCGGCATGGTGAAGTTTGTGGACCGCGCGTCCGGCGGTCACACCCTCGAGCTCGACGCGTTCGGAACCGAAGGCGCCCGAAGCGCGTTCTGATCAGAGCGCGGTCTAACCGCGGAGAAGCGACGTTCGCGCGCGCCGGTCTGTGTGTGTTTTGGGAGTTTCCTTGGGAGGCTCGGGCGCCTTCGTGGGCGTCGGCTGGTAGCTCGCAAGACGCCAGGTTTCGGTCGCGGATTGCCTTAGATATCGCTTCGATCGCATGCCGCAGGGTCGGCAACGAGCCACGTTCCGTCCAAAAAACGGCGCTTAGCCCTGCGGAAGCGTCGCCGCCGTTTCAGGGGTCATGGCGCCCTCGAGTACTTTGCGAAGACGCGGGTCGTCGATGGCGCGGAGGTGTGCGCCCGGCTGTCCGTGCCGCAGCGCGATGAGTTCCGCGACAACGCTGACCGCAATTTCTTCCGGGGACACCGCGCCCAGCGCAAGGCCCACCGGCGCGTAGACCCGCTCGAGGGGAGGCAGGCCGCGCCGATGATGAATCCGCTGCAGGACCCGAAAGACCTTGCGCCGACTCCCGATCATCCCGAGGTAGCGATGAGGTCGCCGCGCGTAGGTGTCGAGGATCTCCTCGTCGAGCTGATGGTCGTGGGTCACGACGAGCAGCCAGTCTTCGCCCGTGAGCGCGAGTTCGTCCGCAACGTCGATCGCATCAAGGCAAAGCCGTTCGGCGTCAGGAAAGCGCGCTTCGGTGTTGAGCTCCTCGCGCTCGTCGATCACCACCACCCGAAACCCGACGCCTCGGGCAAAGGCGGCCGTCGGTTTGGCAACGTGCCCAGCGCCAAAGATCACAAGTCGCGGGGCGCTTTCGATCGGTTCCACGAAGATCTCCATTCGGCCGCCGCAGCACATGCCGAGGTCGCGAGCGAGGTCGCGGGTGACAAGCGTTGGTTTGCCGTCCCGAAGACACTGCTGGAGGGCGTCCGTGACCTCGCGCTCGATCGCGCCGCCACCGATGGTTCCAACCGTACTTCCGTCGGCGCGGAGGAGCAGCCTCGCGCCCGGGCTTTGCGGCGCCGAACCCGAGGTCCGCACGACGGTCGCCAACGCGCCTCGGCCTCCTCGAGCCAGGACGGCCATCACGGCCTCGGTCACCTCACGCACCGCTCAACTCTACCGCTTTTTTGGCTCCTCGGGAGGGGAAAGGTAGTCTGTTATCCTACCTTGGAGCACCCCATGAACATTCGCCGCCGCCGTATCTGCCGTCGCGCCCTGCGGGCCCAATGCCAAGCCGTCGCCCTCGATGGTTTTCGTCTTCTCGGAGAGCAGCTCCTCGACGTGTCGCCCTACGGAATGCTCGTCGCCGCCGACGCGGAAGCCACCGTTGGCGAAGACGTCGTCGTTTCCTTCGAAGCTCGCGGTGAGTGGTACGGCGCCGTCGCCAAGGTCGCGCGCATCGTCGAAGGCTGGCGCCCGTGGGATCCTGGGTATTGCGTCGCGCTCCGCTTCACGGACATCTCCCTGCAAGAACGCCTCGACCTCGCCACGCGCCTCCGCGGACTTCCGCCGCCCATCCCGACGCGCACCCTTCGCGCGCTCCACTAGCTACGGGCAAAGCGCGCGCGGACGCCGAAGTGATCCGAGATGCACACCTCGGGCGTGATCGGCTCGTCTGCAAAGAGCGCGACCTCGTTCGGTCTCCACCGCGTTGAGCGGATCAGAATGCGGTCGTAGCGAACGTGTTTGTCGCCGCCGAAGTATTTACGCCGCATGGCGTTTCGGGTGGTGTCTTCCGTATACCCAGGCTCGCCTTTTCGGAGGAGCGGCCAAAGGTCGACATAGCGGGCGTCGAGCGCTTCCTCTTCGGGTTCGCTCGGATCGAAGTTGAAGTCGCCGACGAGTACTGCGCTCGGGGCGCCCTCGAGGGCATCGAAGATCAGCTCGAGCTGGCGAACCCGGCTGGCGCGTAGACTGCGCGTCGACTCGAGATGCACCGTGGAAACGACGAGTCGCTCGTCATCCGCCATCAGCTCCACGGCGAGAAGCGACCGCGCCATCATGCTTGGAAGCTCGAGTTCCCAGGCGCGCTCGATCGGGACCTGCGAGAGGATTGCGCATCCGTAGCCGCCGTACACCGAAGCCGACACGACGAGCTGCGCCCCCTCGCGAATGCCTTCGTCCGCCTGGAGGGCCTCCAGCAATGTAGGCGTCACTTCCTGAAGGCAGACGATGTCCGCGTCGGATTCTTCGAGGAGCGCGAGGAGCGCTCGGGTTCGCACGCCCTGGTGTTTGGGGTCGAACCAGGTGTTGAGCGTCACCATGTGAAGCGCGTCGAGATCGCTGCCGCCCGCAGGCGAGGTCGCTTTCCAGCGCTCACCGACAAACTCGAGCGGTGCGACGGCAAGCCGCGTCACGAAGGGTCCTTGCACACCGCTTCGAGGGCGTAGCCGTCGGGGTCGATCACGAACGCGGCGAAGTAGGTGGGTCCGTAGTGCGCGCGCAGTCCGGGCACGCCGTTGTCGGTGCCGCCGTGCGCGAGGCCCAACTCGTGAAAGCGTGCCACCGCCTCTCGGTTGGGAGCGGCGAGGGCAAGGTGAAATCCCGGGCTCGGGGCCTGAACCGGCGCGCCGCGATACTTGAGGGCGAGTTTGTCCTTGTCGTCTTCGATGCCGTAGCCGATGGCGGAGTCCGCGGTCCACACGCGCCGGTACCCGAGCGTTGAAAGCACCGCGTCGTAGAAGCGAGCGGAGCGCGCGAGATCGGAAACCGCAATCGAAAGGTGATGGAGCACGTCGGGCCAGCAGCCTCGCTGGCGAGCCTGCGGTCGTCAACGCCGCCGGTTACCAGGGACGACCGACGCGCTCGGCGAGGCTCCGTCGCAGGTCGTCGATCGGCCTCTCGAGGACGTGGGCGAGCTCGTGAAGCAACACGCCCGAGAGCGCGCGAACGATCTGATGGTCGCCAAAGGCGAGATGCGTGCTCTTGCGGATTCGGCGAAGCAACCGAGCGATGGGCTCAGGGTTGCGCTCGCGGCAAACCCTTGCCGCCTCCCGCGAGAAGATCGTTGGGAGAGGTTCCCAGGCATCGACCACCTCGTCGGGCGCGAGCAGAATCGACAGCACGTGGTTCGCGCCTTCGACGCTTATGGGCTCCCGCAGCTGATCCGCCAGCCCGTGATCTTTCCGGATCATCACATCCGTCCCGCGCGGCGGTGCACAGACGATCGTGTAGACGTCCCTGCCGCGATCGATCACGCGAATACCGGGGGCTTCAATTCGGAACGGGATGACGTCGTAGGTTTCGCCCGCGTAGTGAATCGTGGTTGGGGCGCCGCGCGCGCCAAAACCGAGAGGAGTGCAGACGGCCGGTGTCGCTCGAACGGCGCGTGTCATTCGAACGGCGGGTGTCACTCGAACCTCTGCACGACGACGATCAACGCGGCTTCTGCGCTCGCTGCCTGGGACGCGACCTCCGCGAGTCCCGCGGCGCGCGCCTCGGTCCCTCGAATCAGATCCTGAACGCGCTGCTCGACAGCTTGCGCGACCTCGGGACTCTTCATCACGTCCTCGCCGGGCCAGCCACGCGCCTCCTCCTCCGCCTCGAGAGCGCTTTGCTCGAGGCCGAACCGAATCGACGCGGGGTAGTCCGCAGCGAAGGCGGCGAGCCCCCCAAGATGCTCGCCCACGACCACGACCGCCTCGCCCACCTCGGTGGGCACGATCGATCCCTCCGCGCCGAAGTCATGGTCGTGCATCGGACCGAGACCCACGTCCTCGCCCGTTTGCGTGCACCAGCTGAGTGCGGCGACGACAAGGTTGCCCTCTTCTCCGAGGGAATGCTCGGTTAGTTCGCGGGCCACGCGTTCGTCGTTTTCGAGGACTCGACCCAGGGCCGTCTCGAGGAGCCGCTCTTCGTTGGTCACGATGATCTCGGGCGCGCCGAGCTGTCGAAGTCGCACCAGGCGCTCGAGTCGGTTTTGAAGTGGGCGCCAGACGAACTCTGCGATCGCCGGAGGAAGCTCAACCGCGTGACCGACGTTCGCAAGACCCGCGCGAACCGCGTTTCGCTCGTCGTCCGGGATCGGGAGACGTCGGGCGAGGAGCGAACGAAAGTGGGGTTCTGCGACGGGCGCAAAGAGGGACCCGAGCTCGGCGTGAAGGTCAAAGGCCGTCAGCCGGGGAGGATTCGGCGCGACCGGGAGAAAGTATCCTTCGTCCGGTACTGGAGCCCACCCGTCGGGCGCCTTTTCGGCAACCTTGCTCGCGTAGGCAGCTTCCGCGTTCCGCCTTGCGCGTCCTACGGCTTCGAGCAGCGTGATGCACCGTTCTCGATCGGCCACAAACGCGTGATGGGCGTAGCGGTACGAGTCCCACGGTTTGAACACCAGCGCGTTCATGCGGGGAGCATAGCGCGCGCGAGCGCGGGTGCTCGGAGACGTCGCTGTTCCTGCGCGGACACGTCGCTCTCGTCAAACGCGGGCTTTTTTCGTGGCCCCGCTTTTGCGTACGCGAGGAGCATGCGCTCTTGGGTCCTCGGCGTCCTTCTCAGCATCACCGCTTCTGCCTCCGCGCAGCTCGAAACGACTCCTCGCCCCGTCGAAAGCGCGAGGCAGGCTGCCCAGGACGGGCAGTGGCGGCGTGCCTACCAGCTCTATCGCGAGCTCGCCCTCGCCGGGGAGGTTCGTCTCTGCGAGTACCACCACGTCCGTCTTGAACTCGGCCATTGGCGAGCCGTGAAGCGAGCCGAATCGCAGGCTGAAGAAGAGCCGCGTAGCGCGTGCCGAGATGCGCTCTGGGCACGGCTTGCGGAACATGACGGAGAGCGTCTCCGCGCACGGATTCTCCGGCGACTCGCGCTTGCGCGACTTGAGGACGAGCTTGGCGATGGCGACGATCCTCGTTGGGTTCGCGACATCCGGCGACGAACGCGCTCCGCGGACCCGTTCGCAGAGCGCCTCGCTTCGGTGGTCACAAGCAACGCAGAGCTCCCGGGCCTGCGAGTCTCGCAACTCTGCGAAGTGCATTGGGCGACGTCGGAGCCGGTGGTCTACGAGACCCGCTGTACGGTCTCGCGGCGGAACGGCCTTGTCGTCATGCGCGTGATCAGCGGGACCTACCACGAGGTCGACGAGTTCCTCGGACTCGTTCGGGCAGAGGACGGATGGCGTCTTGCGGGGATGCTCGGCATGGTGGGCAACGGTCGCGGCGAGCTGGGAAGCCACCGGCTTCGTCGCGCGAGACGACGGCAGGTTCTTCCGGGAGGGCCGACCGAGATCGACGCAGAGATCGTCGCAGAGGTGGGCGAAATGGATGGCTGCTACTCCTCGATGCATCGCGAGCGTCGGCGGACGGTGTGTCGTCTTGCCGATGGGGAGTGGTCGTGTCGCGGATGGGTGCTGGAGCGCGGCGCGACGCGGAGCGAGCTTCTTCCGGAGAGTGAGGGATGTCCTCCCGCACCGACCGAACCGGCTTGGTCGGTCACCCTCGCCTTTGACGAAACCCATGTGGAGACGCGAACGCGAGCAGGGGCGCCTCCGGCAGAGGCGCTTCAACGTGTGCCCATCGACGACGCGTTCTGATTTATGCGAAGGGATACGACATGGCGACGTCGCAGCGGGCGTAGCGAGCGCCGTAGCGCCGCATGACCTCTTCGTCGTGCACAAACCCGTGCTTTTCGTAGAGATGAATTGCCGCGCCGCACGCGTGATTCGTGAGTAGAAAGAGGGATGAGAGACGTCCGCGAGCCTTGAGTTGGCGCGCACGTTCCAGCACCGCATCGAGGAGAAACGCGCCTGCTTTTCGACCGCGGGCTTCTGCTTTGACGCCCATCTTGGTGAGCTCGAACGCACCTTCGCCGGCGTGCATGAGCGCGCAGGTTCCGAGGACGCCAAGGTCGGGCGCGTCAACGAAGAGGATCTCGCCGCCCGGTTCGAGGATCGTGGCTCGAGGATCGTTGAGGATCGCCAGGTCGTTCGCTTCCAGTTCGAACATCTCCTCGACCCAGGCGCGGGTGATCGATGCAAAGGCGGGCGCGAGGCGATCCTCGTACTCGAGGATGCGAAGCGGAGGGAGGGGGGAGGCAAGTTCGACGCGAGTGAGAAGCGAAGACTCCGCGATGGCGTCTTCCACGCGGCCGAGGAGGGTGAGCAGGTCGCTGGGCGGACCTTCTGCAAGCGCGGCGGCGGCTTCCCTCACGACCGGCCAGAGCTCCCGCTTCATTCGTTCGACGACGCTTGCACCGCGCGCGGAGAGGCGCATTCGCCGGATGCGCGAGTCGAAGGGATCGCGCTTCGCCTCGATCATTCCGAGGTCGCGGAGCGCTTGCGCGGTTCGGGTCAGCGCCGGCTGGCTGACGCCGAGCGCCTGCACCGCTTCGCCCACCGTGAGGGAGTCGTTGGCCTCGAGGGCTGCGAGGAGAGGAAAGTGCGCAGGGGTCGTCGGATAGCCAAGGCGGGAGTGGGCTTTGGCGGCATCGGCTTGGAGCCGCTCGCCGAGGCGTTTGAAGCGGCTACCGAGCGCGAGGTAGCCAAGACTCCTCACAATATCAGGTTTTTGCTGCATGCAAAGCTAAGTATATAACATGTTATCTATTGAGGCAACACCTGGCGAGCGCCCACTTTGATCCGCTCGAATGTCAACAAAATCAGGTTGGCTGATTCTCGTTGCTCCGTGGCTGCTCCGCGCGAATCAGTCCGCTCGAATGTCAACAAAATCAGGTTGGCTGATTCTGGCTGATTCTCGTTGCGTTGCGGGCTAGCTTCTGGCGGCGCCGTGAGGTTGGCTAACTTCTGGCGGCGCTGTGGTGCCAAGGCTGCCAATCCAGGGCTCCCCAAATCCGTGAACCAACCTGTCGAGCAAGGACGCGCCGCTCAGACGCTCGCGACGTCGCCACCAAGACCCGCGAGAACGGTCCTTGGTGGCAGCACAGCCCACACATCGCATCGTCTGTGCAGGTCTCGCCGAGACCGCGTTCCCCAGCGATCAGGTCCTCCGAGACACATGAAGCGCACGCACCCGCAGCTGCTGCGCAGAGCTCAACACTCGCCGGGGTTGATCGCCGGGTCCGAGCACATCATCGCAGCGTCGGAATCGACGAGGCACCCAACGCCGGGGCACCACGCGCAAAAGCCATCCGCGGCGCAGGACGAGCAGTCGTCGTACATATCGCACGGGGCACACTGCGAGACCGAGGCCCGCCACGCGCCGCCGCAAGAGTCTGCCTCGCTATCGGGCATGCAGCCGACACCTTCGCACCAACCACAGTTCGGCAGTCGGTTGCAGCCGAGGCAGACATCGCTGCCTTCCCCAGAGCAGCTGTCGTCGACGCACTCCGTGGCGAGTTCCTCGGCGCACATGCCGCCTTCGATGGGCTCACAGGTCTCAGAGCCTTCGCACCAACCGCAGCGCTCCTCCGCCGCGCAGCTTCCGCAGTCGCTCAGCGTTCCGCAATCCACGCAGCTCGGCGCGAAGTCACCGGCCTCGCACATCCCATCGTTCGCGATGCATGCGCCCGCACTGCCGGCGTCCGGACACCAGCCACAGCGCGTGTCCAGAATGCACGTGTCGCAGTCGCGCCAGCCGCAGGGGTCATCACAGGAAAAGCCAGCGTGGCAGTGCGAACCGTCGGGGCATTGCCCTGGACCTGTGCACATCCAGCTCGGCGGCGTGAACGTCACGCAGCGTCCCGCGGGGCCGCATGTGCCTTCCATGCAATCGGCGTCCTCTTCGCACTCGTTTTCGAGGCACGAGTTATCCATGTCCGCGCACGCCGCCTCGTCCTGGTCCGGGTTGTACACGCACGGGCAGTTGTCGACTTCGTCGTCGAAGCAATCGTTGTCCCGGTCTTCGGCGCCGACGCCCGCGGATGCGAACGCGTTGAGGACCGCACCGCACTGCTCGTAGGTGAACTCGAGGCCTTCGGGCGCCCACTCCGCGCCTTCGATGAAGTCGAGCATCGTCTGACGGGCGCCGACTCGATAGTCGACAAAGGTGCTGGCCGCGCCCAAATAGCGACGAAGGGTCTCGTAGACGAGATGAATCGAGCGATCCCGGCCAATCCCCATCACGGAGACGCCGCTCACCTCATGGGTGCCACCTTCCGTGAACAGGTAGACGATGTGGTTGGGAATGCTGCTGTTGATGTGCACTCCGCCCGCGTCGGAAAAGCCATCGTTGAGCATGCAGGAGTCACCGACGCAGCGCTCGAAAGTCGGGTCACAGCCCTCCGCACACGTTCCGCGAATCGGCGGCTGGTATTGCAGGGTTGTGTGGTGCGGGTTGTTCGCGGAAAGAGGATCGGAGAACGATCGAATCACGCCAACCGCGGAGCTGTCACCGATCGTCCACGGTGTCGCCTCGTCGATGAACGCTGCGAATGTATCCGCCATCGACTCGTTGAGGGCGCCGGCTTCCATCCAGTACTCAAGCCCAGCCGTGAACTCGACGACGCCGTGGGTGAGCTCGTGGGCGGTGATGTCGAGGGTGGCGAGCCCCGGCGTGTACACCATGACCTGCTCGATGCCGTTCCAGTAGGCGTTCTGCCCGCCCATGAGTTCCTCTGGCAGGTCGACATAAAACGACATCGTCATTCCAGCGTCGTCGATGCTGTCGCGACCGAGCTCGTCGGCGAAGAAGTCGTAGACCGTTCCCCCGTTGTTGTAGACGGAGGTCGCGTCGGCCGAAGGAGTCACACCCGCAATGGGACCGCTTTCGTCGTAGTGCTGCTCCGCGTCCGCGGCGGGATCCTCGAAGTCGGTGTCTCGAAAGCTAAAGACCTCGCGATTGCGTTCCGTCGGGTTGCGCGAAACTCCAACGATGAGTTCGCCGCTGATGGCGTCCACGAAGACTCGCTTCGACCCGTCGACGCCTCGGCCGAGCACTTCCACGACCCACGCGAGATGGCTCGGCGTTGCCTGTCCCATGAAGAGACCGGGGTTAAAGACGACGAGGGAGTCTCCCCCGGAGACGAAAGTCCGCGGGAACTCGCGGCGCGCCACGGTGCGAGCGTCGTTGGCCGTGATGGTCGGTTCGGCAAAGCGTTGTGACGTATCGGGGACGTTGCCACCGGCGTAACGAACCACACCACTTCCGTCGATTGCGACGCGAACCTCCGCGCCGTAGACGGGCCCCCTTGCGTCACGTCGTAGATCACGACGCCGCCGTCACCCTCCTCGTCGGGGCGTTCCTCACGGCGCTCGAGTTCTCCTGTGCCGTCGACAAAGAGAGCTCCGTACGTGTCGACAAAGGCATCCGCGCGTTCGACCAACGTTGCGCCCATCACGAAGACCTGCGTCGAAACATGCGCGACTGCGCCGCGCTCATCTTCCACGAAGGTGGTGGGTCCCATCGCCGCGTCTTCCAATCGATCGCGCGGACTCGCGCCGTTGGACGAGCAACCGATCACGGAGAAACCGAGCGCCGCACAGAGCGTGGCCGCGATAGGTAGTCGCTTCGCGCGTAGACGGTGCGCCGAAATCGAGCGCTGGTTTGTTTTTTTGCCCCTCATGTCGGGCTCGGGTGCAGGACACGTGCCGTGCGAAGAAGCGTGCAATTGCAGGGGACCGACGACGGAGTGTGTACGCCGGTGTGGAGTCAACGGGGCCCACTATGTGCCATCTGTCCCGCGGTCTAGTGCTCGAAGGGTCCGATGTCCGGTGGGTTGTCGCGAGATGCGCCGGCTGCGTCTTGGTCCGCTCCGCGTACGCCGCCACCCAGAAGCGGGGAGCTCTCCGAACCGAGAATTCCGAGCGAGCAACCCATCGGTTGAACCTCTCCGAGGAGCGGGTCGGCGAACACGCCTTCGTCGAAGACGCGCCCGCGATCGGGACGCTCCGTCGCCCATTCAAGGTTGCCGCCGCCGTCGGTGGGGAAGGGCATGCGCACGTGGCGCGAAGTGAGATCGTCCGCCGTGTTTTCGACGAAGAAGGTGTTCTGAACGAAGACGTCCGTGTCGCGCGACGCCCAGAAGAACGCGCCGCAGGCATTGCCGGCTTCGTTTCGAACGAACGCGGAGCTCTCCACCCGAAGGCTTCCGTCTCGCCCGTTGAAGACGAACGCGCCGCCGAGGCCGCGGGTGGTGTTCTCGACGAAGGTCGACATTTCGATGCGCAGTTCGCCCGGTCCATCGATCCAGAGCGCCCCGCCTTGTTGTTCGCTTCGGCTCCGCCCGAAGTAGGATCTGCGGATCGTGATCGTCTCTTTGCCTTGAATCCGCGCCGCGCCGCCCTTCGATTCGCCGTCGGCGTCTTCCGCGCAGGCGTTGTCGAGCATCGTGACCCCGTCGAGGGTGATCTCATCGCCCGGGTATCCCCAGAGGAGCATCGCGCCCCCTGCCTTCTGACCCCGATTGCGTTCGATCCAGGTCCGCGTCACCTCGATGGAACCTTCAAAGGACTCGTTGCGCGGCCCGGCCGGATTTCCGCCGTCCGTGAAGATGGCGCCCGATCCATCGACCGCTTCGTTGTTGAAGAACGCGGAGTCGATGATCTCGATCGGCTGGAGGATGTTGTAGACCGCGCCCGATTTGTATCCCCGATTGCCTTCGAAAACCGAGCGCGCGATGCGAAGACTCGCGGACTGCGCGGTGCTGATCGCCCCGCCCGAGAAGGGCCGCGTGCGGTCGTCGCCGCGGGTCCCGTCGTTGTTCCGAAAGACGCTGTCCGTGACTTCGAGGTGCACGCGCCAGCCTGCACTCAAGGCGCCCGCGCGGGGTCCGTGGTTGCCCTCAAAGACGCACCCGAGCACCCGCGCGTGTTGTTCGGGGCGACCCTCGTCCGCCTGCCGAAGGCGAAGGCCGCCCGCGCCTGCGTCCGCGCGGCCGTTGATGATGCGCAGGCCGATCATCGTGAAGCTGCGGTTCTTGTCGACGCTGATGACGCGCACTCGGGATCGACCGTCGAGGGTGATTCCGGGCGCGTCTCGGCCGTCGATGGTTGCGTTCGCGGCGGAAACCGTGAGTTCGTTGTCGAGCTCGATGGTCTCCCCCGCGAGAGAGGGGTCGAAGCCAATGACGACGCCATCGGGTGCGTCTTCGAGCGCCTCGCGAAGGCTTCCGGCGCCGCTGTCCGCGGTCGAGGTGACGACGCGATCGGCCGAAAGCGCGTCGCCCTCGTAGCGCGGCGTGCTCCCGGGAACGATGCATTCGCCGGGAGGCGGCAAATCCGCAGCGTCTCTTGCGGCGTCGGTGCGACCGGCATCCTGCAGCCCTGAATCTCGGCCGCCCGCGTCGGTGACCGCCGAATCGCGACCCGCGGCGTCTCGACCACCCCCATCTCCCTCGTCGCTACCGCCAGAACCACACGCGAGCGCGAAGACGAGGATCGTACGCCATCCCATACGCGCTGAGTCGCGGTGGCGACCCAGAAGCGATCAGAAAAAGAGCAATCCCACGCGAAGAATCGGCCGCACCGGCCATGAGCGGTAGGTTCGCGTGCCGAGGTTCCACTCCGTTCGAAGCACGAGCGTCTCGGCACCCACATCGACTCGAAGGGCAAGATGATCGCCGAAAGGCCACGTGAGCGACCCTTCGAGCGCCACTGTTAACTCGACCCGGGATCGCTCGCCCGCCTCGAACGCCGGGCCTGCATCCACAAAGGGAAGCACCACGTGAAGACCCGCCAGGGCACGCGCCGCAAAGGACCCCCGCCGAACGCCCGCGCCGGCGCGACCCACCACCTCGTCGAGGCGAACGCTCGTTTCCTGATCCGTCCAGCGAGATCCGACGCGATAGCCAAGCCCTACCGTCCCAAAAAAACGCCCGCCAAGATCCAGAGAGAGCCACGGTCCAACCATCCCTAGGGTTTGCCCTCGATGACGGCCGCTGAGGGTTCCGTCGATGGCCACGAGCGCGCGAACCAGCGCAGGCTCCGGCTCGGGCTCCTCCGGCTCCTCCGGTTCGGGCTCCGGCTCGGGTTCCGGTTCGGGCTCCTCTGCTTCGGTCACACCCCGAAGCTGCGCGAGCGCCTCCTGCCGACTTGCCCCGATCGAGAGCCCGTTGCGAATCCCTTCAAGAGAGACCTCGATGACGGTCGTGATCTGCTCGCGGAGCACCTCCGGATCCGCCCGTGGAATTCGCCGAATGAGGATGCGTTCGCGTGCGTCGTCGGCGAGCACAACCAGCGCTTCGTCCGGGCGGCTCATGTCGACAAAAACCCGCGCAAGCCGCCCCGGCGAGGCGGTCACCACCTCATCGAAGCGGAGCGCCTCGGCCTCCCGCTGACTCATGCGATACGCGCCGGTCCAGGCCTCTTCCTCGAGCGCCCAGCCCTCCCCAATCCAGGTGAGCTCGACCTCGGGGGCTTGTGCGTTCGCCCACGCAGCACTGAACAGGAGGACGCAAAGCGTCGTGGCCCGGCGGCGCACACGGTAGCGTCGCAGTCGAGTGGCCTGCCGATCAAGGTTTGATCGTTCGCGCTGATCGATCGAGGCGAGTCACTGCGACCTAGTCCCTGTGGCCGCCGAACGCGCACCCGAGTCCGAATCGCCTGAGCCTGATCTGAAGGAGCTCGTGCGTCTGACCCTCGACGGGGATTCGCGGGCAGCGCGCGCGCTTTTTCACGCGGTCGGACCGATCTTTGTTCGAACCGCCCGGCGCACGCTTGGCAAGAGCCATCCCGAACTCGAGGACTTCGTGCAGGAGGCGAGTTTGCGCTTCTACACGAGCCTCCCGGCGTTCCGAGGAGATTCCCATGTACGACGCTACGCCTACCGCATCGCAGTTCACGCCTCCGCGGACTGGATCCGTCGAAAAACGGCGCTCAAACGCGAGCGCATCAGCGGCCCGATCCCGAGCGACGCGGCGGCTCCCGCCCTCACCGAGGATGTTCTCCGGCGACGCCGGATTGGTGAGCTGCTCGCGGCGAACCTCTCTTCGACGCAGCTCGAAACCTTTCTCTATCGAACCGTGCTCGGGTGTTCCCTCGACGAGGTGGCGGAAATGACCGGTGCTCCTTCCAACACGGTGCGTAGCCGGCTGCGTCTGGCGCGGGAGGCCCTGCAGCGGGCGTTCGCCGCCGATCCCTCGCTGCGCGAGCTGCTCGATCTTCCGGAGGAGGCGTCATGAAGTTCCATCTCGACGGCTTGGTCGACAAAGAACTCGAGGGCCGCTTGGACGCGGACGGGGTCGCTCGACTCGAAGCGCATCGGCGCGAATGCGATGTGTGCCGCCTCGAGATGGTGCTTCGCACCTCGGACGATCACGTGTCGATCGGCGAGCTCGACGCGCTCTTCGATCGCCTGCCGAGTCACAAGCCCCGCCGGGCCAGGCGCCGATGGGTTGGTGCGATGGTGGCGATGCTCGTCCTTACCTCGTCCGCCTTTGCGGCGGTGCGGTTGTGGCCGAGCCCAGAGACTCCCGAAGGCCCGAATGAAGTCGAGCCCACGCCGCGCGAAGCTGCGCCGGTCGCGGAAACGCCGGTCGCGGAAACGCCGGTCGAGCAGGAACCCGAGCCGATCGAAGCAGTCGATCCGGAGCCCGCCCCCTCGGTGGAGCCATCGCCCGAACCGCGACCCTCGGCCAGCGCACTCTTCGAGCGAGCGAACGCAGCGCGTCGCGCAGGGGAGCGGGCCCAAGCGATTCGACTTTACCGTCAGGTGATTCGCATTGAGCCGCGCGGGGAGCGGGGCCTCACCTCTCGCGTCAACCTCGGCAGGCTTCTCTTTCGAGGCCAGCCGCGGGCAGCCCTTCGTCAGTTTCAAGCGTATCTTCGCGCGCGTCCCTCCGGGGCGCTCGCCGAGGAGGCCCTCGTCGGTAAGGCCCGGGCACTCGGTCGGCTCGGTCGCGGTGCGGAGGAACTCGAGGTTTGGCGGGAGCTGCTCCGTCGCTTCCCCAACTCTGTTCACACCGCGCGAGCGCGCCAGCGCCTCGAAGGGTCGATGCAGTAGTCTTTGTCTTCGTGCGTCCCTTCCTCGCGCTCGTTCTCCTGAGCTCGTGCACGCAGCAGGCCGACCTGGTCCAGCTTCGGCGCAACTGTCTGGAGTCCGGACAGAGCACCCTCGCCGTCGACGCGAGCGCCACGTTGCGAGCCCTCGTGCGAATGGAAGCGGGCTATGCCGTCTTCTTCGTGGACGAGCGTCAGCTTCAGCTCGTTGAACTCGACGAAGGCGGCGTACCGCGAACGGAGCCCTTTGCGGTTGGATCGGGGAACAATTTTCGGCAGCTAAGCGCGGTGCGTTTCGAAGGTGGGTACCGCCTCGCGTCGAACCGCTTCGTCGACGGTCGGCGTCAGATCTTCCTCACTTCGCTCGTCGACGGAGACGTCGAGGAGCGGCAGTTCACCGAAGGGTTTGACGGAGGCGACGACGGGTTTCTCGACGTGCAGGACGACGTCGTTCTTCTCGCCTACCGTGCGCGCGACGAGTGGGTGGTCGTCGACGTTGAGAGCGGCGCGGAGCGGCTGCGCGTCTCTCGGGACTCGACCGACACCGAAATCGTCGGCTTTTGGCCGAACGCCGTGCTTGGCCGGGACGTGGAGGACTTTGTCGTCGTCGGCTTCGACGGAACCGAGCAACGGCTAGGCCCGGTCGCGCAGGACGACACGGACGAGGCGATCGCCGCGGCGCATCCAAGGGGCTGGGCAGCGGCCTACGCCGATGGACAAACGCAGCTTTGGGGACCGGCGTCCTCGGCGATCGCAGCGATCGCGGGGGAGGCGACCCACGTCGCGCTCGCCGTCGATGCCGAAGGCGCGGATGTTGTTCGAGTCACTGCGGACGGCGTACGTCTTGGCGACGCGCTTCTCGTGGACGCGGCGCGGCGGTCCTTCGCTGAACGCCTCGGGGGTGGGGTGCTGGTCGGCGTGGAGCGAGTCGATCCGCGGGTGGAACTTTATCGCGTGTGCGAGTGATCGCTTTGCGCCCGTCGGCGCGACTCCGTGGTCATGCGGGTGTTCCTTGTGCTCCTTTGCGTAGGCTGCGGTTCGGCGGAGATGAGCGGCGATGCCGGCCGGGATCAGGACAGCTCGGTCGCACGCGACGTCGGCCCCGACGGTGCTCGTTCGATCGACGCCGGCGACGTGGACGCTGGTGACCGCGACGCCGGCGACCGTGACGCGGGAACTGTGGACGCAGAGCGACCCGGCGACGACGCCGCGACTGCTGACAGCGCGGTCGCCGACGCAGCGATGGAAGACGACGCAGCGATGGAAGACGCGGCGGTCGAAGACGCCGCAACTCCCATGACGGGATGCCCCGGCCCGCGCGGCTCGATCGGATGGTCGGACGCGGTGCGGATTGGGGACGGAGAAAGCGGAGTCGTCGGCACCGGCGATCTCGACGGCGACGGCGACCAAGACGTGATCCTCAGCGAAGGCATGACCTTTCGCTGGTACG